>NZ_CP023860.1:675761-1013642 GCF_003326015.1 Candidatus Thioglobus sp. NP1
AGGCGGGCGCTATGGCTGAGGGTGGGGATGTATTTGTGCTTGACATGGGAGAGCCTGTTCGAATTCTAGACCTGGCTCAAAAGATGATTCGTTTGAGCGGCCTTCAGGTTAAGGATAAGCTAAACCCAAACGGCGATATTGAGATTAAGTTTACCGGTCTGAGACCAGGCGAAAAGCTTTATGAGGAGCTGCTGATTGGTGGTAATGTTTCCAAAACTAACAATCCAATGATCCTGCGCGCAGAGGAAGAGATGCTGGCATGGGGTGATTTAAAGTTAATTCTTGATGAGTTAGAACAGGCTGTTGATAGTGGCGATCAGGTTAAGTTGCGACAGTTACTAATAAAAGCCGTGCCGGGTTTTAAACCGCAATCTTTAATTACTGATATTTTGTATGAAGCTTAAGCGCTGGGTGATCAGAAATTTCTGAGGCTTAGGCTGAGTATTTTCTTTCGTTTTTAGACCGCACATGCCATTGGGGTTAATTTTTTTTTCTTAAGGCTTAGACAATACCCTGATGTTTGGCAAAGTAATTTGTAGCTTCTATATAGCCCTTAATACTGCCGCAATCAAAGCGCTTTCCTTTAAATTTATAGGCAATTACCTTGCCTTGTTTGGCTTGAGTGAGAAGTGCATCGGTGATTTGAATTTCACCACCTTTGCTCGGCTTAGTGTTTCGAAGAATATCAAAAATATCTGGCGTTAGGATATAGCGTCCAATAATTGCCATGTTGGTTGGTGCATCTTTTGGCTCAGGTTTCTCAATCATATTGGTTACACGATAAGTATCCCTTGTCTCATCGACTAGTTTGCCAGCGATAATTCCATATTTGCTGGTTTGGTACATTGGGACTTCTTCAATGGCCACGACTGAGCATTTATATTTGTTGTATATTTTAATTAATTGCGAAATAATCCCACTTTCATCGCAATCACACAGGTCATCTGCAAGAATTACAGCAAAAGGCTCATTCTCAATAAGGGGCTCACCTGTAAGTATGGCGTGACCTAGTCCAAGCATTTGTTTTTGGCGAACATAGGTAAAGGTCGAGTTCTTAATTATCTCTTTAATTTCCTTTAGGTGGAATTCTTTTGAAGTGCCACTTAATTGCATATCAAGTTCAAATGAATTATCAAAGTGATCCTCAATGGCTCTCTTGCCCCTACCTGTAACAATTGCCATATTAGTTATGCCTGCAGACAGTGCCTCTTCAACTCCATATTGCAATAAAGGTTTGGTTAGTATTGGAAGCATTTCTTTGGGGACTGCTTTGGTAGCTGGTAAAAAACGGGTTCCATAACCAGCCGCAGGGAAAAGACATTTTTTTATCATTTATTACTACCTTTTTTGTTCATTTTTATAATTATGTTATACCAGATGCACCGCTCTGTTTTTATGGACACTCATATTAATCAAATAACACAGCAATAAAAATACTAAAAGTGCCAAATATAATATCTTATTCAACGGTGACGGATTTAGCTAAATTTCTTGGCTTGTCGACATCAGTACCTTTTATTAGGGCAACATGATAGCTTAACAGCTGAAGGGGTATTGTAAAGATAATAGGCGCAGAAATCCGTCCAAGGTTTGAGGTAATTTGGATTACTTCCATTGCCTCCATTTCTTGCACTTTTGAATCTTCATCTTCAAAAACAATCATCTGTGAACCTCTTGATTTTACTTCCTGTAGATTTGATTTAAGTTTGCCTAATAGTTCATCGTTTGGAGCGATTGCAATTACTGGCATATTTTTGTCAATCAGTGCAATTGGCCCATGTTTTAATTCTCCAGCGGGATATGCCTCAGCATGAATATAACTAATTTCTTTTAGTTTTAGTGCGCCTTCCATCGCAATAGCATACATAGTTCCTCTTCCTAAAAAAAGAGCACTATTTTTATCTTTAAAGCGCGCTGCTAATTTTTTAATTTGCGGTTCTTGCAGTAACGCATTGTTAATTAGTCCTGGCAATCTCCTTAAACCGTCAACAATTTTTTTCTCTTGCTTTATGTTAATTGTATTTTTTAATTTACCTATAGAGCAAACTAGTAATGATAGAGCAACTAGTTGGGTAGTAAAAGCTTTTGTGCTTGCAACGCCAATTTCAGGGCCGGCATGAGTTAAAAAATTTAAATCAGAAAGTCTAGTAAGGCTAGATTCTGCAGAATTACTTATGCAAAGAGAGATAATACTGCTGTTTATTTTCTTAGCTGTTTTTAGAGCCTCAACTGTGTCAGCTGTTTCCCCACTTTGTGAGAGAGTAACAAAGAGAGTGCCATTTAAAAAGATAGGGTTACGGTAGCGATATTCACTTGCAACTTCAACATTGCATGGTACTTTGGCTATATCTTCGAGCCAATATTTAGCCACTAGACCAGCATGATAACTTGTGCCGCAAGCAACAATTTGTACTTGCCTGATTTTCTGAAATATTTTTTCAGCATCATACCCAAAAGCTGGAATAACAACAGAATTTTTTGTAATGCGTGATTCAAGAGTATCTCTTATTGCTTGTGGCTGCTCAAAGATTTCTTTTTGCATAAAATGGTCATTACCCTCTAAATCAATCTGAGCTATTTTTAACTTGGAGGTTTTGATAGGGCGCTCAACTAAATTATCATTTAAATCATAAATAGTAATTTTATCTAATTTAATTTCAGCAATATCTCCCTCTTCTAGAAAAATAAATTTATCAGTTAAAGACAAAAGTGCCATTTGGTCTGATGCAACATAATTACCATTGTCACCAATTCCTATTACCAATGGGGAGCCCTTTCTTGTAGCAATAATTTGGTCTGGGTATTTGGATGAAAGAACCCCAATCCCATATGAGCCATCAAGTGTTTTTATTACTTTTTGAGTTGCTTTAAGTAAAGAATCGGATGACTTAAGAGCATGGTCAATTGCATGCACAATAACCTCAGTATCAGTTTCAGAAGTAAACTCATAGCCTTGCTTCATTTGTAAATCTTTCAGTTCAATGTAATTTTCAATAATCCCATTGTGCACCAAACTAATTGATTTTTTTGAAATATGTGGATGTGCATTTTTGACTGATGGCTTGCCATGAGTCGCCCATCGAGTATGCGCTAAACCGACGTTACCTTCAAGTTTAGATTTTACTAGCTTTAATTTATTTTCAAGATTCTTAACTTTTCCAGCAGCTCGTTCCCGCAACAGCTTATTGTCTTGTGATAGTATTACTAGTCCAGATGAGTCATAACCTCGGTATTCTAGTCGCTTCAACCCATCCATTAGTAGTGGAGTGATATTTTTAGTAGTAATGCCTCCAACAATGCCGCACATAAATTATTTAATAGATTGGAAAATAAAAAAAGTAAGTTCTAACTAAGGAATGATAATTATAGAGCAACTAATAGTTCTTGCTTAATATTTATGGCTTGTTGTTGGCCTAATACCTTCATCAATAAAATAATTCGCTCTTCAGATTTGTAGGATTTAAAAATAGCAATACAGTTTTTAAATACTCCATCTGTTATTTGCACTTTATCGCCTTTTTTAAATTTACTTAGTTTTTTTAGTTTTTCTTCTGAATTGGCTTGATTGACTCGAATATATTCAATAATATGTTCAGGAACTTGGGCATAGTTTGAACCAAATCTAACAAAATTTATTACACCTTTAGTTGAGCGAATTGGCGACCAATTTTCATTATTTTTATCAAGATAAATAAATATATAGCCTGGAAATAAAACCACATTCTTTTTGTTAATTTTAACTATAGGACAATAAGTAATATATTCTTGATTTTCAAGATTTATTACTGCAGTACTTTCTTGTCTTGTCTTTGTTTTGATTAGATACCAATTTTTCATGCATCTCATTATAAGCCATATATTGATTTTTGTTCAACAATTGAACGCTAAGTTATATTTTCAACTTTGTTAATCCCGATGTACGCTAAATTAATTTATTGATTATAATCTTAATTATTATGAAAATTGATCTTCACAGTCATTCATTCTATTCAGATGGCATACTTTCTCCAAGCGAAGTTGTTAAACTCGCAAGTCAAGCTGGTTGTGAATTGTTCTCATTAACCGATCATGATACTACTGAAGGTTCTGCAGAGGCTAAATTAGAGGCAGATAAATTAAACTTAAATCTTATTAATGGCGTTGAAATATCTGCATTTTGGCGAAATATGGCCATTCATATTTTAGGGCTCGGGATAGACATTAATAATGATATCTTACAAACTGGCTTAGAGCATAATCAAAAATTACGAAAAGAAAGAGCAGAAAAAATAGCTCTTGGACTCTGGCGTTCTGGAATTAAAGATGCACTTGAGAAAACGCAAAGCTTTAGTAAAACGGACATGTTAACTCGAACGCATTTTGCGCAAATGTTAATTAGTGAGGGTTATTGTAAAGACATGAAGGCAGTATTTAGGCGCTATTTAACAGGTAAAAAACCTGGGGGAGTCGGGGTTGAGTGGAGAGGTTTTGAAGAGGTTGTTCATTGGATTCATGCTGCTGGTGGTAAAGCCCTTATTGCTCATCCCTTAAGATATAGAATGACAAATACTAAGATTAAAAAGTTGCTAATTGATTTCAAAGAGGTACAGGGTGATGGGCTAGAAGTTGTCACTGGCACAAGTACAGAAGAAGAGGTCAAATTGAGTAATCAATGGACAAATGACTATAATTTGCTAGCATCGTGCGGTTCTGATTTTCATGGATGGCCAAATCAAAGAATTCGAATAGGTAATTTAAAGAATCTTCCAAATATTGAAAGAGCAGTTTGGAGGTACCTTTAATGTCTAAAGTCTTAAGTATTCATCCTGAAAATCCTCAGTATCGCTTAATTAAAGAAGTTGTTGATTTACTAGAGAATGGAGGAATTATTGCCTATCCAACTGACTCAGGCTACGCATTAGGATGCGCATTAGGAAATAAAAATGCAATGGACCAGATTATTAATATTAGGAAGTTAAGGAAACATCATCACTTTACATTAATGATGAAAGATCTATCGCATATTGGTGAATATGCTAAATTAAATAACTCTGGATTTAGGTTGTTAAAAAAAATATTACCTGGTGCTTATACTTTTATTTTAGAGGGAACTAAAGATATCCCAAATAGATTACTAAATGGAAAGAGAAAAACAATAGGAATCAGGGTTTCTAGTAATCCTGTTGTCCAATCAATTCTTGAAAATTTAATGGAACCAATGATGAGTGTTTCTTTAAAGATAGAAGGTTATGAATTTTATAATTCTAATGATGTCAAAGAAGTATTACATGGATCAAATGCCCTTATAATAGATTCAGGTCATTGCCCTCCAGAGCCTACAACGATTATTGATTTATCTAATGATGAAGTTTTAGTTTTAAGAAATGGTAATGGAAGTCTTGAGTTTGTGACTTAGAAATGTTTGCATTTATAATGTAATTACAATATAATTACATTTATGGCTCAAATCATTAAAATAGGCAACTCCCAAGGAATAAGAATTCCTAAACCAATAATTTCTTTAGCTAATTTAGATAATAAAGAGTTAGATTTTGTGGTTTTAGATAGTGGGTTATTAATTACCTCACAAAAAAAAGCTCGATCTGGTTGGGAGAGACATCATAATGAAGTAAAACCTATGGCAATTTGGGAATGGTGGAAAGACTAATGGAGCGTTTTGATGTTTGGTTGGTCATGAAAAATCCTAATAATGGAAGAGTAGTAGATAATCTTGGCTTATGCACAATCATTTCACCTAATGAATTAAATGATTTACCTAATCTTGTAGTTGCACCAATGACAACTTCAACTGAAAATCTTCAAAGTAGAATTGAATGTGAATTTGATAATGCAAAAGGCTATGTCATGGTAGATCAAATTAGATCAATTGATAAATTATCTTTTATTAAGAAAATGGGAGAACTAGAGTCAGAAGTTCAGGCAAGGTTATGTGACTGTCTGCAAGAGTTCTTTGCCCTGTAAGAAGGCTGAGAGTATAATTATGATTAATTTAATAGTTACAAAAAAAAATGAAAACTGCTGAAATAAGACAGAAATTTTTAACTTATTTTGAAAGTCATGGGCATGCAATTCAGCAGAGTGCATCCTTAGTTCCTCATAATGATAATACACTGTTATTTGTCAACTCTGGAATGGTGCCTTTTAAAGATATTTTTACAGGTGCAACTAAATCTTCTTTTAATCGAGCTGTATCTTGTCAAAGGTGCGTTAGAGCTGGAGGGAAGCATAATGATTTAGATAATGTGGGATATACCGCACGACATCATACTTTTTTTGAAATGTTGGGTAACTTTAGTTTTGGAGATTACTTTAAAAGTGAGGCCATTAGGTTTGCTTGGAGTTTTCTTACTGAGGAGATTAAATTACCAAAGGAAAGGTTATGGGTAAGTATTTACAAAGACGATGATGAGGCTTTTGATATTTGGGTTAATGAAATAGGTTTTCCTGCAGATAGAATTTCACGTTGTGGAGAGAAAGATAACTTCTGGCAAATGGGAGATACTGGTCCATGTGGGCCTTGTAGTGAAATTTTTTATGATCATGGTGAGCATATTGCTGGAGGTCCTCCAGGAACTCCAGAAGAAGATGGCGATAGATTTATTGAGATTTGGAACCTTGTTTTTATGCAGTTTGAAAGACAATCAGATGGAGAATTAGAGCCTCTAAAGTCAAAAGGTGTTGACACTGGAATGGGACTAGAGAGACTTGCGGCTGTAATGCAACATGAAAACAATAATTATGATATTGATAGTTTTAAAGAGTTAACAAAAGACATAGTTAAGCTTACACCTAAGACTGAAAAAGTTCAAGATAGTAATGCCTCAGTAAGAGTTATAGCTGATCATATTCGTTCTACAGCGTTTATGGTGGTTGATGGTATTATTCCTTCTAATGAGGGTCGAGGATATGTTCTACGCAGAATAATTAGAAGGGCTATTCGACATGGTCATAAACTTGGCATTAATAAAACTTTTTTTTATAAATTAGTATCAACATTAGCCAAACAAAATAAAAGCGCATATCCAGAGTTAATTTCAGTTCAGTCTAGTGTAGAGAAAATTTTAAAAAAGGAAGAGGAGCGATTTGCCCAAACCTTAGATATTGGTATGGATATTCTTAATAATGCGATTAATGAACTTAGTGGAGAAGAGATTAGTGGAGAGTTGGCATTTAAGCTATATGATACATACGGTTTTCCAGTTGACTTAACAGCAGACGTGGCAAGAGAGCGTTACTTAACTATTGATATGAAAAGTTTTGAAACAGAAATGATGCTTCAGAAGCAGCGTGCTCGAAAAGCAGGCGACTTTGATTCTAAAAAGTCATCAGTTTCTATAAGTGCTGCAACTGAGTTTTTAGGCTATGAATTATATGAGAATAAGGCTACTGTAAAAGCAGTTATTAGAAACAATAAGTCTGTAAATAAAGTTAATGAAGGTGAAGAAGCAATTATAGTTTTAGATAAAAGCAGTTTTTATGGTGAGTCAGGTGGTCAGAGTGGAGATCATGGAAGTATCTCAATAAAAGGTTCACAATTTCAAGTTTCTGATACACAAAAACAAACTTCAAACGCTTTTGAACATTATGGTATTCAGTCAATTGGCTCTCTTAAGGTTGGTGACAAAGTAGAGGCAAAAATTGATTTGAAAAGGCGTAAAAAAATTATGAATAATCACTCTGCAACTCATCTTTTGCATGAAGCTTTAAGGCAGATATTGGGAGATCAGGTGCATCAAAAGGGATCATTGGTAGAATCTGATAAATTAAGGTTTGATTTTTCTCATGATGAGGTTTTATCAAGATCTGCAATTGATAAGATTGAACTATTAGTTAACGAGCAAATTTTAGGTAATTCAAAAGTCACTACTGAAGAGACTGATATCGATAGTGCTAAGAATAAAGGTGCTATGGCACTTTTTGGAGAAAAGTATGGTGATTTAGTGAGATTACTCACAATGGGAGATGAAAATTTTTCTGTTGAACTTTGTGGCGGAACCCATGTTGAGAGATTAGGAGATATTGGAAGGTTTAAGATCATTTCTGAAAGTGGAATTTCTTCAGGAATAAGAAGAATTGAGGCAATTACAGGGATAGAAGCTTATGAGCTTGATAAAAAAAATGAAAATGATATAAATCAAATTGTTAACTTAACAAAATCAAGTAATTTAAAAGTTACAGAAAAAGTTAAGCAACTGATTAGTAATCAAAAAACACTTGAAAAACAACTAGCTACTTATCAAAAACAACTAGCTGGTGATCAAAGTGATGATTTAATTCAAAAAGCGATTGATATAAATGGCGTTAAAGTCTTAGCGACTGAGGTTACAGACGTTGCGGCTAAGGATTTAAGGGATTTAGCGGATAAGCTTAAAGATAAGTTAGGTTCAGCGGTGGTTGTTTTGGCAAGCATTTCTGACAATAAGGTCTCACTAGTATCCTCTGTTACGAAAAATCTAACTGATAAGTATCAAGCTGGTTCGATCTTAAATCATGTTGCAATTCAGATAGGTGGTAAGGGTGGCGGACGCGCAGATATGGCTCAAGGAGGAGGTACTAAGCCTAAAGGGTTACCAAAAGCTTTGAGTTCGGTTAAAGATTTAATTTAGTAATAGATAAGTAGCCTAAATTTAGCCAAGGTTATAATTTATCTAATGAATTGGAAGCAATTATCTTTTCAAGTTAAAAAACAACAAGCTGATCTTGTATCAGAGGTTCTTATTGGTTTAGGAAGTATCTCTATTACTTATAAAGATGCATATGATGAAGCTATTTATGAGCCACCAGTGGGCCAGACACCTTTATGGGACGATGTAGAAATTAATGCATTGTTTTCATCAGATATAAATCAAGAAAGTATCAAAGATTCTATTTTTGAAATATGTAATATTAAAGTGCTTACTTCATCACATCTTAAAGACCGAGCTTGGGAGGAGGAATTTAAAAAAGATTTTCAGCCAATGAAATTTGGAAAAAGACTTTGGGTTTTTCCTTCTTGGGAGTCTCAAATTAAATTACCTAATGATTCTATCATAGTTAATATGGACCCTGGCCTTGCTTTTGGAACAGGAACTCACCAAACAACAAGTTTGTGTCTTAATTACCTTGATGCCAATCCACCAAAGGATAAAAGAGTTATTGATTTTGGTTGTGGAACTGGAATTTTGGCAATTGCTGCTGCAAAGTTAGGTGCTTCAAGTCTGCTAGCAATTGATAATGATCCTCAAGCAGTTATTGCTTGCAAAGAAAATGTTATCAATAATCATTGTGAAGGATTAATTAAAACTATTCATTCAAATAACTTAGTTATCAAAGAAAAATGTGATTTATTAATAGCTAATATCTTAACTAACCCACTAATAGAATTAGCCCCATTATTTGCTTCTTCAGTCAATCCAAATGGAGTACTCCTATTATCTGGAATATTGAAACAGCAGGTTGATAAGGTTTTAGATTGCTATAAAGAGTATTTTTTTGATATAGAAGTAGCAAATATTGATGAATGGAATAGGATTACTGGGAAGAGAAAACTGTAAGTTTAATTTTTTAACCACCACCCACTGCATTAATTATCTCAACCTTATCCTTATCTTTTAATAAATAAGAGGAATGGTTGGATTTAGGAATAATCAATTCATTAATTTCTATAGCAACTCTCTGATTTTGATAGCCCAAGAAAACCATCAAATCCTCAATATTTGATTGCTGAGGTAGTTCTATTTTTTTACCATTAACTATAATTTTCATTAATTTGAATAAGTTTTGAATTTACAACTTAATTATAGCATTGGATTAAAAAATTCAAGATAAATTAACGTTAAACACATGGTAAAATTTTGACAAGTTTCATCCCCAAAGGAGATTTTTTTTTGCCCAAAACAGCCATACTAGCATTAGAAGATGGTAAGTATTTTTTGGGCGAATCAATTGGCTCTTTTGGAGAAACAGTTGGTGAGGTGGTTTTTAATACTGCAATGACTGGGTATCAAGAAATATTGACAGACCCATCTTACTCTCACCAAATCGTAGCATTAACATACCCCCATATTGGTAATACTGGTATTAATATAGTTGACCAAGAGTCTTCAGGTATCTATGTCTCTGGCTTAATTATTAGAGACTTGCCACTTGCTCATAGTAATTGGCGATCAGAGTTGAGTCTTGAAAATTATTTATCAAGCAATAATATCGTTGCAATTTCTAATATTGATACTCGAGCATTAACAAGACATCTAAGAATTAATGGGGCTCTAAAAGGCTGTATATTAGCTGCAGATGAAATTGTTCCAGAAGATGCGATTCAAAAAGCTAAAGGGTTTTTAGGACTAAAGAATATGGATTTGGCAAAGGTCGTATCAACCTCTAAAACATATAGTTTTAATCAAGGATCATTTGATCTAGAGAAATCAAATTTTAATAATAATACATCTAAATTTAAAGTAGCTGTATATGACTATGGCATTAAGAAAAATATCCTAAGAATGCTTGCTGATAGAGGTTGCGAATTGACTGTCTTTAATGCTAAAACTTCTGCTGATAAATTACTCGCTATGAAACCTGATGGTGTGTTCTTATCAAATGGTCCCGGTGATCCAGAGCCTTGTGATTATGCTATTAAAAATATTCAAAAACTTCTTCAACATGATGTGCCAATCTTTGGTATTTGCTTAGGACACCAACTCTTGGCTCTTGCGTGTGGTGCCAAAACTGAAAAAATGAAATTTGGTCATCATGGTGCAAATCATCCGGTCCAAGAATTAAAATCACACTCTGTATTGATTACCTCCCAAAATCATGGATTTTCAGTATCAGAAGATTCTCTTCCAAAGGTTATAGAGGTAACCCATAGATCTTTATTTGATAAAACAATCCAAGGAATTAAAATTAAAAATAAATCTGCATACAGTTTTCAAGGTCATCCAGAAGCATCTCCCGGACCTCATGATGTAAGCATGTTATTTGACGAATTTATCAAGCAGATGTCAAAATGAAAAATATACTAGTAAATAATGCCTAAAAGACAAGATATAAAAAGTATTTTAATTATTGGTGCTGGCCCAATTGTGATTGGTCAGGCTTGTGAATTTGATTATTCTGGAGCACAGGCCTGCAAAGCCCTTCGAGAGGAGGGATATCGAGTAATCTTAGTGAACTCGAACCCTGCCACTATAATGACTGACCCTAAAATGGCTGATGCCACTTATATTGAACCAATCGAGTGGAAAACATTAGAAAAAATTATTGAAAAAGAAAAACCCAGCGCTATATTACCTACTATGGGAGGCCAGACAGCACTTAATTGTGCATTAGATCTAGATCGTCATGGCGTTTTAGATAAGCATAAAGTTGAAATGATTGGTGCGAATAAAGAGGCAATCGATAAGGCTGAAGACAGAGAATTATTTCGTAAAGCCATGTTAAAAATTGGGCTTGATATGCCACAGGCTGCAATTGCTCATACTATTGATGAGGCTCTTAAAGTTCAAGAGCAAGTTGGTTATCCAACTATTATTAGGCCGTCATTTACAATGGGTGGGTCTGGTGGAGGTATTGCATATAACAAGGAGCAATTTGTTGAAATTTGTCAGCGAGGGCTTGATTTATCTCCTACTAATGAACTTTTAATTGAAGAGTCAATTCTAGGTTGGAAAGAATTTGAAATGGAAGTTGTTCGTGATAATAAAGATAACTGCATAATTGTTTGTGCGATTGAAAATTTTGACCCTATGGGCATTCATACTGGAGATTCTATTACTGTCGCTCCAGCTCAAACTCTTACTGACAAAGAATATCAAGTTATGCGTAATGCTTCTTTGAAGGTTCTTAGAGAGATTGGTGTTGATACTGGGGGTTCAAATGTTCAATTCGCAGTTAATCCAGAAAATGGTAGGTTAACTATTATTGAGATGAATCCAAGGGTGTCTCGCTCCTCTGCATTAGCCTCCAAAGCTACTGGCTTTCCAATTGCAAAAGTTGCTGCCAAACTAGCTATTGGTTATACATTGGATGAGCTTGACAATGATATTACTGGAGGCAAAACACCGGCATCATTTGAACCATCAATTGATTATGTTGTAACAAAAATTCCAAGGTTCGCATTTGAAAAGTTTCCAAAAGCTGATGATCGTCTCACTACTCAGATGAAATCTGTTGGTGAAGTAATGGCAATGGGCTCTTCATTTCAAGAGTCTTTTCAAAAAGCTCTTAGGGGTCTTGAGACAGATAAATCAGGGCTTAACCCTATAGTTGACATAACGGCAGATGATTCGAAAGGAAAAATTAGAGGTGAGCTCCTCTCTGCTGGAGCAGATAGAATATTTTACTTAGCTGATGGGTTTCGAATGGGGATGAGCTTAAAAGAGGCTTTTGACCTTTCTAAAATTGATCCTTGGTTCTTAGCTCAAATAGAGGATCTTGTGATTTCTGAGGAGAATATAAAAGGCTTATTACTAGATGAAATTAATGTTGAAATTATGCTTAAACTTAAGCAAAAAGGTTTTTCTGATAAACGCTTGTCAGAGCTTCTTGAATGTTCTGAAGAAGATTTGAGAATTACAAGAAAGTCACTAAATGTAACACCAGTTTTTAAGAGGGTTGATAGTTGTGCAGCTGAGTTTGACACTCAGACAGCTTACCTTTATTCAACATATCAATCTGAGTGTGAGGCCAATCCAACTAGTAATAAAAAAATTATGATATTAGGTGGCGGTCCAAATAGAATTGGCCAAGGTATTGAATTTGATTACTGCTGCGTTCATGCTTCGCTTGCATTGCAAGAAGATGGTTATGAAACAATCATGGTTAACTGTAATCCTGAAACTGTTTCTACGGATTATGATGTTTCTAACAGATTATATTTTGAGCCTTTAACTCTTGAAGATGTTTTAGCTGTAATAGATATAGAAAAACCTGAAGGTATTATTGTTCATTATGGTGGACAAACTCCACTAAAGCTGGCAGCTGCTCTTGAAAAAAATGGGGCAAATATTATAGGTACAAGTCCAGACTCTATTGATCTCGCTGAAGATAGAGAGCGCTTTCAAAAAATGATTCAAAAGTTAGGCTTGAAACAACCTGTAAATGGTACAGCTCGCTCCCAAGAAGAGGCCATTATAATTGCAGATAATATTGGATTTCCTTTAGTTGTAAGGCCCTCCTATGTTTTAGGTGGTCGGGCTATGGAGATTGTTTATGATAAAGATAGTCTTGAACGTTATATGACAAATGCCGTAAAAGTTTCAAATGATTCACCTGTATTACTCGATTCATTTCTAGATCATGCAATTGAAGTTGATATTGATGTCATATGTGATGGAGTGGATATTGTTATTGGTGGGATTATGGAGCATATTGAGCAAGCAGGAATTCATTCTGGAGATTCAGCATGCTCTTTACCCCCATATTCACTTCCAAGTGAAGTTCTTGATGAGATGCGAAGACAAGTTAAATTAATGGCTAGAGAGCTTAATGTTATTGGTTTAATGAATACCCAGTTAGCTTACCAAGATAATGAAATTTATGTTATTGAGGTTAATCCAAGAGCTTCAAGAACAGTACCTTTTGTTTCAAAAGCTACTGGGGCACCTCTTGCAAATATTGCGGCCCGAGTAATGATTGGGAAGTCACTGAAAGAGCAGAACTTTACTACTGAGATTGTTCCTAAACATTTTTCAGTTAAAGAGTCAGTCTTTCCATTTAATAAATTTTTAGGAGTGGATCCATTTTTAGGGCCAGAAATGCGATCAACTGGTGAGGTTATGGGAATTGGATATGATTTTCCATCTGCTTGTGACAAGGCTTTCCTTGCTGCTGGGGACATTATTCCAACTAGTGGTAAGGTATTTGTAAGTCTTAGGAAACTTGATAGAGAAAGGTTAGTTGAGCTTGGTCAGGGCCTCATTATTCAAGGTTTTGAGCTTGTAGCAACCAGAACAAATCAAGAAATTTTACAAAAAGCAGGCTTAGAATGTACAATGGTTAATAAAGTATCGGAGGGTTCTCCGCATATTGTTGATTCGATAAAAAATGATGAAATTAACTTGATTATTAACTCTACGGAGGATAGTCAAGGATTGGAAGATGCTGCTGTTATTCGCTGTCAGGCGTTAATTCATAAGATTCCTTGTACAACAACCGTTGCCGCTGCCTTTGCAATGCTTGATGGATTAAAGACTCATGATAAGCTAGCAGTTAGGTCTTTACAATCACTTTACTAAAAAAGCTTTATGGATACAATACCAATGACTGTTAATGGGTCAAAAGCACTTGAAGCTGAGTTATTAAGACTCAAGGATGAAGAGCGCCCTAGAATTGTGGCTGATATAGCAACTGCAAGAGAGCATGGTGATTTAAAAGAGAATGCAGAATATCATGCTGCAAAAGAGGAGCAAGGTTTTATTGAAGGACGTATTCAAGAGATTGAGTCAAAATTATCCAGAATGCAATTAATTGATGTTAAGCAACTCAATCAGGACGGACGTTGTGTTTTTGGGACAACAATCACTCTTTTAAATTTGTCAGATGATAGTGAAACTATTTATCAAATTGTTGGAGAAGATGAGTCAGATATTTCATTAGGAAAGATTTCCTGCCACTCTCCAATTGCTAAAGCATTATTAGGCAATGAAGAGGGTGATGAGGTTACTGTAAAAGCACCTATTGGAGATATACTCTATGAAATTCTTGAAGTTCAATATATCTAAAAAATAAAGTCAATTCTTTTTTAAGTAAAAGCTATCACAATGTCAATTAAATCTAAAATCCGAACAATTAAAAATTACCCAATTGATGGTGTAATGTTTAGAGATATTACGACATTGTTTGAGGATCCAGAAGGTCTTCGTGATTCAATTAATAAGCTGTCTGAGAGGTATAAAGATTTAAAAATTGATAAAATTGCTGCAATTGAAGCCAGAGGTTTTATTCTAGGTGCACCTTTAGCATATATTTTAAATGTTGGCCTTATTTTAATAAGAAAGCCAGGCAAGTTACCTGCTAAAACTATTAGCCAAGATTATGATTTAGAGTACGGTTCTGATCAAATTGAAATTCATTCTGACGCTATTAGGGCAGGTGAAAAGGTTTTAATTGTTGATGATCTTATTGCTACAGGAGGAACAGCGGAGGCAGCTGTAAAAATTGTAGAAAAAATGGAGGGTCAAATAGTCGAATGTTGTTTTATTATTGATTTACCCGATATAGGGGGGAGGGCTAGACTTGAAGGTATTGGTCAAAAAGTATTTACTTTATGTGAATTTGAGGGTGAATAAATTAATTTTCATTAAGGCCTTCCTGTATTAAAATCAAATTGTATTTTTTATTTTTTTAATGGAGTTTTTTAATGCCAGGCCTTTTAAATAATATTGATCCTGATGGACTCTTAGAATATTCAGTGGTCTACACTGATAGATCTCTTAATCATATGTCTGATTCATTTCATAAAGTAATGAATGATGTCTCAACGTCTTTAAAAGAGGTTTATAAAGCAGATGAGGTTATTTTAGTTCCTGGAGGTGGGACCTATGCAATGGAGGCTGTAGCTCGTCAGTTTGCTACAAATCAAAGTTGTTTAGTACTAAGAAATGGCTGGTTTAGTTTTCGCTGGTCTCAGATCTTTGAAATGGGAGATATTCCTTCTGAAGAAATTGTTTTAAAAGCCCAAAGGATTAGTGAAGACCCTCAAGCTCCATTTGCTCCACCAGATATTAATGAAGTAATAAACTTAATTAAGGATAAAAAACCAGCTATGGTTTTTGCACCTCATGTTGAAACTTCATCTGGAGTAATTCTACCTAATGATTATATTAAAGCTGTTGCAAACGCAATTCATTCTGTGGGTGGCATGTTTGTTTTAGATTGTATTGCTTCAGGTGCAATATGGGTTGATATGAAATACTGTGGAGTAGATGTCTTAATTAGTGCCCCTCAAAAAGGGTGGAGTGCTTCACCTGCATTTGGTATGGTGATGCTTTCAAAAAATGCAGGTCATAAGATAAATGAAACTAAAAGTACAAGTTTTTCTTGTGACTTACTCAAATGGCATCAAATTATGAAGACATATGAAAGTGGAGGGCATGCCTATCATGCCACAATGCCAACAGATGCTATTAAACACTTCAGGGATACAATTAATGAAACTGCTGATTTTGGTTTTGATAACGCATGTAAAAAACAGCAAGAACTTGGTGATAAAGTTCGTCTACTTCTTAAAAAATATAATATCAAAAGCGTTGCTGCAGATGGTTATCATGCTCCAGGAGTGGTCGTTAGTTATACTGCTGATAAAGAAATTCATAATGGTTCAAAATTTAAAGATATAGGAATGCAAATCGCTGCAGGAGTCCCACTTCAATGTGATGAGGGTGAAGATTATCAAACATTTCGTCTTGGTTTGTTTGGCCTGGATAAGTTGAAAGATGTTGATTCTGCTGTGCGTAATCTCGAGCATGCACTTAATAAAGTAATTTAATTTTGATTGTAGAAAAGTTAAAGTCATCTGATAGAAATGAATGGAGCATGCTTTATGAAGGCTATGCTGAATTCTACAAAATGCCAATGAATGATGACATTCTTGATAAGGTCTGGTCTTGGATTTTTGATAAAGAAATAAAATTTTATGCAATAGGAGTTAAATCTAGTGAAGGTGAGCTTATTGGATTTATGCATTTTCGTGAGATGCCATCTCCTTTAAGAGGCTCTCTTGTTGGTTTTTTAGATGATTTATACATTCATCCTGATTTTAGAGGTTCAGGTGCAGTTCAATTATTATTTAAAGAGCTTAAGTCGATTGCTAAGGCAAATAATTGGCCATACGTGAGATGGATTACTGCCAGTGATAACCATAGGGCTCGAAAAGTTTACGACAAACTTTCTGGAGTGATAGATTTTGTTACTTACCAAATGCAAAGTAGCTAATTTTTTTAATACTAATTTTAAATAATTTAACATTGAACCATCATGAAAAAAGGAGAAGTTGTAAGTGGATTCAAAGTTCCCCCTCATCCTAAAGGAATTTCTATTGACGGTAAATTAGTCTCTATAAAGCCATTAATTGCAAATAAATTTGCTGAGGAACTTTTTATGGCTAATGCACTTGATAAGGAAGGTATTAATTGGGAGTATCTCCCTTATGGTCCATTTGAAAGTTTAAGTGATTATATAGATTGGATACAGTCATTTGAAGAGCATGACGATCCAGTTTTTTTTGCCATAATTAGTAAAAAATTAAAAAAAGCGATTGGTATTGCAAGTTATCTAAGAATTAATCCTAACGAAGGTTTAATTGAAGTTGGCCATATCAATTATTCCCCACTTCTTCAAAGAACAACTGAAGGAACGGAGGCGATGTTTTTAATGATGCAGTGGGCATTTGATAATGGCTATAGAAGATATGAGTGGAAATGTAATGCTTTAAATATGAGATCTAGAAAGGCAGCTCAAAGATTAGGCTTTTCTTATGAAGGTGTATTTAGACAAATGACTATCAGTAAAGGCCGAAACCGTGACACAGCCTGGTTTGCTATCATTGATAAAGACTGGCAGGTCATTCAAAAATGTTTTCACCAATTTTTATCAGACATTAATCTTGATGAAAAATCAAAATATTCTCTTTCATCTTTAACAAAACCTTTGCTTTATAAGATTGACAATATGGATTGCTCTTAAATCCAAATATAAAATATTACCCTCTTGGGTGGTGCTTCTCGTGTTGAGTCTTAAGTTGTGCATTTTGAATATGCGTGTAAAGCTGCGTACTAGAAATATCACTATGACCAAGCATCAACTGAACTGAACGTAAGTCAGCCCCTTTTTGAACAAGATGAGTTGCAAAAGCATGCCTTAATGAATGAGGAGATAAAGGCTTTTCAATTCCTGCTTGAGCTGCATAACCTTTAATTATATAAAAGAAATTTTGTCTGGACATTGCCTTGCCCCTATTAGATAAGAAATAACTATCACTCTGACCATTTTTTAGTAATATTGGTCTAGAATTAATCTCATATTTTGTTAAATAATCAATAGCAAGCTCTCCCATTGGAAGTAGTCTCTCTTTATTTCCTTTTCCATGAATACGAATAAATTCTTCTTTGAGATTTATATTATGGTAACTTAAATTAATTAACTCAGAAACCCTAAGGCCACAGGAGTATAAAAGTTCAAGCATTGCTCGATCCCTTTGTCCAAATAATGATGAGCTGTTTGGAGTATCTAGTAACCTTTCTACTTCTTGAATATTTAAAAATATAGGTAATTTTTTTTCTAATTTTGGATAAGATAATTGCTCAGTAGGATCAATTTTTATGAGCTTATTAGCTATTAAATATTGATAAAAAGAATGAAGGCAAGTCAGAAATCTAGACTGAGTTGATGGGCTTATCCTAGTATCTTTTCTATAAGATAAATAATCTAAAATCATATCGTGATTGACATCTTTAAGTGAGTTTTCATTAAGCCAATCACTAAATATTTTTATATCAGAGCGATAGGCACTAAGAGTATTTTTACTAGCACCAGTTGTCAACCAGTAGAAATCAATAAATTGGTCTATCAGGTCGTTATTCATCTTTAGTTATTCTACTTGAGTCTTTTATAGATTAGGCAAAAAAAATGCCAGTAAATTAACTGGCATTTAAGAATAAGAAAAAATTATTTCTTTTTTAGTTTTTCAGTAATTCTGGCAGCCTTTCCAGTTAGACCACGTAAGTAGTAAAGTTTCGCTTTACGAACTTTACCACTTCGCTTCACTAAAATACTATCAATCATATTAGAGTGTGTTTGAAAAACTCTTTCAACACCTTCACCATGGGAGATTTTTCTAACAGTAAAAGCAGAATTTAGTCCTCGATTTTTCTTAGCAATAACAACACCTTCAAAGGCCTGTAATCTTTCACGAGTTCCTTCACGAACCTTAACCTGAACAACCACAGTGTCACCTGATGAAAATTCAGGTATATCTGATTTCAGTTGCTCATTCTCAATTTGATTAATTAAATTCACGTTTATGCCTTTTAAGGGTTTTTCAAAATCAGGTGATTATACAGAGGTTTTCTTTTCCTTACAAGAACTCTAGAGGCATATAATTTTTATTAATCACTTTATTTTTTATATATTATGAGATAATCTAATCTTGTAAATAGCAAGAATAAATGATGGGTAAAGTAACTGGTTTTTTGGAGCTAGATAGAGAGGTTGAGTCTTATAGAGATGTTGGAACTCGTATCCAAGATTTTGATGAGATTTTTTCTGGCACCCATAATTTAGACCAACTCCAAGAACAAGGCTCTCGTTGTATGGATTGTGGAGTGCCTTTTTGTCAGTCTTCAAATGGCTGCCCAATAGATAATTTAATCCCAGAATGGAATGATCTAGTTTACAACAATGAATGGCAAGAGGCTTTAGAGCGTCTAGAGAAGACAAATAATTTTCCTGAATTTACTGGCCGAGTTTGTCCTGCACCATGCGAAGGATCATGTGTTCTCGGTTTAAATAATCCAGCAGTAACTATTAAAAATATTGAATTAGCTATTGTCGATAAAGGTTTTGAAGAGGGCTGGATTAAAGTTAGAGATGTTGAATCTCGATCTGGTAAAAAAGTTGTGATTGTTGGATCTGGACCAGCTGGCCTTGCTGCTGCAGATGAACTAAACCAAATGGGCCATTCAGTTACAGTTTATGAAAGAAGCGATCGCATTGGGGGGCTTTTAATGTATGGCATCCCAAATATGAAGTTAGGTAAAGACATTGTTGATCGTAGAGTCGAGCTTTTAAGACAAGAAGGTATTAAATTCTCCACTAATATTGATATTGGAAGAGACATTTCAACAGCAGAATTGCAGTCGAAGTTTGATGCTGTTATTTTTGCTACTGGATCTACAAATGCTAGAGATCTTCCAGCTGAAAATCGAAGTGCTTCAGGTATTTATCCCGCTATGGATTTTTTAACTTCAAACACTAAAAGCCTTCTTAATGATGGTGTTGCTGATGATAGTGAATTCTCAGCACAAGGCAAAGACGTAATAGTAATTGGAGGTGGAGATACTGGAACTGATTGTATTGGAACAGCCCTTAGACAAGGTGCTAAGTCTATTACAAATTTTGAACTAATGAGCCAACCCCCTTCTGATCGTTCAGAAGGTAACCCTTGGCCAGAGTGGCCAACAATTTTTCGTGTTGACTATGGCCATGAAGAATCCCATAAGGTTTTTGGAAAAGACCCAAGGGAATATCAACTTTTAACAAAATCTTTCATTAAAGATAGTAATGATAAAGTTAGTGGTATCAAAACTGTTAATGTTGAGTTTGTAAATGGAAAATTAAATGAAATTAAAGATACTGAAAAAACTTGGGATGCCCAGTTAGTATTACTTTCAATGGGTTTTGTTTCGCCTGAGCATTATCTAAGTGATGATGCCAAAATAGAAATAGATGAAAGGGGTAACTATAAGGCTGAGCATGGAGAATTCAGTACTTCAAAGTCAGGTATTTTTTCTGCTGGCGACTGTCGAAGAGGCCAATCACTAGTTGTATGGGCAATTAACGAGGGTAGAGGTGTTGCAAAGAGTGTCGATAATTTTCTTGCAGATTAATAAGGTTTAAGAAGTTATAGCTATTTATATTCTTTGAGAAATTCAGAGCCTAGCTTTGAAAAGACTTCATAGATCTTTTTCTATCTCTGAATAATAATTAATAATTCCTCTATATATAGCATTAGCTATTTTTTGTTGTTGTTTGGTATTTGTTAATCTCTTTTCTTGAGTCGGATTTGAGATAAATGCAGTTTCAACCAGTATTGAAGGAATTGCAGGGGACTTTAATACTACAAAATTTGCCTTTTGAGGTATTTTCTTATGAACAGGTCCAATTTTTCCAAGTTGTTCGAGTATTTTTTTAGCTAGTTCAAACGATTGTATTTCCCTATCTTTTCTTGAAAAATCAGACAAAATATTTTTTAAAAACTTATCCTTATCAATAACATTCTCTACTCCACCAAATTGGTCGACTGAGTTTTGAGATTGCTCTAATTGTTTTGCTAATTTACTATTATTTCCCTTTTCACTAAGTAAATAAATAGAGGCTCCTTTAGCACTTATGCTTTCTACTGAGTCAGCATGAATAGAAATAAACATTGTGGCATTTTCTTTTTGAGCAATTGTTATTCTTTTGGTTAAGGGGATATAGTAGTCACCACTTCGAGTAAGGACTGCTTTTAAATCTGAATTTTTATTAATTGTTGTCACTAATTTTCTTGCAATCGCAAGATTAACATCTTTTTCTTTTGATTTGTTTTTGCCAATAGCTCCAGAATCCTCTCCACCATGACCGGCATCAACTATGATAATTTTCTTGTATTTGGGTAATACTTTTTTAGTTGTCTTAGTTGTCTCAGCTATCTTAGTTTTTTTAAGTGACGAATTTACATCTGAATCAATAATATCAACAACAAGACGATAGTGCTTATATTTAGTATTTGGAGGAAGAGTAAATTGTTTAACTATAAAATCTCGGTTGATATAATAGATAAGCTTTATAGTTTCTTTGTCACGTTTAATTTCAACCTTTTTTACCCTCTCATCATTAAAAAAAATATTACTAAAGGTCTCTGAAAAAACCTCAGCATCATCGAAGCTAATGATGACATAATCATTTTGTTTGGAAACATTAAAAAGTGCATCTTCCTCAGTATCAATTACAATCCTTGTATTATCTGGGGCTGTCCAATACCTAAAGTCATAAAGCGACGTATTTTCATCACTGAACACTGAAGTTGCTATTAAAGCAATTATTAAAATTAAGTAGTTGCGCATCTTAGAATATGCTTGCCGATATCTGACTGAAATTCTATATTTACACTTCTTTGATCTCCATCTCCACTAAGCTCAATCGAAAGGTCAGAATCGGCAATAACACCTTCACCTAATTCAGGCCATTCTATGAGTTGAAGATTATTTTCTAGAAGATAATCTCTTATACCAATGTATTCTAATTCTTCAGGATTGGTGAGTCTATAACAATCAAAATGATGAATATTAATATATTTATTTTGATAACTTTCTACTAGGGAGTAGGTTGGGCTCTTGACTCTCTTAAAGCCAAAATATTGAATAAAGCTTTGCGCTAATGTAGTTTTACCAACTCCTAGATCACCTATTAGATAAATAACAAATGGGTTTTGAAGTGAACTACAGCAGTGGGCAAGTTTTTTACCAAGTTCTTGCGTTTCAATTAAATTTTTAAGAACTATATCCAAAGTAATTGATATAAATAAGCACCAAGCATAAATAACAATATAAAGCCACCAAAACGATTAATCTTAAATTTGAATATTACAGCCAACAACACTATTAATAAAGTGAGAATTATCATATTTATGAAGTCTCGACTCATTACCTCTCCTGGTATTTGAAAGGGGAGTATTAGCCCTGGAATTGCAAGGACTCCTAATGTATTAAATAAGTTAGAGCCAATAATATTTCCAATCACCATTTGATGTTGTTTTTTTAGGACACTACTAACAGAAACTGCTAGTTCTGGAAGACTGGTACCTAAAGCAACAACTGTTAGACCAATTATTAAATCACTTATCCCAAATTGTAATGCTAATGATGTGCCACCCCAAACCACAAGTCTCGCACTTGATACGAGAATTATGAGAGATAAAATTAATAAAAACCATATTCTACTTTTTTTCTCATTTTTAAGCCCATCATCTATATTATCAAGATTATTAGGATTATTTTTTTTAGACTCAGTATAAACATAATACAAAAATAATAATAGAAGCGAAATAAGGATTAAGCCATCATTAAAACTTAAGTATTGATCTAATAATAGAGCTCCTGCAACAAGGGTAGATAAAAATAAAAATAACCACTCCTTTTTTAATATCAATTTATCAACACTTATTGGAAGAATAATTGCTGTAACTCCAAGGACTAATCCAATATTAAATATATTTGAACCAAATGCATTGCCAACGCTAAGTTCTGGATGACCATCAAAAGCAGCTAACCCAGAGACCAGCATCTCGGGTGCAGATGTCCCAAAGCCAAAGATGAGTAAACCAATTATGAGAGGTGAAATATTGAATATTCTGGCAATTTTGGCACCATTATCTGTAAATGTATCGGCGCTCCACATCAATAATAGAAAGCCAGAAATAAGAGCTATAATTGACATTAACATAATAAAATTTTAGTTTTATACAGAATTGATATGGACATTATTATAAAGGCATCTTTCATAGAATAAATAAAAGAGGGTTTTTAATTAGTAAGCCTAAGTTTAAAATATAAATATTATTTAAGAAAATAGAAACTAAATATACTTCAAATTAATGATTCTTATTACTCGTCCATTAGCCCAAGCTACTAATCTTAAATCTTTAATAAATAATTTAGGGATAAAGACTGCATTATTTCCTACTTTTGAAATAAATAAAATTAAGGCTGAAATTCCTAAACAGAAATTTAATGTAATTATTTTTATTAGTGCAAATGCAGTAGATTATGCCGAACAATATTTCAATAATATTATTGTTGAGCCTATTAGTATATTTGCGATAGGTCCAATTACTGCAAAAAAACTAATTGAGAAAGATATTAAAGTGGATGGCTATCCAAAAAATAATTCATCTAGTGAAGTTCTTTTAAATATGCCTTATTTCAAAGACTTAAAAGATTCAGAAATTCTTATAGTTAGAGGAAAAGGTGGAAGTGAATACTTGAAAAATACTCTCCAAGTAAAGAATAATGTAAATTATTTTGAAGTTTATGAAAGAGTGCCTTGTGACTTAACTAGACTACATTCGCAATCAATTAAGGAGTTTTTAAAAGTTGATGATGGTGTAATAGTAATAAATAGTTTAGAAAGTCTGTCATTAATGATAGAACTTGTAAATAAAGAATCAAAAATTTTCCTTGATCAATTTAAAACAAGAGAGATGATTGTTTTGAGTGATAGAATTAAAAAGCAAGCAAAAATCTTAGGCTTTCAGAAAATTACTGTTACTTTAAATCCATCAGATCAAGATGTTGTTGATTTATTAGGTTCTAAAAATAATAAAAAAATTACCCGTATTTAAATTCTTTGGGTAACATATACAAAACTATATCGGGAGTTTAGGTGATTAGATTTGGTATATCATGGGTTGCACGCTTACTAGGCGTTAGTGGATTTACCGTCCAGCAACCAACGTCTCGTGGTTCATTTCAAGATCTAAACATCTCTTCAAGAGTTATCCCTTTTAATCCTGATAATCTTGCAACTCAAAATTCACCAACTTATTCGCATCCAAGTGCTTCAGAACATCTTAAGCGCTTTCAAGATACTCAAGTAAAGATAAGTGAGGGTGACGCAATAAGCAATGCCAGTAATGACCATGATCTCGTTTCTGTAATAGCAACTTTGAAATCGAAGCTATATCAAGAGTCTATTAAAAGTAAGCATTACTCTAATGCCTTTAACGAGCTCAATGAAAGATTGATTGAATTAGAAAAAATTGTTCAGCCTGAAAAGAAGACAGACTTTCAAAAGCTTCAAGGTTGGGTCCATTCAAAAAGACATTTTCACTAAATAATTTTTTTTAGTACAAATTAAATCATAAGACATCTAGGTCTAAACTATCTCTGACGCGAATTTGACTATCTGTAATTAAATCCAATATGTATAATACATTCTGGTTTTTTAAATTATTATTTAAACGATATGTCGAAAAGTGATTACATTGAGTTAGAGGGCGTAGTTAAAGAAAAATTACCTAATACAACTTTTAAAGTTGAATTAGAAAATGGACACAGCGTTCTAGCTCATATTTCTGGAAAAATTAGAAAGCACTATATTCGCATATTACCTGGCGATAAGGTAACTGTTGAGATGACTCCTTATGATTTAACAAAAGGCAGAATCACTTTCAGACATAAATAAACCTAAGATAGGCCAGTGTGGTGGAATTGGTAGACACGCCGGATTCAAAATCCGGTTCCTTCACGGGAGTGACGGTTCGAGCCCGTCCACTGGTACCAAATTTTTAGGATGAAATAGAATGGAAAATAATCTTCTAAGTGAAGCAATAAATCTAACCATGTTTGGTATGGGATTTGTTTTTTTATTTTTAGCTTTGATGGTTATTATTACTAATTTAATGTCCATAATTATTTCAAAGATTGACCCCCCATTAAGTTTTGCACAATCAACTATTTCAAATAATTCAGTTGAAATTGATAAAAAAACAAGAACAATAATTGAAGCTGCAATAAAATTGCATGTAAAGAAATAAATTATGTCAAATAAAGAAAACAATCAGCCTGTTGAAGTTACTGAGTTAGTATTAAGAGATGGTCATCAATCTTTATTCGCTACTCGAATGAGAATTGATGACATGCTTCCAATAGCAGAAAAACTAGATCAGATTGGTTACTGGTCAATGGAATCCTGGGGCGGCGCAACATTTGATGCCTGTATTCGCTTCCTTGGAGAGGATCCATGGGAGAGAATTCGTGAGATTAAAAAAGTAATGCCAAATACTCCACAACAAATGTTGTTGAGAGCTCAAAATCTTCTAGGTTATAGGCATTACAGTGATGATGTAGTTAGAAAGTTTGTGGATCGATGTGCAGATAATGGTGTTGGTGTTTTAAGAATATTTGATGCTATGAATGATGTCCGTAATCTTGAAACTGCAATTGATCAAACTATAAAAGTTGACCAGCATGCCCAAGGTACTATTTCATATACTGTTAGTCCCGTTCATACAATTGAATTATGGATTGAGATGGCCAAAAGAATTGAGGATATGGGTGCTCATTCCCTTTGTATTAAAGATATGGCTGGATTATTACAACCATATGTTGCCTTTGAGCTAGTTAAAAAATTAAAAAAAGCGATTGATATTCCTATTCAATTGCATGCTCATGCTACAACAGGTTTATCTACTGCATCAATTATTAAAGCGGTTGAGGCTGGCATAGATCGTGTTGATACTTGTATTGGTTCTATGAGTATGACATACAGTCACTCAGCAACTAATTCGATTGTATCTATATTAGAAAATAGCCCACGTAAAACTGGGCTTAATTTGGAAAAATTAGAAGAGATTGACCAATACTTTAAACCAATTAGAGCTAAGTATTCAAAATTTGAAGGATCTCTGAAGGGTGTAGATTCAAGGATTCTAACTTCTCAGGTTCCTGGAGGTATGCTTACCAATATGGAAGGGCAACTAAAAGAGCAGAATGCAATTGATAAAATGGATGAAGTTTTATTAGAGATTCCTAGAGTGCGGAAAGATCTTGGATATATTCCTCTAGTTACTCCTACCTCTCAAATTGTTGGTACTCAAGCAGTGTTGAATGTGCTAACTGGAGAGAGATATAAGACTATAACTAAGGAGTCATCAGGAATACTTAAGGGGGAATATGGTGCTTCTCCAGCACCACTAAATAAAGAGCTTCAAGATAGAGTTCTAGAAGGATCAAAAGTAATTACTTGTCGGCCTGCAGACAATCTTAAGCCAGAGTTAGAAATACTTGAAGCTGAGTTTGATAAGATAGTAGCTGATAAGGGTATAAGGGTTGCAGATGAGAAGGTTGATGATTTAATGACATATGCACTTTTCCCTCAAGTTGGTGTTCAGTTTTTAGAAAATAGAGATAACCCAGATTTTTTTGAGCCAGTTCCTCAAGAGCCTAGAGAATTTAACCCTAACGATAATAGTGAAGGTATCTATACCGTATCATTTGAAGGTCAATCTTATACTGTAAATGTTACTTCAGGTGGTGATATAGCATCAATTGGCTCTTCTTCAGCAGTTACAGAAGTTCATAATATGGTCCAAAAGGATGCTGAATCAGATCCTTCTAAATTTACAGCTAAAGAAAAGGTTGCTGCGCCTCTATCAGGGACTATATGGAAGGTTCTAGTAAGCCCTAATCAAAGCATTAATGAAGGAGATACACTCCTTATTTTGGAGGCTATGAAAATGGAGACTGAGGTAAAAGCAACAAGAACTGGAACTGTTATAAGTGTTGATGTTAAAGAGGGTGATTCAGTAACTGTTGGCCAGTTACTTCTCTCATTAAGATAGTTATGGCAAACCTAAAAATACTTTGGTTGAATACTGGTCTCTACCAAATGGATTGGGGTCAAGGATTAATGCTTCTAGTTGGAATAGTATTAATATATTTAGCAATTGTTAAAAAGTTTGAACCCCTACTTCTTTTGCCTATTGGATTTGGCGCTCTTCTCAGTAATATTCCAGGCGCTAATTTAGCAGTTGATGGTGGAATACTGCATCTTTTTTATATGGTTGGTATTGAGTCAGGAGCATTCCCACTTATTATATTTATGGGAGTAGGTGCAATGACAGACTTTGGTCCTCTCCTAGCAAACCCTAAAACATTGCTTCTTGGTGCAGCTGCTCAATTTGGTATTTTTGCAACTCTATTGGGAGCAGTTGGACTTTCTGTACTTGGTGTTTTTGATTTTAGTCTTAAGCAAGCCGCTGCTATAGGAATTATTGGTGGTGCTGATGGACCAACTTCAATATATGTCGCCTCAATTCTTGCGCCTGAACTATTAGGAGCTATTGCAGTTGCATCATACTCATACATGGCACTTGTTCCTCTTATCCAGCCACCAATTATGAGAGCTATGACTAATGAAAATGAGAGAAAAATAAAGATGGTCCAGCTCAGAGAAGTTTCCAAAACTGAAAAAATAGTTTTTCCTATAGTATTGCTTCTTCTTGTCGCACTTTTACTTCCAGCAGCTGCTCCATTGCTTGGCATGTTTGCTTTTGGTAATTTAATGAAAGAATCTGGGGTTGTAGATCGGCTAAGTGATACAACTCAGAATGCCTTAATTAATATCGTTACTATTTTTCTTGGTTTGGCAGTAGGCTCAAAACTAATGGCAGATAAGTTTCTTCAATTAGATACTTTAGGAATTTTATTACTAGGCTTGGTTGCATTCTCTATAGGCACTATGTGTGGACTTCTGATGGCAAAATTGATGAACGTATTTAGTAAAAATAAAATTAACCCTCTGATTGGTTCTGCCGGTGTCTCAGCTGTTCCAATGGCCGCCCGAGTTTCCAATAAGGTTGGTTTAGAGTCAGATTCTAATAATTTCTTACTAATGCATGCAATGGGGCCTAATGTTGCAGGTGTTATTGGTTCAGCAATTGCCGCTGGTATTATGATTCAATTTTTGGGGTAGCTTGTAGATAGGAGTTAATTTATAACTTATTTGAACTTATATCTCTACTAACTCTTGATCAGCTAAATTAAGCTTTCTTTCCATCTTATTTGCAATCCCTAAATCATGAGTTACTATCAATAGGGCTGAAGTGGCCTTGCTGTTTAAATCTATAATAAGTTCTAATATCCCTTCTGCATTTTTTGAATCAAGATTTCCCGTAGGCTCATCAGCAATTAGACATGCTGGTTTAGTAATCATTGCTCTTGCTATTGCTACCCTTTGACGTTCTCCACCAGATAGCTCAGAAGGCTTGTGATTTAATCGATTTTCTAAACCTACGTCTGTTAATAATTTTGTAGATAATGCTATTGTATTATCAATATTTGAGCCATTGATTAAAAGAGGTAAGGCAACATTATAAAGAGAAGTGAAATCATTTAACAAGTGATGAAATTGGAAAATAAATCCAAGATTATTGGATCTCAAGTCAGTTCGATTTTTTTCGTCAAGTTCTGAAATATTTATATTATTAACAAGTACCTCACCTTCAGTAGGATGATCTAACCCAGCTATTAAGTTAAGCAATGTTGATTTCCCACAGCCAGATTGTCCAAGAATTGCTATTGAGTCACCCGAGCTAACTTCAAGATTTAAGTTCCTAAGAACGGGAGTTTGATTGTTACCTTCAGTATATGAAAAGCACACTGATCGACATTCAATAATATTACTCATGCCTTAAGACCTCAGAAATATTTACTTTACCAGCTCTTCTAGCAGGGTAAATGGCAGCAATAATTACCAAGATAAAAGCACCTATCATAATACTAGCCACATCACTCATAAGAATTTTAGATGGAAAACGATTAATATAAAAAACATCCTTTGGAAAAAACTGGAAGCCAATAATAGTCTCAATTCCAGAAATAACAGATTCAATATTAAGGGCTAATAACAATCCAAGAACTGTTCCAACTAAGATACCAATAAAACCAATACTAAGGCCTTGATAAAAGAATATTCTTACAATTCTTTTAGGCGTCATTCCTAAAGTTCTAAGAATTGCTATATCAGTTTTTTTATCTGTTACAACCATAACCATCATAGATACTATATTAAAGGCAGCTACTGCAATTATTAGGGAGAGAATAATTGCTATCATCTGTTTCTCAAGATTTAATGCTCTCATGAAGTTTTGTTTTTGTTGCATCCAATCAACACCATAAAAACCATCGCCAAGACTCTTGACAGTTTCTTGTGTAATTATATTTGCTTTAAACAAATCATCTACTTTTAAACGAATACCAGTGACCTCATTTCCAAGAGTAAATAAGTCCTGAGCATCATAAAGATGAATAAATGCTAGGCCATTGTTGTATTCATTCAAACCTGCATTAAATATTCCACCAACAGTAAAAGTCGTTGATATAGGAACCAAAAGGCCAAGGGAATTTCTAGTAGGGGCTATTAGTGTAAGTTGATCCCCAATACCTGTGCCCATAATTGTTGCCAGTCCAACACCAATTAGGATTGATGAGTCATCTTCATTGAGGCTTAAATCACCATACTTTATATCATTAAGTAAGGATGATGTAGTTGATTCAAGGTCTACAAGTATGCCTCTAACACTGACGCCTTGAGAGGCATTTTTAGAAGTCATTAAAGCGAAATCTTCAACATAAGGCGAAGAAGCAACTATATGTTCTTGTGAGTTGATTTTTTTTCTAAGTTCCACCCAGTCTTCAAGTGTATCATCAGATTCAGTTATGTATGAGTGTGAGATTGTATTTAATACACGATTTGTTATTTCTTCATGAAAGCCATTCATTACAGATAAGACTGTAATAAGCGACATAACTGCTAGAATTAGACCAACCATTGAGACCCCAGAAATAAAGGAAACAAATCCTTTTTTTCTATTAGATCTTAAATATTTGTTAGAAATTAGAAATTCAACGCTCATGATCGCAATATTTTGTCATAATTAATGTTTTAAAAGTGATTAAAGTTATCAAAATGTCAAGTAATACAAGTTTTATCAATCATAATAAGTTTGGTTTAGTTAACTTTCTTCTAATCCCTTTTTCAATTATTTTCTTTATTCTTAGTAATATCCGACTTTGGCTTTATAAGCTTAATTTATTAAAAGTCAACATTTCACCAATACCAATAATAGTTGTTGGCAACATAACTGTGGGTGGAACTGGAAAGACTCCAATCGTAATGGCAATTACAAATTATTTTTTATCTCAAAATAAAAAAGTAGGAGTTGTATCAAGGGGGTATGGAGGTAAATTTACACAAGAATCATTAGAAGTTACTCTAAAGAGTGATCCCAGTGAATGTGGGGATGAGTCATTATTAATAAAACAACAAACACAAGTGCCAGTTTTTGTATCAAAAAAAAGATTTTATGCAATTGAATCTTTAATTAAAGCCTATTCAGTAGATGTAATTATTAGCGATGATGGTCTTCAGCACTATGCAATGGGTCGAGATATTGAAATTGCTGTTATAGATGGTCATAACCGCTTAGGTAATGGATGGTTTCTCCCTGCAGGACCTCTTAGAGAAACAAAAAATAGACTCAAATCAGTTGATATGATTATAAATAATGGCGCTGAGGCTGAAGGTGAAATCTCTAGTCAAATTGAAGCTGAGTGCTATGTAAATTTATTAACAAATGAAAAAAAAGAGCTTGATTATTTTAAGACTAAAAAATGTTTAGCTGTATCTGGAATTGGAAATCCAAAGAATTTTCATAATCTTCTTGAAAGTCAAGGAGTAAATTTAATTAATAAAGTCTTCCCTGATCATCATACTTTTTCTAAAAATGATATAACTTTTAAAGAAGATTATCCAATCATAATGACAGCAAAGGATTGTGTAAAATGTAGACAATTCGCAACAAGTAACATGTGGTATTTGTCTGTTAGAGCAATGATTAGTGCAGATTTTTATCAGCAATTGGAGTCTAAACTATGATTGATGAAGAGCTTTTAAAAATGTTAGTTTGTCCAGAAAGTAAATCTAAGCTTGAACTAGTTGGAGATGAGCTAATATGTGAAAAAAGTCAATTAGCCTATCCCATTCAAGATGGTATTCCAGTGCTTCTTGTTGAAGAGGCCAGAAAGATTAATTCTAAATAGTAATGGACTTTTCCGTTATCATTCCTGCTAGATACGCCTCCAGTCGTCTGCCAGCAAAATTACTTGAAAACATCGATGGAAAATCACTTATTGAACATACCTACTTAAATGCTATTAAAAGCAGTGCCAAGAGAGTCATTATTGCAACAGATAATGAAAAAATAAGACTTGTTGCTAAAGATTTTGGTGCTGAGGTTTGTATGACTAGTGAAAATCATATTTCTGGAACATCCCGCTTATCTGAGGTTGTCACTAAAATGAATTTTCATGAGAGTGATGTTGTTGTTAATGTTCAAGGTGATGAGCCGATGATGAACTCAAAGGTTATCAATCAGGTTGCTTTTAATCTGATCAATAGTAATATGAGCGTTGCTACTTTATGTGAAAAAATTGAAAGTAAAGAGTCTTACTTTGATCCTAATTGTGTCAAAGTCGTATATAATTCTGGCGGCAAAGCTTTGTACTTCTCGAGGTCACCAATTCCTGCTTTTAGAGATGCTAGCGATATTAATTTAGATTTGTGTTTTAGGCATATTGGTCTGTATGCATACCGCGCTAATTTTTTAAAAAAATATTTTAAAATGGATAAATCTATTCTTGAATTAGCTGAAAAATTAGAACAGTTAACCATACTTGATCATGGAATTGATATACATGTTGATGTTGCTTGTGCTCCAACAGGCTATGGAGTTGATACGGTTAGTGATTTAAAAAAAGTAAAAAAGGAATTAAAAAAATGAAAATTATTGATGGTAAAGAGATTGCTAAAAATTTAAGATTAAAAATTTCTGAAGAAGTAAAAAAACTTGATCGACCTCCTGGACTCGCTGTAATATTAGTTGGAGAAGATCCAGCATCAGCAGTTTATGTTAGAAATAAAGAACGTGCATGTAATGAGGCAGGTTTTTTTTCTGACAAGATTATTAAATCTGAAAATATCACTGAAGAGCAACTTCTTGAAGAGGTTGAGCGTCTTAATCATGATCCTCAAATAGACGGAATATTAGTTCAACTGCCACTTCCTAGTCATATAAATGCCAATAAGGTTATTGAGCATATCTCTCCACTTAAAGATGTTGATGGCTTTCATAGCGAAAATATTGGTAAGCTTATGCAAAATAAATCTCATCTACGTCCATGTACTCCAAAAGGAGTAATGACAATGCTGGCTTCAATTGGTTGCGAGGTTATGGGAATGAATTGCGTGGTAATTGGTGCTTCCAATATTGTAGGTAGGCCAATGGCAATGGAGCTTCTTAATGCAAGAGGTACAGTAACTATTTGTAACAGCAAAACTAAAAATGTTGCTGAGAAGGTTATGCAGGCAGACATTGTTGTGGTTGGTGTTGGAATTCCAAAAATGGTTAAAGGTGATTGGGTTAAAGATGGTGCTGTAGTAATAGATATTGGTATTAATCGTTTAGATGATGGCTCTTTGGTTGGTGATGTTGATTTTGATGCAATTAAAGACAAAGCTAGTGCAATTACCCCTGTTCCTGGAGGAGTAGGCCCAATGACTATTGCAACGCTCCTTGAAAATACATTAATAGCGTATAGGCAAAACTTATGAGAAGTATTTTAAAATTATTACGAGAAGGATCTGGTAGATTATTAATCTTAATTGATTGGTTATTCAAACCAACAATAGTTCAAAGAAGTGTCGAAGACCAAGCAATGGTTGATAAAGAAACGCAGAATCTTAAACTATATCAATTCTATGCTTGTCCTTTTTGTGTAAAGACAAGAAGAGCAATTAAACGCTTGAATCTTAAAATAGAGACACTCAATGCTCAAGTTGGTGGTGAATTTAGAGGAGAGTTGGAGTTAGGTGGTGGGAAGATTCAGGTTCCATGCCTTAAAATAGAAGGCTCTGGAGAAGCAATCTGGACCTATGAGTCAAACGATATAATCAAATACTTGGATGAACGTTTTCAATAAACTATGTGATTTTTTGTAAAAAATGCTTTATATTCATGGTGGTAATAAAGAACAAATAAGGCTTTCTCATCAGTTGTTTAACTTCTGCAGTAATGGTTTTTTTCCAAAGAATGATATTCCAAATATAGATCTTACTATTCAAAAAGTTGATGATGCCCTAGCTTGGACTGATTATGAGGGAAATGGTAAGTTTTATATAGAAATTGAAGAATCCCTAGATCAGAAAAAATTCATTATTACCTTATCCCATGAAATGATTCATGTTTGTCAATTTCTAGTTGGTGTTGAAGTAAGTGAAATCTCAGCCTATCGTTATGAAGGAAACCTTGCTGAGCAGTTTTATCATGAAGTTCTTGATGCTCGGGCTGATGTCAGTATTTTTGATCTCAACGAAGACTAAGGTAAAAAATCTTTAAGAGTTTCAATAGAACTATCTAAATCTTTTATAGAATCAGCAGTTATTGTTACGTGACCTAATTTTCTATCTTTACGTTCCTTTTTATTGTAAAGATGAAGATGGGTATTTTTAGTTTTAAGAATCTTCTCTATGGCACCATGAGTTCCTATTATATTTATCATGGCACTATATTTATTTATACAATTTGTTTGCCCTAAAGGTGATTTAGTAATTGCTCTAATATGATTTTCAAATTGTGACGTTTTTGCACCTTCAATTGTCCAATGCCCTGAATTATGAACTCTTGGTGCAATCTCATTTACAACAAGATCATTATCAGTCTCAAAAAGTTCAATAGTTAAAACACCAACATGTTCAATTTCAGTAAGAATGGATTTCATATAATCCTCAGCTTTATTTTGAATTGAATCTGAGACGTTTCTTGCTGGAGCAATTGTTAGTCTCAGAATACCTTCATGATGAGAATTTTCAACTAATGGATAGAATTTGATATCACTATCAATCCCTCTGACTGCAATCAATGAAAGCTCACGTTTAAAATTTATATAACCTTCAAGCACTGATGGTTTGCCTGACAAAACTTTCCATGCCTGATTTATCTGAGATTCAGATGTAATTAGAAACTGACCCTTACCATCATAACCATCTATAGTTGTTTTTAATATCGAGGGAACCCCAATATTCTTAACGGCAACTTCCAGATCAACTAGAGAATTAACTATTTCATAAGGAGCACACGGAATACCAAGTTTATTGAGAAGTTCCTTTTCCCGAATTCGATGTTGAGAAATAAATAATGACCTTTCATTTGGATAAACTGATGTCATATTATTAATTTCATTAACAATATTGATATCAGTATTTTCACTTTCATATGTTATTACATCTGAGTGAGAAGCAAATTTTTTTACAACTTCTGGATCATTATTATGAATAAATGTCTTCCCAAGTAGAGATGATGGATCTTCTTCTGAAAGAGCTAAAAAACTCATTTGATGGCCTAATGGGTATGCAGATAGCGCAAGCATTCTTCCCAATTGACCAGCACCAAGAACACCAATTTTCATAAATTAATTATCAGGATATGGGTTATTAAGAACACTCTGAGTTTGCTCTAGGCGAAATTTAGCAACCTTTTGCCTTATCTTATCATTATGATTGCCAACGATTTGAGCAGCTAAAATGCCTGCATTTTTTGCACCAGCTTCTCCAATAGCAAGAGTTCCAACAGGGATACCCCCAGGCATTTGAACAATTGAAAGAAGTGAATCTTGACCACTTAGAGCTTTCGATTGAACAGGCACTCCAAGAACTGGAATAATTGTTTTTGACGCTACCATTCCTGGAAGGTGAGCTGAACCTCCAGCACCAGCTATGATTACCTCTAAGCCTCTTTCTTCAGCTGTCTCTGCGTATTCAAACATAAGGTCTGGAGTTCGATGAGCTGAAACAACTTTGACTTCATATGGAACCTCAAATTCCTCTAGCATATCAACGGCACTTTTCATTGTTGACCAGTCAGATTTGGAGCCCATAATAACCCCGACTAATGCACTCATTGTTTTTATTTTGAATAAGGAAATTATTCAGATTATACCAAAATGAAGATGTATTAAGAGTTCAAACTAAAGTGATAATTACCCTTTAAGGTAATTTAAAAGTCTCATCTAAAAAGGGTAGATGTCCACAATGAAGTTCATAGATCTGAGTACCATTTTTTTCGTACCAATTTTTTATACTAATTGGAATTAGACTATCTAGACTGCCAAGTATTACAGTTTTTGGAATAGTAATTTTTTTATATTCATCTTGTAAGTCTGAATCTAAAATTATATTAAGTCCATATTTCAGTGCACTTCTAGAGGCAGGGAATCTTTGGATCGCTTTATGAAGTTCTTGAACTTGTGATTTTTTCTTGCTTTGGAGACTTACAAAACGCATAAGGGCCTTTGTACTATCATTTTTTAAATTTAAAACAAATTGATCAAATACTTCATTTTTAATTCCATAATTCCAGTTATCTTTGGAAACAAGGCATGGCGAAGCTGCAATTAGGATTAGTTTTTTTAGACTAATTTTATTGGCAATACGTATTGATAAAAGCCCACCCAAGGACCATCCAACAAGAATTGATTGCTCAGGAATTAGTTTTATTATTTCATCACTCCAGGAATCTATATTGCCATTAATATCACTACTCCTTCCATGTCCAGGCAGATCAATAACTGTTACACGATAGTATGTAGAGTACATATCAACCAGACTTTGAAAGATGTCACTATTAAAAGCCCAACCATGTAATAAAACTAAGTCTTGGCCTTCACCAACAGTTTTATGCCATAACATTTTTTACCTTTTCAAGAAGCTTATTTATTTGTTGTGAAGTATGGTTTGCTGATAATGTAAATCGCAGTCGAGCTGTATTAGGTGGAACCGTAGGTGGGCGAATAGCACTAACAAAAAATCCCTCTTCAAATAGCTGGTTACTCAGTTTTAGAGCGGCACTGCTTGAACCTATAACTAGGGGCTGGATGGCACTATTGGATATTCCAAATTGAAGACCTAATTGACTAGCAATACTCTTAAAATAGCTAATATTAGTGAGTAATTTTTGTTTCTGCTCACCATTGTCTATTAACTTTAAACTTGTGAGGATTGCAATACAAAAACTTGGAGGAATAGCAGTAGTATATGTATAGGGTCTTGATTTTTGGATTAGAAATTCTATTAAGTCCTCATCACCAGCAACAAAAGCACCCATAACTCCAGCAGCCTTTCCTAAAGTTGCCATATAAATAGAGTGTTTAGGAATCATTGGATTAAAAATACCAAAGCCATGAGCATCATCTTGCATTAGAAGAGCATTTTTTTGATTTAGAATCTTTTCAATTCCTTTAATATTGGCTTTGTCACCATCCATGCTAAAGACATTATCAGTTGCAACAAGTCCAGAACCTTTTTGTTTATCGAGTTTTTTTTGAAGAGAGTCCAGATTATTATGGAGATACCTTTGAATTGGAAGTTCGATTAATCTATTTGCATCAATTAATGAAGCATGATTAAGTTTATCTTGGAGTGTCCATTTAATTTCGTCCCTCAAGGCAGAGAATACCCCAAGATTTGCACTATACCCAGATGAAAATAGTAGCGCTCTTTGTTGTCCAGTATGATCAGCTAATGCTTCTTCAAGTTCATGGTGTAATTTTGAGTGCCCACTAACTAAGTGTGATGCTCCAGACCCTACACCATAGTCCTTAATACCTTTAATTAGAGACTCTTTTATTTGAGGGTGATTAGCAAGGGATAAATAGTCATTAGAGCAAAAGTTTATAATTTTTTTACCATCAATACACATTTCCGTGCCTTGGGCACTTGCAGCGACTCTTCGTAAACGAAATAAATGATTCTGCTCAATATAACTAATTTTTTTTGAGAAGCTCATGGCAATATTATTGAAAATCTATATTAAGTTTTCCATAGGCGATGATGCACTAGCATAAACTTTCTTAAGCATTCTACCTGCAAGATATGATTCCCTTCCAGCTATAATGGCATGCCTCATTGCACTTGCCATTAATAGAGGGTCATCCGCATTTGCAATAGCTGAATTCATCAATACTCCATCACATCCGAGCTCCATTGCTTTGGCTGCATCACTCGCACAGCCAATTCCAGCATCAACTAGGACAGGAACACTGGCTTGGTCTTTAATTAGCTTAATGTTAAAGGGATTAGTCAACCCCTGGCCTGATCCAATAAGAGAAGCTAATGGCATAATTGCACAGCAACCAATCTCTTCAAGTTCTTTAGCTACTATAGGATCATCTGAAGTATAAACCATGACATCAAAACCTTCTTTTATTAATATTTTAGATGCTTCAAGAGTTTCTACAATATTAGGATAAAGTGTTTTTTCATCACCCAGAACCTCCAATTTAACCAGGTTATGCCCGTCTAACAATTCTCTCGCTAGAAGTAGAGTTCTAACTGCATCTTTTGCGTTGTAACAGCCAGCAGTATTTGGAAGAATAGTATATTTTGAAGGTGAGATAGCATCAAGAAGACTTTCTTCGTTTGGATTTTGGCCAATATTTACACGACGAATTGCCACAGTAATAATCTCTGAACCAGAGGCTTCAGTAGCTAACTTAGTTTCCTCTAAATCTTTATATTTTCCGGAACCAACGAGGAGTCTAGAGTTAAAAGTTCTTCCTGCTATAGTAAATGGAGTGTCTTTTTTCATAGCGTTATAAGATACCATGAGATGGTAAAAATAATGTTAAATCGCTCAGTATTCTTTTGAATTATAGATGAATTATCTATACGCTTAATCCAGTAGCTTGCTGAATTTCATTTATAGCTTTAGTTACTATAGTTGACAATGAGAAGTCAGATTTTGATCCTGACTCTGCAAGAGTTACAAAGTCATGCACCATAAGTTGATATTGATTACAAGGTGGAAAGCTTATTTTATTGCCTTCATCTAAGCCCCCATTTGACCAATAAGCATGTGTTATCTCAGGTGGGTTTACAGGAACATTGAGTTTTGCCCAGCCATTTGAGCCTAATAATGTCAATGTTTGGCATAATGCAGCACTTCCTGAAACAGTAAAGCTAAGAGTTTCACCATTTGGCCATTTAAGTGAGGCATCTACTTGCTTCTCGACATCAAAACTATCATTCATTATTGCACTTGCTGAAAGCACTTCAGGTGAACCATTGAAAAGTAAACAGCCAGACAATATTGCATAACAACCTATGTCATATAAAGGACCACCACCATCTTGAGCACGATTACGATAGTTATCTGCTGGTTGCTGAGGATAGCTAAAAATAAAATGAGAGGACTGATGTTTTCCAATATCAAGCTTTTTAAGCCAATCCCACTGTGGATGACTTCTAACCATATAGGCTTCATAGAAAAATGCACTAGATTCTTTGGCTACTGACTCTAGTTTGATTAATTCATCTAAGTTAAGTGCGACAGGTTTTTCACAAAGAACATGCTTGCCTAATTTAAGTGCTTCAATAGAATAGGGCACATGCAGATGATTTGGTAGTGGATTATAAATTGCATCTATTGATGGTTCTGATAGGAGGGAGTCATAGTCAGTCTCAATAGCGTCTTTATAAATACTTGGTAATGGAACTTGACCAGGATTTCTTCTTCCAACATGGGTAACTTCATGTCCTGCAGCTAATATTGCTGGCACAATATGTTCGCGAGCAATTTTTGCTTCTCCTAAAATTCCAAACTTCATAAAATAATTTTTTTTAGTAATTTAACTATTAATAATACAAGTTATTGATATTTAGTTTTTAGAATAATATTACAAATTGTATTAACATGTAAAATCATTTGTTAATCAATTTTTTTTTAAGGAACTCTGATGCCTTTAAATGCTATAAAACATCCCCTATTAGCCCATAAAATTGCTTTGCTAAGGCAAGAGGGAATAAGTACAAAACAGTTTCGAGAACTTGCTAATGAGGTTGCAAGTCTCTTAACTTATGAGGCTACTCGTGACTTACCCTTGGAAGATATTGAGATTAATGGTTGGCAAGGTAAGCCAATAAAAACTCAAATGTTAACAGGTAAAAAACTTTCAATTGTTCCTATTCTTAGAGCGGGTTTGGGTATGCTCGATGGTGTATTGACTCTAGTGCCCAATGCAAAAGTTAGCGTTGTTGGACTTTATAGAGACGAAGAAACACTAAATCCAGTAGCTTACTTTGATAAAGTGATTACTGACATTGACCAAAGAACTGCACTTATTATTGATCCAATGTTGGCTACAGGCGGAACATTGCTCGCTACAATTGATCTATTAAAACAAAAGGGTTGTAAAAAAATTATAGGCTTATTTTTGGTCGTTGCTCCTGAGGGGCTAGAAAGAGTTACAAAATTACATCCAGATGTTGATTTATTTATAGCTTCAGTAGATGATTCCTTAAATGAAAATGGATATATTCTTCCAGGTCTAGGAGATGCTGGCGATAAGATTTTTGGAACAAAATAAATAGCTTAGGAGGATATTTTTCCTCAAGGAACCACTTGGATGAATGGAGAATTCATTCAATTATCTGAAGCTAAAATACCAACTCTAGAATGGAAATTTCTTAAATCAGATGCGACTTATGGAATTGAGGATTATTCTTCAGCTTTTTTTAACGATTTGAAGGCATCAAGAGCTTTTTGTCGAGATTCCTTTAGATCAATAACAGGATTTGGATAATCATGCCCCAAAACAATTCCTGCTTTACCTAGCTCTTCTTTTGGCGCCTCCCAAGGGCTGAATAAATACTTATTTGGTAGCGCTTTTATTTCAGGTATGTATTTACGAATATACTCACCATCAGAGTCAAATTTTTCACCTTGCGTTACTGGATTAAAGATTCTAAAGTAGGGCGCAGCATCAGCACCACATCCAGCAATCCATTGCCAGCTTGCGCTGTTACTTGCTAGATCAGCATCAACAAGGCAGTCCCAAAACCAGCGTTCTCCATGATGCCAATGCAACAATAAATTTTTAACTAAGAATGATCCAACAACCATTCTCACGCGGTTATGCATTGCCCCAGTCAACCAAAGCTCTCTCATTCCAGCATCAACCATAGGGACACCAGTTTGTCCTCTCTGCCAGGCTGATAAATTATTTGGATTATCATCCCAAGGAAATTGGTCAAATTTTGACTGGAGATTTTTTTTAGGAAGCTCAGGATTGAAATAAAGTTGTGTATAAGAGAATTCTCGCCAACCAAGTTCACTCAAAAAATGATCAATACTCGCATCATTACCTTTATTTTTAGCAGCATACCAGGCTTGGTTAGGTGATATCTCACCAAAATGCATGTGTGGAGAGATTCTAGAAACAAAAGGTTTTGCAGGAAAATTTCTACCTTTCTTGTAGTTTTCAATTCCATTACCAAGAAATTCTGATAAGCGTTTATTCGCCCCATCTTCTCCAATATTCCAAAATGGTTTCATCTCAATATCCCATCTAATGGAGGGCAATAAAGCAAGATCATTAATTTCTAAGGATTTATCATTATCATGTAAAAAATCTAAATTATTTGGGGTAGGAAGAGGTTTTCGAGGCTCATCTGATAGAAGGCAACCTTTTCGAAAGAAGGGTGTGAAAACTTTATATGGAGTTCCATCTCCTTTTTTTATTGTCCAAGGTTCCCATAATAATGAACCATTTAAAGTAGTTACCTTGATGCCATTCGATTCTAATTCTTTTTTAATCAAAGTATCACGTTTAATGCGCCATGGTTCATAACATCGATTCCAATATATTTCTTCAATATTTAAACGATTAATGATATCTAATAAGATTTCAAGTGGATCGCCCTGATAGATTGATAAATTTTCATTTAAACTTTTGTCAAGAGAAGCTAATGAGTGATGAAGCCAAAATTTACTTGCTGCTCCCATTGATAAATCTTTTGAATTTTTATTATCAAGAATATATATTGGAAGAATTGAGTTATTTTTTGCTCCATCATATAATGCAGGATTATCTGATAACCTCAGATCTTGACGAAACCAATGGATAGCTTTAGACTTTTTCATAATGTATTTAAATTAGTGGCGGAGAGAGAGGGATTCGAACCCTCGATAGGAGTTAAAGCCTATACTCCCTTAGCAGGGGAGCGCCTTCAGCCACTCGGCCATCTCTCCGGAGAAGGAATATTATACTGGAAATTTTTTCTTCAAGGATTTAGTAATATGATCTTAATCTATGATTTCAAAGTCATGAGTTATAGAGGCAGTTTTACTAAGCATGATTGAAGCTGAACAGTATTTTTCAGCTGAAAGTGTTATCGCCTTCTCAACCTTTTTAGAATTAAGAGCCTCCCCTTTAACAATAAAGTGAATATGAATATTTGTAAAAACCTTTGGGTGCTCATCTGAGCGCTCTGCGCTGACCTTAGTTTCACATTGAACAAGATTTTCACGCATCTTTTCAAGGGTAGAAACAACATCAATCATTGTGCATCCAGCCATCCCAAGTAGCATCATTTCCATTGGCCTAACACCTAAGTTAGCACCACCAATTTCTGGAGGTCCATCCATGGTAATAGCATGTCCACTATCAGACTTACCAACCATTAGCATGCCATCAATCCAGTTAACTGAAATATTCATTTAAAAAACTCCTTTAATTGTTGGCCTGGATTAGGATGTCTCATAAATGCTTCACCAACTAAAAATCCAAACACATTATTTTCATGCATCATCTCAACATCTGCCTTAGAGGTAATCCCAGATTCAGTAATAATAATTTTATCATCACTAATTTTATCGATTAAATCAATAGTTGTTTGCAGAGTTACTTCAAAGTTATGAAGATTTCTATTGTTAATTCCTATCATGGGTAAATTAATTTTTTGAGCCCTTTCAAGTTCATCTAGGTTATGCACCTCTATCAAGACATCCATTGATAAAGACAAAGCAATATCACTTAGAGATTTTATATCTTCATCAGTTAAGCAAGAAGCAATTAATAAAATACAATCTGCACCCATCGCTCTAGATTCATAGACTTGATAGGGGTGAATGATAAAATCTTTACGTATGACTGGAATTGAAACTGCTGCACGAGCTGTTATTAAGTATTGTGGATCTCCTTGAAAAAAATCTCGATCTGTTAGGATTGAAAGACAGCTTGCACCACCTTTTTCATAACTTTTTGCAATCTCAACAGGATTAAAGTTTTCCTTAAGTACACCTTTACTTGGAGAAGCTTTTTTAATTTCAGCAATAATACCACTTTGATGATTGAGAATTCGTACTTGTAAGGCATTGAAAAATCCACGAGTTTTGTCAGCTAAGCTTGAAAGTTCAATTATTCTTTCTAGCGGGACTCGAGTTATTGATTCAGCAACCTCTAGATGCTTTCTAGCAATTATTTTTTTAAGTATATTAGGTGTCTCTTCTGGCATGGTTTTAATGAATTTATAACTATGCTTATTTTAAACGTATAATTTACGTATATATATTTAAGTCTTGAGTGAAGTACATGAATTTATTAGATTTTCATGCTGGTATTGAACACCCATTTTTTTTAATTGCTGGGCCCTGTGTTGTTGAGTCAGAGTCTTTGGCGATTGAGAGTGCTATCTATTTAAAAAAAGTGTGTTCTGAGCTTGAAATTAATTTTATTTATAAGTCATCTTATGACAAAGCAAACAGAACGAGTGCTGATAGTTTTCGTGGTCTAGGTATCGCTGAAGGGTTGCGTATTCTTGAAAAAGTTAAAACTGAAGTTGGTGTTTCTATTTTGACAGATGTTCATGAAGACTCGCCTTTAGATGAGGTCTCTTCAGTAGTTGACGTTCTGCAAACTCCAGCCTTTCTTGTCAGACAAACTAACTTTATTCAAAATGTTTGTAAACAAGGACTTCCAGTAAATATTAAGAAAGGACAGTTCCAGGCTCCATGGGATATGGACAACGTTGTTAAAAAAGCTAAAGATACGGGTAATCAACAAATTATGGTCTGTGATCGAGGCACTTCCTTTGGTTATAACACATTGATTTCAGACATGAGGGGACTTTCAAGCATGAGATCAACAAATTGTCCAGTCGTTTTTGATGCAACGCACTCTGTCCAGCAGCCTGGAGCTCAAGGGTCTAGTTCTGGTGGACAAAGAGAAATGGTACCCGTTTTAGCTAGAGCTGCAGTTGCAGTTGGCGTTTCTGGTATTTTTATGGAAACTCATCCAGATCCAGCAATGGCCAAAAGTGATGGCAAAAATTCAATGCCTATGAATTTGATGTATACGTTATTAGAGACACTTAAAAAGATTGATGCTGTGACAAAAAATAATGATTTATTAGAGGATTCTATCAATGACTAAAGTAGCAATTAATGGAGCAAAAGGAAAAATGGGGTTAGCTCTTATTGATTCTATTAATTTGAATAAAAATGTTAATTTTGGTGGTGGCTTTGATAAAGGAGACAGCCTTGACATGGCACTTGATGACTTTGACGTTTTAATTGACTTTACTCGGCCTGAGGCAACTTTAAGTGCTTTATCAAGTTGCTTAAGCTCAAGTAAGGCTATGGTAATTGGAACAACTGGCTTCAGTGATAATGAGCTTGAAACTATTAACCAAGCCTCAAATAAAATTCCCATTGTATTTGCTCCTAATATGAGTATTGGTGTAAATTTAACACTTAAAATTCTAGAGACATCTGCAAAAGTTATTGGTCCAGATTCAAGTATAGAGATTATTGAATCCCATCACCGCTTCAAAGTTGATTCTCCATCAGGTACTGCTATAAAAATGGGTGAGGTTGTGGCGAATGCTCTTGGAAGAGATTTGTCAAAATGTGCTATATATGGGCGTGAAGGAATAGAAGAGCCTAGAGATTTGAACACGATTGGTTTTTCTTCTATAAGAGGTGGAGATGTTGTAGGTGAGCATACAGTTATATTTTTTATGGAAGGAGAGCGAGTTGAAATAACTCACAAGGCATCTTCTAGAATGATTTATGCAAATGGTGCTGTAAGGGCTGCTCATTGGCTTCATAATAAACCAAATGGTTTGTATTCAATGCAAGATGTTTTGGATCTTTGAGAGTAACTAATGTTGTATGCTATCATTTCACAAGATGTCAAAGATAGCCTGGAGAAAAGGAAGATCGCTCGACCAGAGCATGTTGCCCGATTAAATCAATTGAAAGATGAAGGGAGGTTGATTTTAGCTGGACCCCATCCTGCAGTTGATAACCAGGATCCTGGTGATGCTGGCTTTACAGGCTCGCTTGTAGTTGCTGAGTTTGAAGATCTAAAGGCGGCTCAATCTTGGGCAGATTCAGACCCTTATGTGAAAGCTGGAGTTTATTCGAGTTTTGTCGTCAAAACATTTAATAAAGTTTTGCCTTAAAACAATACAATAACTTTTGATTTCTAGGATAATTTGGCATTTTTTAAACAGCACTTAGGTTAAATCATTAAAAAATGATTACAGTTAAAAACTTATCAAAACATTTTGGTGGCATTAAAGCCGTGGATTGCGTTGATTTGCACATTAATAAGGGATCAATTACTGGTTTGGTAGGTCCTAATGGAGCTGGTAAAACTACCATGTTTAACTTGATTGCTGGACTTTATCAACCAACAGAGGGTGAAATAATTCTTGATGGTGAAGACGTTACAGATTTAACTTCACATCAACTTTTCCACAAAGGACTTTTAAGGACATTCCAGATTGCTCATGAGTTTCCAACATTAAGTGTTTTAGAGAATTTAATGATGGTTCCGGCTAACCAGCTGGGAGAAGATCTGATGAATACTTGGTTTAAGAGAAGACAAATTCAAGAGGAAGAAAGGATACTTCAAGAGAAAGCAGAGGAAGTAATTGATTTTCTAAGTATAAGTCATCTAAAGAATGAAAGGGCTGGAAATCTTTCTGGTGGTCAAAAAAAATTATTAGAGCTAGCTCGAACTATGATGGTTGATGCTAAGGTGGTTCTTCTAGATGAGGTTGGAGCTGGGGTTAACAGAACCTTACTTAAACAAATCGGAGATGCAATCTTGAGACTAAATTCAGAGAGAGGCTATACATTTTGTATGATTGAGCATGATATGGATTTTATTTCAAGACTTTGTGATCCAGTTGTTGTTCTTGCTGAAGGACAAATATTAACTACTGGTACTCCTGATGAAATTAAAAGCAGTGATGCAGTTATTGAGGCTTATCTTGGTAAAGGTATTAAAACTGAGGTAGCTAGCTAATGGCTTACCTTGAAGGAAAAAATTTGGTAGCCTCTTATGGTGTAGTTCCAATATTACATGAATGCTCTGTCGAGGTTGAAAAGGGTGAGCTTGCTGTCATAGTCGGTCCAAATGGTGCTGGTAAATCAACAGTCATGAGAGTTCTTTTAGGGATGCTTGAAGCAACTTCAGGCTCAGTTAAGTTTGATGGTAAAGACATCTCAACACTCACTACACAAGAAAGAATTAATCATGGTCTTGCGTTTGTTCCCCAAACAAAAAATGTTTTTCCATCAATGACTGTTGAAGAAAATCTTCAAATGGGTGGCTTTATTAGAAAAGACGATATTAGTAAAACTATTGATGAGGTTTATGAGTTGTTTCCAATATTGCATGAGAAGAGAAAACAATTGGCTGAGCAATTATCGGGTGGTCAAAGGCAACAGGTTGCTTTTGGAAGAGCTATGATGACGAGGCCTTCAGTTATGCTTCTTGATGAGCCAACTGCAGGGGTATCACCAATAGTAATGGATGAAATTTTTTCTAATATATTGGATGTAAGAAATGCTGGTATGGCCGTTCTTATGGTAGAGCAAAATGCACAACAAGCTCTTAATATTGCAGACAAGGGCTATGTTTTAGTGTCTGGTCGAAATGAGCATACGGGCACTGGTAAAGAGCTCATAAATAATCCTGAAGTTCGAAAAAAGTTTTTAGGAGGGTAGATGACATCAGAATCAATTGATATTATTAATGCATTTGCTTTACTTACAAATTTTGTAATTCTTCCAGCTCTATCTTATGGATCCCAATTGGCTCTAGGTGCTTTGGCAGTCACTTTAGTTTATTCAATTTTGAGGTTTTCAAACTTTGCACAGGGTGATAGCATGGCTTTTGGAACAATGCTTGTCATATTAATAAGTAGTTATATGATTAGTAGGGGGTGGACAATAACTGGTATACCTACTGCTCTTTTGGCAATTCCATTGGCATTAATAGGTATGTCAATTTATTTATTGACAATGGATAGATTGGTTTATAGGCACTATCGCAGAATAAAAGCTAAATCAATTGTTGGTATTTCAGCATCAATAGGCGTTATGTTTGTTACTGGTGGAATAGTCAGATTTGTATTGGGTGCCTCTGCTCAAAGATTTGGAGACGGTGAGAGGTTTATCTTTTCTGTAAGAGAGTTTAAAGCATTTACTGGCCTTGAGCAGGGCATTGCATTTAAAACATCTCAATTTCTGACTATAACTCTTGCAATACTTTTGGTTGCTTTTCTATTCTATTTTTTGCAAAAAACAAAAACAGGAAAAGCTATGCGAGCTTATTCAGATAATAAAGAATTAGCACTTCTATCTGGGATAGATCCAGATAAAGTAGTTCAAATAACCTGGTTGCTAGTTGCTTTATTTACAACAATTGCAGGAACACTTTATGGGCTTGATAAAGGTTTTGCTCCCCAGCAATATCATCTATTATTATTACCAATTTTTGCTTCAGTTATAGTGGGTGGCATTGGCTCACCTATTGGAGCCATTGCAGGAGCATTCCTGGTCGCTTTTTCTGAGATATTATTAACTTATGCCTATAAGAAATTTTTAATTTACTTGTTGCCACTATCAATGCATCCTACTTCGCTAGTTCAACTTATTGGTACTGAGTATAAATACGCAATTTCATTCGTTATATTGGTAATTGTGCTTCTTATAAAGCCTACTGGGTTATTTAAAGGTAAGGTGATAGTTGATGAATAATTTAAATAATATTTGGCAAGCCAATAAAGCAATTGCTTATTTTACTATAATGGGTCTCATACTCCTATTTGTAGGACTAAATCAATCCTGGGCTTTGGCACTTGGTATTATTAACATGTCATTAATTTCAGCAATTATGGCTTTAGGCGTAAATATTCAATGGGGTTATGCGGGCCTATTTAATGTTGGAATTATGGGGTTTGCAGCATTGGGCGGGGTAAGCGTAGTTTTAATTGCGCAACAACCAGTTACCGAGGCGGTTAATGCTGGTGGTTTAAAAATGCTTTTTGCATTAATTCTTGGAGCTGTAACAATTGCTGCAGGTGTATTACTGAATCGCAGAGGTATTAATAAATGGTTAGTAGCTGCGATTGTAGTTATTGGTTATTTGTTTACTAGATTCTATTTCTCTCAAGCTGCAGATATTATTGAAAAAGTAGATCCTGCAATTACAGGTTATTTAGGTGGTTTTGGTCTTCCGATAGCATTCTCATGGATAGTTGGAGGAGTGGTTGCTGCTGGAGCAGCATGGTGGATTGGGAAGATAACTTTAGGTTTAAGAACAGATTATCTAGCAATAGCAACATTGGGTATTTCTGAAATTATTTTGTATGTTATTAAGAATGAGGACTGGTTTGTTCGTGGCCTCAAAAACGTTTATGGAATTCCTAGGCCTGTTGCTTATGAAGTTGATATGCAAAAGTCTGAATGGCTTCAAAATATTGTTGCCTGGATGCATAAATCAGAACTACAGTTGTTGTCTCAATCAGATCAAATAGATAAACTTGGTGATTATGTAAGAGAGGCGTCAGTCGTTTTTGTAAAGCTTAGTTATTCAGGCTTAATTCTTTTAATTTTAGTTGCCTTCATTATGCTTTCTAATCTTGCTTTAAATTCCCCTTGGGGAAGAAAAGTTAGAGCAATTCGGGATAATGAAGTTGCAGCCTCAGCAATGGGTAAGAATATTAAACGTCAACATCTTCAAATTTTTATCCTGGGCTCTGCAATTGTTGGAGTAGCAGGTGCTTTATTGGTAACCTATGATGGAATATTTATTCCTACTGCTTATCAACCCCTTCGATTTACTTTTTTGATATGGGTAATGGTAATTCTGGGTGGTTCAGGGAATAATTTAGGCTCTGTTTTGGGTGCCTTTATAATCTGGTTTATGTGGATCCAGTCTGGCCCAATGGGCCTTTGGGTGGTTGAAATGCTTGGTAATACTTTGCAGGAAGGCAGCGCATCTTTAGAATTTATTGAGGATCGAGTCCATTACCTTAGGTTAGTATTTATGGGGACAATACTCCTTCTGATTATGAGATTTTCTCCAGGTGGGCTTCTTCCAGAGAAAAATAAAGAGCTATAATTTCTCTAAATCATGCTTAAAAGATATACTGTAGTTAGGTTTACTTCATTTTTTTTCTTACATTTTTGACACAAAGCACAGGAAACTGTTTATCATTAACCCGAATCCCATAGGAAATACGTCTTAATATTTTATTAAGCGTTGGGAATCTTTTTTTAAAATTAGGAGACAAAATGAAAAGTTATTTAAAAACAACAGCTGGCATTGTATTGTCAGCTACGATGGCAACTGCATCATACGGTGCTACTGTCAACGTTGGTGAACTTCAAGGATTTACTGGTCCACTAGAATCTATGATTGGTGCAATGTCTGGTGGTGCAAACTTAGCAGTAACAGAAGCAAACGCTTCTGGCAAATACCTACAAGGCACAATTAATGTAATTCAAGGTGATTCAGTATGTATTGATGCAGCGGTTGCAATTGCACAAGCTGAAAAAATGGTAAACGATGATAATGTTATGGCTATTATGGGCCCTAACTGTTCTGGTAATACTGGTGCTGTAATTACTAACGTATTAGTACCAAACGGTATTGTTTCAATTTCACCTTCTGCTACTTCACCGGCTTTAACTTCATTAGAAGATGGTGGTTGGTTCTTTAGAACTGCTCCTTCAGATGCTAGACAGGGTCCAGTACTTGCAAGTATTGCAATGGCTAGAGGACAGACTGATATGGCTGTAACTCACTCAAACAGTGACTATGGTAAAGGTTTGGCAGATGCTTTTGTGAATGCTTATGAAGCAATGGGTGGAACAGTTACAGTAATGGCAGGACATGATGACGATAAAGCTGACTATTCAGCTGACGTTGCTGCACTTTCTGCAGGTGGTTCAGCTACTTTAGCTATATTAGGCTATGCTGATACTGGTGGTAGAGGAATTATTGCTGCTTCAGAAGACACTGGTGCTTTCACTGACTATGTCTTTGGTGATGGTATGATTAGTGATGTAACTTCAGGTGCTGTAGGCGATGGTTCATGGGGTACTCTTCCTTCTCCAGATGCAGAACTTGGTGCAAACTGGTTAGCAGTTGCTGCGGCTGGTGGTGTTGATGGATCAGGTGTTTATTCAGCTGAATCATATGATGCTATGGCTTTGATTATTCTTGCTTCACAGGCCGCAGGTTCAACAGATAGAGCTGCTATTCAGGCACAAGTCTTGAATGTTGCAAATGCTCCTGGTGTTCAATGTCATGCTGGTAAATTAGCTGAATGTTTAAAATATATCTCAGGTGGTGTAGTGGTTGACTACGTTGGCGCTACAGGTGTTGAGATGGATGCAGGTGGAACAGCAAATGGTTCATATGCAGAGCGTGAAGTTATTGGTGGTGCATTTACTAACGTAAAGATCCATAAATAATAAGCTTTAAATATCTACAAAAAAGCCCGTCTTAATGACGGGCTTTTTTTTATAATTTTTTTTACAAGTACATGAATTTAAAACTTTTTCTTTGATTAGTATTATAATAAGTTAGCTTCAAGAAAAAAAAGGACAATCAGGATGGATAATAATGAAATCTGGGACAGTATAAAAAAAGCTTTTAAAGTTACATTGCAAAAGCTTGATAACCATTACATGTTTTATTTAGATGAAATGGTTACTCCTAAACTAATTACTTTGTTTTATTGGATCCTCTTGTTTGCCTTTATAACTAAGGGGCTTGGAGACATATTTATTGAGGGCGACTTTTGGCGAGGTCTTGTATGGGTTATCGGTGGCTCTCTTGCATCTCGTGTGGCCTGTGAAATGGTTGTTATCCTCTTTAGGATTAATGAAAATCTAGAAGAAATAAACGATAAAACTAATGAAAGTGATGCTATGGTTAGTTCAAGTGTCGAAAAAGATTACTATAAACATTAATAACCCTTAAAAAATTTTATTTAGTCTACAATAAGGTTTTCTCTTTTTTGCTTGATTTCTATGAATAAAGGCATTCTATTTGTACTTTCAGGCTATCTAATGTGGGGCTGTTTCCCTATATATTGGGCATTACTTAATCATGTTAATCCCTCAGAAGTTCTTTTGCATAGAATGTTATGGTCAGTCCCTGTTTTATTTTTTTTAGTTTATTCTAAATCGTCTTGGAGGTCCAATTTTAAGGACTCTCTATCCTCTAAAAAAGAATTAGTTTTTTTACTTCTAACAGCAATTCTTATTACTATTAATTGGGGTTGTTATATTCTTGCAGTAAATTTAGGACGAGTTGTAGAGGCTTCAATGGGTTATTTTTTATCCCCTGTAATTAATATGTTAGGTGGATACTTTTTCTTTCATGAAAGGATTTCAAAACTAAAGCAATTAGCAGTATTATTTGCAACAATTGGTTCTCTATACTATGTTTTTAGTGGGGACTCATTTCCATGGTTAGGTTTCATAGTAGGATTTACTTTCGCAGCTTATGGTATTGCCAGAAAAGCAATGGCCTCATCTGCTCTTCCAGGACTGTACATCGAAACGCTAATACTGCTTCCATTTTTTTTAATATTCTCTGTATGGTTTTATTTAAACTACGATGCTTCTTTTCTAAATATAGATGTTTCCACTGATATTTTATTATTTCTAGCAGGCGCTGTAACAGTTATACCACTTGCTCTATTTAATGCAGGAGCTAAGCTACTACCTATGACCACTGTTGGGATTTTATTTTTAATTACTCCAACAATTCAATTCCTAATTGGCTATTATTTACAAAATGAGTTGGTTAACTCAAACCAATTACTAGGATTTATTGGAGTTTGGGCTGGACTTATAATATATTGTTATTGTCTTATGAAAGAAAATAGTAACTTTAAATAAAAATATAAGTGTAATGAAGAATACTAAAAATATGATCTCAACAATCTATCAGACACTTCATGCTTCTGATATGAAAGAGTTAGAAGGTATTTATACACAATGGGCATCTCATTATGAACATGATGTAATTAAATTGGCTGGGTATGTTGGCCATATTGTTACAACTGAAATATTACTAAGATACTTAAAAAATACAAAATCTAAGATATTAGATGCTGGATGTGGAACTGGGCTTGCTGGCGATATTCTTTACAAGAGTAATTATAAGAATATTTTTGGTGTTGATTTTTCTCAAAAAATGCTTGATAAGGCATCAAAAAAAAATATTTATAAATCTTTAAATCTTTGTGATTTAACTCAAAAGCTTAATTTTAAAGATAACTCCTTTGATGCAATTGTTTGTGCTGGAACATTTACTTGTGGCCATGTAGGTCCTGAGGCACTTTACGAAATGGTCCGGATAGCAAAAAGTAAGGGTTTTATATGCTTTACTGTTCGAAAACAAGAGTGGGAGTTATCCCCTTATGAAAAAATTATTAAGGATTTAGAAAATTCCAATTTATGGAAAAAAATTGAGCATCATGCATCAAACTACAATACTAAAGAAGGGATTAATTGTCAATTATGCCTTTATCAAGTTACTGAATAAAAATAATAATTTGAGTTTATTAAAGCAAAAACTATTTATTTTTAACCCGGGCACTTAAAAAAGAATCCTGCATGCCAGCATTTGCAGCATCTTTATAAATTCTTAAAAAAACCTCAGTAAGGGCTGCTGCATCTGGCTGATCTTTTAATAAAGCTAAGATATATTCCATATCCTTAACTGTATTTGCAATAGTAAAAACATAACCATCATGAGAGCCTTCAATTGCTTTAGGGGCAATTCGATCAAGACTCATTGAATGACCAGAGCCTTGAGAGGCAAGTTTATAGAATTTCTCCCAGTCAATCCCAAGTTTATTAGCTGACTTCATGGCCTCAACAACTAAAGTAGCCGTACCAAGTGCTAGAAAGTTAGAAACGAGCTTAGTTTTTGCTCCCATTCCTAATTCACCAAGCCACTCAATTTGCGCACAACAAGGTTTAAGAATATTACTAGCCAATTCAAAATCATCCTTATCACAGCCAACTATTGCTCCCAACATAGCATCCCATGATTGTTTTTGTCCTCCAGTAAGAGGCGCCTCAACATATCTTAGTTTTAAAGCTTTAGCTTTTTTTTCTAACTCTTTTACTGAAACAAGCTCGTTGGTAGTGCAATCAATAATTAAAGTTTCTGGAAATAATAGGGGGAATAATTCATCACAAACTGAGGTTGCAGTTGCTGAACTTGGAAGACATAGAATAAAACTATTACAACAGCTTACCATATCAGCTAAAGATAATACTTCATTAGCTCCTAATGCAACAAGCTCGTCGATAGGGCGCCTATTTTTATTGGCAATGATACTCACCTCATTGCCAGCCTTAAGAAGGTTCTGAGCCATACCTTGACCCATAATTCCAGCACCAATAAATCCAATTTTATTATTGTTATTCATTTTTTTACTATAGACTCCATCCACCATCCACAATTTGGAAGGTGCCCGTAGTGAATTTTGATTCGTCACTTGCAAGATGAATTAGAATACCAGTAACTTCTTCTGAAGTAGCAAATCTCCCTATTGGCTGACGAGCTAAAAATTCTATTTTTGCGTTCTCATAGTCTCCAGTTGCACGCATGCGTTCTTCTAAAGATGGCGTCATGATTGTGCCTGGGCAAAGTGCATTACATCTTATGCCTTTACTAACATAATCAGCAGCTACAGCCCTTGTAAGGCCTAGAATAGCGGCTTTTGTTGAGCCATAAAGACAGCGATTTGGAGCGCCCTTTATTGATGAAGCTACAGATGCCATATTAATTATAGATCCGTCTTTATTTTCTAGCATTCCAGGCAAGTAGGCACGGATAAAGCGGAATTGAGATCTAACATTTAGAGTAAATGAAAAGTCCCAGTCATCATCTGACATATCCATAATTGTGCCATTATGTACAAATCCTGCGCAATTAAACAAGGTAGTCAAGGGCCCAGTTTTCTCTGGAGCATTGGCAATTGCAATGGGGTCCATAACATCTAATTCAAAGGTTTCAATTTCATTATTTTCCTCAGAAAGTGTCTTTAACTCACTAACATTTATGTCAGTTGCAAAAACTTTAGCACCTTCAGCTGCCATTGCTAATGCTGCAGCTCGTCCCATTCCTTGAGCAGCAGCTGTTATTAAAACTTTCTTACCTAATAACCTATTCATCAAATTTGCTCCTTACTATTATTGATTTAAATTCATTCTACTTTATATGAAATTAGCTTTCTGTTTCGTATTATAAATACTATTTGATTTTTATTAAAGTAAGTAAATAATATATAATTTATTAATTATTTTTTGGATGCATTATGTCCTATCTTACTAAGCTTAAAGGTTCTCCAGCAGCAATTCCTCCTAGCCCATCTATGAAAGAAATTATCTTCATCGCAATTGGTGCTTTTTTAGCAGCAAGCGTAATTGGATTTTTGGCTTATTACACTAAGCAACCTATCATTATGGGGTCATTTGGAGCATCAATTTTTGTTTTATTTGTGCTTCCTGATTCACCTTTCGCACAACCAAGAAATGTCATTATTGGGCACTTTATAACGACTCTAATTGGTTTAATTTTTTATAATCTTGTGAGTTCAGATTGGTGGAGTATGGCTTTAGCCTTAGCATTTGCTATAGCAGCTATGCAGCTTTTAAGAGTGCCTCACCCCCCAGCAGGATCTAACCCTTTTATTGTTTTTTTGTTAGGCGCTAATTGGGATTATTTATGGATGCCAACTGTTATTGGTGCAATACTAATAGTAGTGGTTGCTCTTATCTATAATAATATTTCTAGGGATCGTAGTTATCCAAAATATTGGTAAAAGTTTAGAAATATTATAAGATACTACAAGCCTCATTGAAGTCAAGCCTTGGTGCTCGATTTTGAAGTTTAGATTCATCACCATATCCAATTGCGCAAATGAAAGTTGATATATTTTTTTCTTCAGGAAAAAACTCTTGATTTAATTTTTCTTTACTAAAGCCAAGCATTGGGCAGCAGTCCAGACCTATCGATCTGGCTGCCATAATAAAGTAAGCACCCTGAAGGGCTGAATTAAATTCTCCAGCAAACTTTATTTTCATTTCTTTACCTTCATATCCAGATTTAGCATCATAGTGAGGAGCTAGGTAAGGTAATTTATTATAGAATTCACTGTCGTAACTAATAATGACAACAGCTGGTGCGTGCATTGCTTTGTCAACATTTCCACTATCTAATGTTGGTTTAAGTCTTCTTTTTGCTTCCTCACTTTGAATAAAAGTAAACCTTGCAGGACAGCAATTACCGGCGGTGGGGGCAAATTTTAGTAAATTATAAATTTGCAAAATTTGTTCACTAGTTATTTCTTTATCTAGCCATCCCTTGTGGCTTCTAGCTTTTGTAAAAAGTGTATCTAAACTTGAAGATGAAAGCATATAATTTACCTATAATAATTAAATAACAATTCTGATTATAAGTGCTTTTAGTATTTCTTTATATTAGATATTGAAAGATATAAAATTGAATTATGGAAAACTGTATTTTTTGTTCAATCATTGAAGGCAAGATTCCTGCCGAAAAACTTTATGAAGATGATAAAGTTTTAGCTTTTAACGATGTTAACTCCCAAGCGCCTGAGCATTTTTTGGTAATACCAAAAGAACACATTGCAACTCCTAACGATGCTAATGATGAAGCCTTATTAGGTAGGTTGAGTATGGTTGCATCCTCGATTGCAAAAGAACGAGGATTTTCTGAAAAGGGCTATAGGCTTGTTATGAACTGTAATAGTGATGGATGTCAAAGTGTTTTTCACATCCATTTACATTGCCTTGGTGGTCGGCAGTTGTCATGGCCTCCAGGCTAATTATTTTTGCTATAGTTAAATAATTAATCTTTTAATGAACGCATAGTTGAATTAAAATAACATTAACTCACATCATTCTTCTGAATGTGATCTTCGATTTAAAATATTAAGGAAAAAATGAGCCAAAACGGCATTGAGAGACAAAGCGTTGGAGAGTATAGTGAACGCGCTTATCTTGATTACTCGATGTATGTCATTCTTGACCGCGCACTCCCTTTTATTGGAGATGGCTTAAAGCCCGTTCAGAGACGTATTATTTATGCTATGAGTGAGCTTGGTCTTAAGTCAACTGCAAAGTTTAAAAAGTCTGCTAGAACGGTTGGTGATGTCTTAGGTAAATTCCATCCCCATGGTGATAGCGCTTGCTATGAAGCTATGGTATTAATGGCACAACCTTTTTCCTATCGTTATCCTTTCATTGATGGCCAAGGTAACTGGGGTGCTCCAGATGATCCAAAATCCTTTGCTGCAATGAGATACACTGAGTCAAAGTTATCACCTTATGCTGATTTACTTCTTAGTGAAATTAATTTAGGCACAGTCAGCTGGACTGATAATTTTGATGGCACAATTCAGGAACCTGAACAGTTGCCAGCTCAGGTACCTAATTTGTTGCTTAATGGAACATCAGGTATTGCAGTCGGAATGGCAACAGATATGCCTCCTCACAATCTTAGCGAAGTTATTGCAGCATGTATTAAACTTCTTGAAAAACCTTCTACAGGTCTTGAGGAATTATTGAGTATTCTTCCAGCACCTGATTACCCAACTAATGCATTTATTGTCAGTTCTAAAGAGGATATCTATCAAATGTATGAGACTGGTAATGGATCAGTCAAAATGAGAGCAAGCTATATCAAAGAAGATGGAGAGATTATTATTGAAGCTCTTCCTTATCAAACATCAGGCGCAAAGGTAGTCACTCAAATTGCTGCACAGATGAGAAATAAAAAATTACCCCTAGTTGAGGATCTTCGTGATGAATCAGATCATGAAAATCCAACCCGTATTGTTGTTGTCCCTAGGTCGAATAGGGTTGACTGTGATCAATTAATGCTGCATTTATTTGCTACTACTGATCTCGAAAAAAATTATCGTGTTAATATGAATGTTATTGGTTTAGACGGTAAGCCACAAGTTAAACCATTAATTCCTCTATTAAAAGAATGGCTTCAATTTAGAACGCAGGTTGTTGTTAATCGATTACAGTTTCGACTCAAAAAGATTGTCGATCGATTGCATATCCTTGAAGGCCTTCTTGTAGCGTATTTAAATTTAGATGAAGTTATTGCAATTATAAGACGTGAAGAGAAACCAAAACCTGTTCTTATTAAACAATTTAAGATTAGTGAAATTCAAGCTGAAGCAATCTTAGAGTTGAAGTTGCGCCATTTAGCAAAACTTGAGGAAGATAAGATTAAAAGTGAAGCTGAGGTTTTACAAAAAGAGCAAAAATCAATTGAACTTCTTCTTTCGAGTGAAACAAGATTAAAGACTTATATAAAAAAAGAGTTAAGGGTTATTTTAGAAGAATTTGGTGATCAGAGGCGTTGCCAAGTCATTTCAGATGTGCCATCTGCTTTGGCATTTAATGATCAGGATATGATGCCTGCTGAAAATGTTACTGTTGTTCTCAGTGAAAAGGGTTGGGTTAAAGCAGCTAAGGGTCATGAAATTGACTCTTCTTCATTAAATTATAAGTCTGGCGACACTTACTTAAAGGATGCCAAAGGAAGAAGTAATAAGATGGCTTTCTTTATTGATTCTACTGGAAGGTCATACTCATTATTGGCCAATAGCCTGCCTAGCGCAAGGGGCCAAGGAGAGCCTTTGACGGGAAGATTGGTGCCACCAATTGGTGCTGAATTTATTGATGTTGTTATGGGTGAAGATGAGCAGCTTGTAATGGTTTCTTCAGATGCAGGATATGGTTTTGTAACATCGCTTGGCAATTTAAAGTCAAAAACTAAATCTGGTAAACATTTAATTACACTTTCAATTCATGCAAAAACAATGAGGCTTGCTTCAATTCAAGATCTTGATAGTGACTTTGTTGCCGTTGTTACAAATAGAGCTAGATTATTAATATTTCCAGTTTCTGAGCTTCCCCAACTTTCGAAAGGTAAAGGAAATAAGCTTATTCAGATTTCAACTAAAGACTTTGCAGATCGAGAAGAATTTTTGGTAGGTATTTGTTCTGTAAAAGAAAATCAAAAATTAAAATTTATTTCTGGAAAGAGAAGTAAGAGTTACTCTTTTGAGGAGCTAATTAATTTTGTAAGTCACCGCGCAAGGAAGGGTACGATCGTACCTGGTTTTTTCAAAAAAGTTGATAGTATAGAGGCAATTGATTAATAACTAAATCAATATAGTTCAAAAAGCCTTATAGTTTCTACATCTTAGGCTAATCTAACAAAAATTGTAAGTGGATTAGTAATAATCAAACAGGTATAATTGCGACTTTTTTATGTACAAAGGTTGCCATTTGGTAATACCAAAGGTCTTAAGTTACTTATTCGGAATAATATAATGAAAAATACACTACTTCCAGATACACAAAACACTAAAGATTTAAGAAATATCGTTATCAATCAAGTTGGTATTAAAGATATAAAGCACCCCATCAATTTTATTAATCGAGACAATGAGTCATTCCCGTCTATTGGTAATTTTACAATGACTGTAAGGTTGCCAGAGAATGTTAAAGGTACGCACATGTCAAGATTTATAGAAATTTTAAACGCTAATGAGTGTACTTTTAGTATTGAAAGCTTTATGGATTTGGTGCAATCAGTTGCTGAAAAACTTGATTCAAATACTGCTCGTATTGTTGTTGATTTTCCATTTTTTAGGAATAAATCAGCACCATCATCTGGAGTTAAGAGCCTTTTAGACTATCAGGCAACATTAATAGGTGATATTAAGGATGGTGAAGCTAATTTAAGTGTCAAGGTAGTTGTTCCTGTAACAAGTCTTTGCCCTTGCTCAAAGAGTATTTCTAAGTATGGGGCTCATAATCAAAGGTCTCATATCACAATTGAAGCAAAAGCCTCAAAGGGTTCAGTTGTTCATTTAGAAAATTTAATCGATCTTGCAGAGCAAAAAGCATCAAGTGAGCTTTACGCCATTTTAAAGCGTGATGATGAGAAAGTAGTTACTGAAAGAGCTTATGAAAACCCTGCTTTTGTTGAAGATATTGTTAGAGATATTGCTGTTGAGCTAAATGAGGATAAAAAAGTTAATTATTATTCTCTTGAATCAGAAAACTTTGAATCAATTCATAACCATTCAGCATACGCATTAATTACGAATCAAAAGTAAGCCAATGGCACATAATACTGATAATGTTAGAATTGTTTCCAGTGCACCAATGGTGTCACCTAACTATCTTATTCATAAACTTCCTCTATCTGAGAAAGTAGCCTCAAGTGTTGTTACCTCTCGAAATACAATAAAGAATATACTTTATGGAGACGATAATCGTCTAATGGTACTAGTTGGTCCATGTTCTATTCATGATACTAAGGCTGCAATAGAGTATGCCAATAAACTTTGTCAGTTAAAGGAAGAGTTATCCGAAGATTTATTTATTGTTATGCGTGTATATTTTGAAAAGCCTAGAACAACAGTTGGATGGAAAGGATTAATTAATGATCCAAATCTTGATGAAAGTTTTAATATTGATAAAGGTCTTGAGATTGCTAGAAAGCTTTTAATTGATTTGGGTGAAATGAATCTTCCAGTAGGCGTTGAGTATTTAGATGTTTTGACTCCTCAGTATCTCTCTGATTTGATTGCATGGGGAGCCATTGGGGCAAGAACTACTGAAAGTCAATCTCATAGAGAATTAGCATCTGCATTATCATGTCCGGTTGGATTTAAAAATGGCACTGGTGGATCTTTAGATATAGCTTTTGATGCGATTCTTTCTGCTAACAGCCCACATAACCTTCTTTCTGTTAATAAAGACGGAGGAATAAGCCATTTTAAGTCTCTAGGTAATGATACAACTCATATTATATTGAGAGGTGGTAAGGATGGTCCTAATTACTCTAATGAGCATGTTAAAAGTACATGTGAGTCCCTAAAAAGTAAAGGACTGGTTGATAAAGTAATGATAGATTTTTCTCATGCAAATTCTGAAAAAGAATATAAAAATCAATTAAAAGTTGGCTCTAATATAGCAAAACAGATTGAAGATGGTTCACAGTCTATTTTCGGAGTAATGATTGAATCTCATTTGAATGAAGGTAATCAAAAAGTTGGTCCTTTATCTTCTTTAAAGTACGGAGTAAGTATTACTGATAGTTGTATTGGTTGGGACGATACTGAAGTACTTTTAAGAGATCTTGCAAAGTCTGTTAAATCTAGAAATAATTAATTTTTTTTTACTCATCTTTATAGTTAAAAATGCTTAAATTTTAAGTCCGTTTTTAACTCATATAGGGTACAATTTAATCTACTTCTTTTTATAGGTTTATTGTATGTCTGACGATACTGATTCCGAAGAAATTTTTGAAGAAAAATACCCCATTGTAACAATAGAAGACGAGATGCGTGGCTCTTATCTGGAGTATGCAATGAGTGTCATTGTTGGAAGGGCATTACCAGATGTAAGAGACGGTTTAAAGCCAGTTCACAGACGCGTTCTTTATGCCATGGATGTTCTTGGCAACGATTACAATAAATCATATAAAAAATCGGCCCGAGTTGTGGGCGATGTTATTGGTAAGTATCACCCTCATGGTGATACTGCAGTATATGACACTATTGTTAGAATGGCACAACCATTTTCAATGAGAAACGTTCTTGTAGATGGACAAGGAAATTTTGGTTCGGTCGATGGTGATCGTGCTGCAGCAATGCGTTATACAGAAATACGTATGACAAAACTCTCACATGAGCTTTTAAGAGACTTAGAAAAAGAGACTGTTGATTTTATTGATAACTATGATGGTTCTGAAAGTGAGCCTTCAGTTCTACCAACACGTGTTCCAAATTTATTAATCAATGGATCTTCAGGAATTGCTGTGGGTATGGCCACAAACATTCCACCTCATAACCTTACAGAGGTCACAGAGGCCTGCTTGAGGTTTATCGATAATGAAGATATTTCAATTGATGAGCTTTTAGAAATCCTACCTGGACCAGATTTTCCAACTGCTGGAATCATTAATGGTGCGAGTGGTATTCGTGAGGCTTATGAAACAGGTAAAGGCAAAATATATTTACGCTCTAGATCTCATGTCGAGGGCGAAGATAAACTTAGTATTGTAGTTACTGAGCTCCCATATCAGGTTAATAAGGCTAGATTAATTGGTAAGATTGCAGAACTTGTTAAAGATAAGAAGATTGATGGTATTACTGGCCTAAGAGATGAGTCAGATAAAGATGGTATGAGAATGGTTGTTGAGCTAAGGAGGGGTGAAGTACCTGAGGTTATGCTTAATAACCTTTACAAGCTTACAGAAATGCAAACTGTCTTTGGTATTAATATGGTTGCAATAGACCATGGAATGCCAAAATTAATGAACCTGAAGTCTATCCTAAGTGCATTTATTGCTCATAGAAGAGAGATTGTCACTCGCCGTTCAATTTTTGAACTTAATAAGGCAAAAGATCGTGCTCACCTATTAGAGGGATTGTCTGTAGCTCTTTTTAACATTGATGAGGTTATTGCTCTTATTAAAGCTGCCCCTAATCCAAGTGAAGCAAAAGAAGGCCTAGTTGCAAAAGTCTGGAAGGGTTCCGTAATTCAAGAGCTTATTGGTGATAGAGATATGGCTCAATTCAAGCCTCAAGATTTAGGCGCTAATCTTGGTCTTCAAAAGAATGGAGATTATCAATTATCAGAAAAACAGGCCCAGGCGATTCTTGATTTAAGACTTCATAGGTTAACTGGTCTTGAAAAAGATAAGATATTTAATGAATTTAATGAACTATTAGAGCAGATTAAAGCTTTGCTCGATATACTTCAAACACCAGACCTTTTGATGGATGTCATTCGCAAAGAGCTAACTGAGATCAGAGATAGTTTTGGTGGTCCTCGCATCACTGAAATTATTGAGCACAAAATAGATTTAACTCTTGAGGATTTGATAGCTCAAGAGGATCGTGTAGTAACTCTTTCCCATGGCGGGTATGTCAAAGCTCAGTCTCTCAGTGATTACCACGCCCAACGAAGGGGAGGTAAAGGAAAGGCTGCAACGAAAATGAAGGATGAGGATTTTGTTGATCAATTATTTGTTGCCAACTCACATGACACAGTTCTTTGTTTTTCCTCTACAGGAAAGGTCCACTGGTTAAAAGTTTATGAGCTTCCAATGGCTTCTAGAATTTCAAGAGGAAAGCCTATTATCAACTTACTGCCTCTCGAAAAAGATGAGTCAATAAATGCAATCTTGCCAGTTAAAGAGTTTACCGATGATCAGTTCGTATTTATGGTTACGAGTTCTGGAACTTGTAAAAAAACTTCACTGCAAAACTTTTCTCGTCCAAGAAAGGGTGGCATTATAGCTATAGAATTGAGAGATGATGATAAATTGGTTGGGGTTGAAATAACTGCTGGAGAGCATGATATATTGCTTTTCTCTTCTGCTGGAAAATCAATACGATTTAGAGAGTCTGATGTTCGATCAGTTGGAAGAACTGCGATTGGTGTTAGAGGTATTCGATTAGCAAATAATGATAGGGTAGTTTCTTTAATTGTTGCTGAATCAAGTGACCCTATTTTAACAGCTACTGAGAAAGGCTATGGTAAGAGAACTCTTTTGGATGAATATCGTGCCCAAGCTAGAGGTGGTTCTGGAGTAATTTCAATAAAAACATCAGATCGAAATGGTCAAGTTGTTGGTGCTATTCAGGTAACTGATGAGGATGAAATGATGCTTATTTCAGATAAAGGGACTCTTGTAAGAGCCCGTGCTGCAGATGTTTCAGTAATTGGTCGAAATACTCAGGGCGTAACACTAATTAATATAGCGGAAGATGAAAAATTAGTTTCAGTTGCTAAAATTGCTGAAACTGATGATGAGGATAGTAATGATGAGGATACTAATGATTTAAATAATGATGCGGTATCGTCTGAGCCAGAAGAGTAGTTATTTTTTATTTAATTAAATATATTAAATTTCATTTTGAACTACAACTTTTAAATGGATGAGCTTTATCTTTTTTTACATTAAGAAAAACTAGCCTCTTTTTTTTTAAAAAACATCAAAAACCTATTATTCTATTGCTATAATCTTATCAGAGTTTGAAATTATTCACTCTATATCTGTATATAAATTAATCCTTTAGGAGAAAGAAAATATGAATATTAAATTTATCACTAAGGTATTTGGTGCAACTGCTACTGCATTTTTATTAATGTTTAGTACTGCCTCAAATGCTGCATGTGGAAAAATAACTATTGCTGACATGAACTGGGCATCAGCTTCTTTGATGGCTAATGTTGACAAGGCTATGCTGGAAGCAATGGGCTGTGAAATTGAGCTAGTTGCTGGTTCTACTATGCCTACATTTACTTCAATGAATGAAACTGGTTCACCAGACGTTGCTCCAGAAATTTGGGCTAATGCAATGGCTGATCTAGTTGATAGTGCTGTTGGTGCGGGTCGTTTACACATTGGTAATATAGCTCCAATGTCAGGTCTTGGTGAAGGCTGGTGGGTTTTACCTGCTACACTTGATGCACATCCTGAGTTAACTTCAGCTGAAGCAATTCTTGCACGTCCTGACTTATTCCCTGACAAGGAAGATCCTTCAATGGGTGCTTTCCATGGTTGTCCTGCTGGTTGGGGTTGCCAATTATCAAACCAAGCTCTTTATGACGCGTTTGATATGGAAGCAAAAGGTTGGAAGTTAATCGATCCTGGTTCAGCTGCTGGACTTGATGGTTCAATTGCAAAAGCTTCAGAGAGTGGTGATAACTGGTTCGGTTATTACTGGAATCCAACTTCGTTAGTTGGTAAATATGACATGCAGGCTATCGATATGGGCTCTTATGCTGGTGACGATAACTGGGTAGGTTGTGTTGCTGTCGCTAGTACTGGTTGTGAGGCTTCATCTTGGATTAATTCTCGAGTGAATACACTACTAAGTGACAACATGTACTACAACGGTCCAAGTGATGCGATGAAGTATTTTGAAGCTCGTACATGGCCTGGTTCTGTAATGAATCAAATGCTAGTATGGATGGAAGATACTGGAGGAACAGGAGCTGACGCTTCTGTTGAATTCTTATCATCTCATGGAGACGTATGGAAAGCTTGGGTCAGTGCAGATGTTGCTGCCTCAGTAGAAGCTTCTCTATAAAGGTTCAAAGAAACCAGTAAAACTTTTTTAGTTATTCTGGTTTTAGGTAAATACTAATTGCCCGTAGATTTTATGATTACGGGCAATTTTTATGATTAAGGACTAAATATCAGTCTTTAATCATAAAAATTATTTATTTTGGATAAGTCATTTTTAATTTAAGTTTAAATTGAATTGCAATTTGAAGAAAAAAAATGTTTAAATTAAAAGAGTTTAAAAGAGTTTAAAGGAGTTTAGTATGTCGGCAGTTAGGCCAATCCCTCAACAGTCAATAATAGAGTGTATTCCGCCAGCATCTGAAATTGCAGATCTAAGAATACTTGGGAAAGATTTAAACTTTATCCAAGCGATGACAAAAAGAGCTGATGACTTAACAGCTCAAGCTCTAAATGCTACAGAGTATTCTCAGTTGGTTCAAATAACGGATAGTTTTGTAAAGCTTACTGATCGGGCAGAAGCCAAAACGAAAACGTTAAAAGAATTAGCAAACGACTCTAATCGATTAACCGAAGTTAACAATTCTGCAGAACTTCTCGAAAAGGTTCAGTTATTAGCTCAAGCCCTAGAGAGTAAGACTCAAGAGCTTTCTGGTCTCTATAGTTCAAACGAAAACTCATTATTAGAAAACTATGGTAGCACTATTAATGAGCTAATAAATAAGGTTGACTCTATAACTACCCCTAATGAGGTTATTTCTTTATTTGCTGAAACAGAAACTTTATTTAAAGCTATTAGTGAAAATGCGCGATATATAAATAATAATCCAAAGGCACAAGAGTTGCTTGCTAAGGTTGAAGAGCTTTCAAGTATATATTCAGATAAAGCAGAGCAATATACTGATTCCTTTATGAGTGAAATGGGTTCTCAAATTGCATTACTAAATCAAAAAATTACAGGTCTTAAAGGAAATATTGATTTCCTTAGTTCAAATTCTTCAATCCAAACTCACTTAGATCAATTGTCACAAATTCGTGAGCAAGTGAATGCCTCATCCTCAATATATAAGAATTACCCTGGTGTTCGAGATATGATTTATAACTTAGATACGCTAAGTATCTCTACCCATGCAAAAGTTAAGGATATGGCAGAGAGTAATGAAATAGTTTCAGATTTAATGCCTTATATAAATGATTCAGAGGCTCTTTCCAGAGCTGTCAAAGAAGCTGCTATTAGAACCGATGTCTCGACTGTTGAGAATGTCCTAATGCCATTAGTAAATAAAGCAAATGAGTTAAGTGCGAAAGTAAACGAGTTAGCTGGCCTCTATGAAGCGGGTAATTATGGTGATATTAAAGTAAGAGCAGTGGCTAGTTTTGATAAAACTGTGGAAAGACTGGATAGGCAGTATATCTCTATACGATCAACTGATCCAGAGGCTTTGGCTGCAAATATAAGTGGTTATGCTAACGATGTTGGATTAAGTATTAACGCAATTCGCCCAGTCAACCCTGAGTCGCAAATTCAATACTTTAGTAGCATGGCTTCTCGAGTTGGAGATTCAATAACGACTTCAGACTTTAGTATATTTGTAAACAATGTAATATCAATACCTGGGGATGTAATGATGAGTTCTCGTAACTGTGTTGATGCTGCTTTCAAAGACTTTACAAGAGAGTTTGGGAGTAATATTGAGGCTTTCTTTGATCCGTTAATGTTTTTTTTAGTTTGGCTCGAAAGGCTATTATTATCAACACCATGGCCGATTTTTTTAGGGGTAGCAGGAATTTTAGCCTGGTTAGGCTCTAGAAGTATTAAGGTCTCAATTTCAGTTATGTTTGCATTCTTTGCAATTGGATTTTTAGATATGTGGGACCCTATGATCTCAACTGTAACAATGATTTCAGCTGCAACACTTCTATGTTTGACATTAGGAATGCCTCTTGGTGTATGGATGTCAAAGTCCGAAAGAGCACAATCAATAATAACTCCTGTACTGGATATTATGCAAACAATCCCTCCATTTGTATATCTTATTCCTGTTGTTATGATGCTAGGTATTGGTAAGGTTCCTGGATTAATTGCAGTTTGTATCTATGCTATGCCACCTATTGTGAGGTTAACAAATTTAGGCATACGTTTAGTTGATAAAGAAGCGATGGAAGCAGCAGATGCATTTGGAGCAACATATAGGCAAAGATTGTTTATGGTGCAAATACCTTTGGCTCTTCCAAATATTTTTGCTGGGATAAACCAGACTATTATGATGGCTCTAGCGATGGTTGTTATTGCCTCAATGATTGGAGTTGCAGGACTTGGACTACCAGTACTCCAGGCTGTTCAAAATCAATATTTATCAATGGGTACTCTAAATGGGCTTGCAATTGTTGCCCTGGCAGTTATTTTTGATAGAGTTTCTCAAGCATTTGGTACTAGGATTCAAAAACACCGTTCTGGAGATGTCCTATGACGCAGGATATAAAAATAAAAATTTCAAATCTGACAAAGATTTTTGGACCTAAGGCAGAGTCTGTTTTAAAACATGTCGATAACGGGATGGGGAAAGATGATCTCCTTAAGGAGCATCAGCATGTTCTTGGACTAAGTAATATTAACCTTGACCTGGCAAACAAGAATATTGAAGTAATTATGGGTCTTTCAGGCTCTGGAAAATCGACTCTTATTCGTCATATCAACCGACTTATTGAACCTACCGCTGGCTCTATCATGATTGGTGGTGAGGATGTGATTCAAATGCCTATGGAGCAACTTCGTAAGTTTAGGCAGCAAAAAACAGCGATGGTTTTTCAAAGCTTTGCATTGTTACCTCATAAAACAATTTTGGATAATGTTTGCCTGGGTGTTCACTTACAGGGTGTGAAAGGTGATGATGCCATTACTAGAGCAAAAAAATGGATTGATCGAGTAGGCTTAACAGGTTATGAAGATCGCTACCCATCTCAACTATCAGGTGGAATGCAACAACGTGTTGGTTTGGCTAGAGCTCTTACTTGTGATACCGAAATATTAATGATGGATGAGGCCTTTAGTGCCCTTGATCCTTTAATTCGAAGTGACATGCAAGACTTACTCCTAGAACTGCAACAAGAGCTTCACAAGACAATTGTTTTTATTACTCATGACCTTGACGAGGCTCTTAAAATTGGTGATCGCATCGCCATTTTAAATGGTGGAGAGTTGGTCCAACATGGTACAAGTCAGGAAATTTTAATGACACCTGCAGACGATTATGTAAGAGACTTTGTTAAAAAAGTAAATCGCTCGCATGTGCTTCAAACTAAATCTGTTATGACAGATCAAAAGCCATCAAAGGGCTCTAAATCAATTGCAGTTAGTGATATGGATTCAATCGATTCTGCTTTGTGTGAGATGCTTCGTGAAAATGCTGACTGTTGCATTATTCAAGATTCAAGTGGTTCAGATGTTGGTTATTTAAATAAGAAGGATATTGCTGAGGTTGTTAAACCCTTAGAGGTATAAAAGACTTAGTGCTCTCTTGTAGAGTTAAACTTTAAATTTGGATGACGCTCAATAGTGAGTTGAAGGTTCACCATACTGGGCGCTAAATAAGATAACATTCCAGAACTATCAATTGCAACATTATTACCAGCTTTTATTTTAAGCTGATCAATATCTTTGTCAGATCCTACTACCCATCTTGCGGTAGCTACATTTATTGTTTCAAATTGACAGTCCACGCCATATTCATACTTAAGTCTGTGGGCAACAACATCAAATTGCAATATTCCTACAGCTCCTAAAATTTGAGAGCTATTTGAGATGGGGCGAAATACTTGCGTTGCACCCTCTTCAGAGAGTTGATCAAGACCTTTTTGGAGGGCTTTTGCTTTTAAAGGGTCTTTAAGTAATGCACGCCTAAAAAGTTCTGGTGCAAAATTTGGGATTCCTTGAAAGTTGATTTTTTCTCCTTGAGTAAAGGTATCTCCAATGCCAATACCTCCATGATTATGAATCCCAATAACATCCCCAGCATAAGCCACTTCAGTAGAGCTCCTTTCTCGAGACATAAAAGTTACAGCGTTAGCAATTTTTATTTGTTTACCTGTAGAAACTTGAAGAACTTTCATACCTTTTTGGTACTCACCACTTACGATTCTCATAAAGGCTAATCTGTCATGGTGTTTTGGATCCATATTGGCTTGAATTTTGAAGACAAAGCCTGTTAACTTTTCTTCATCTGGGGACACAATCCTTGAGTCACTCTCACGACTTTGAGGAATTGGTGAGTATTTGATAAAGCCATCAAGTAAATTTTCAATACCAAAATTATTAATTGCAGATCCAAAAAAAACTGGTGTCTGTTTACCTTCTAGAAAATCTTTTAAGTTGAAAGGATTAGTTGTACCACTAATCAGCTCGACTTCTTCTCGAGCCTCATGAGCAAACTCATTACCTAAAATTTCATCTAGTTGAGGATTATTGATACCTTCAATAATTGTGTTTTCACCTATTTTTGCATTCTTACCACTTTCAAATAAATAGACCTTATTTTCTAGAAAATGAAATACACCTTTAAAGCCTTTACCCATTCCAATTGGCCAAGTTATTGGAGAGCATTCAATATTTAAAACTGATTCAACTTCATCTAAAAGATCAATGGGTTCTCGACCCTCACGATCCATTTTATTAATAAATGTTAGGATAGGAGTATCACGAAGTCTACAGACTTCCATTAGTTTGATAGTTCTTTGTTCAACACCCTTAGCAACATCAATAACCATCAAGGCAGAGTCTACAGCGGTTAGAGTGCGATAAGTATCTTCAGAGAAGTCCTCATGACCTGGAGTATCTAATAAATTTATAATATGATTATCATAAGGGAACTGCATTACTGATGAGGTAATAGAGATGCCTCTTTCTTTTTCCATCTCCATCCAATCACTTGTAGCATGACTATCAGCTTTTCTTGCTTTAACACTTCCAGCGGTCTTAATTGCACCACCATAAAGAAGAAGTTTTTCAGTAACAGTGGTTTTCCCAGCATCTGGATGAGAGATGATCGCAAAGGTGCGACGCTTAGAGAGTTCAGACATATTAGTTAAGTCTTAGGAAGGGTGACGCCAGTTTGACCCTGGTATTTTCCATCTCTATCTTTATAAGACGTCTCACATACTTCGTCTGATTCAAAAAAAAGCATCTGAGCAACACCTTCATTGGCATATATTTTTGCTGGTAACGGTGTGGTGTTAGAAAATTCAAGGGTCACATGTCCTTCCCATTCAGGCTCAAGTGGAGTGACATTAACAATAATCCCACATCTTGCATAAGTTGATTTTCCTAAGCAAATAACAAGAGTCGAACGAGGAATTTTAAAGTATTCAATTGTGCTTGCTAGGGCAAAAGAATTAGGAGGAATAATGCATTCATTGGAATTGACCTCAACAAAGCTTTGCTCATCAAAATTTTTAGGATCAACAATATTATGATTAATGTTTGTAAATATTTTAAATTCTGTCGAACAGCGAACATCATAGCCATAGCTTGATGTTCCATAAGAGATAATTTTTTGATCATTTACCTTGCGGAGTTGATAGGGTTCAAATGGAGAAATCATGCCTTCTTCTAGAGACATTTTTCTTATCCAATTATCAGACTTTATACTCATAAATTTATATTTTACAGTGCCAAAGTATTTGTATTATCGAATCTTTATACTGGCTAGACTAATTAGAACTAGTATTAGGGTAATTATCCAAAAGCGAACAATAATTTTTGGTTCAGCTAGTCCTTTTTTTTCATAATGATGATGAAGGGGTGCCATCAAAAAAATCCTTTTTTGAGTTCTTTTATAATAACTTATTTGAATTATTACTGACAAGGTCTCAGCTACAAATACGCCTCCCATTAAGATTAATAATATCTCCTGATGAACAATTATTGCAATTACTGCTAATATTGCACCTAAGGCTAATGATCCTGTATCACCCATAAATATCTCAGCTGGATAAGTATTAAACCAAAGAAAGCCAAAACCTGCCCCTATTAGTGCAGCACATAATACAAATACTTCTCCAGTCCCAGGCATGAATGGCATATTAAGATAGCCAGAGAAATTATAGTTTCCCCCAATATATGCAAAAACTGCTAAAGCACCACTAATCAGAATAACGGGCATTATTGCAAGACCATCTAGACCATCTGTAAGATTGACAGAGTTGGAGCTTCCTACAATTGCAAACCAACCAATAATTAAAAACCCAAATATATTTAATGGGATAATAAGATCCTTAAAGAAAGGAACTAAAAGCTCAGCACCAATTGTTTTAGAATTTAAGCTAATTAACCATATACAAATTAATATTGCACTAATTGATTGTGCTACGATTTTTTGTCTACGACTTAGACCATCTGAGTTTTGTTTTTTAATTTTCAGATAGTCATCCATAAACCCAATCGAACTAAAAAGCAGTGCTGTAACTACTACAATCCAAAGGAAAGGATTATTCCAGTCTCCCCAGATAATAACACTTAAGAAAAAAGCAAAAAGAATTAAAACCCCTCCCATTGTTGGCGTACCTTTCTTTTCAAGATGAGACTCTGGACCATCATCCCTGATTACTTGGCCAATTTGATAATGTTGAAGTTTTGATATAATCCATTTACCAAGAACTAGAGTAATTAAAAGCGCAGTCATCATTGCAAATACTGCTCTAACAGTTAGATAGCTTAAAACATTAAAGCCTGAATCAAGTGAAGAAAGGAAGCTTATTAGTTCAAGAAACATTACTAATTACCTTTAGCTTCAATAAGATTTATTTCAAAAATTAAATAAGAATCTTGGGGGATATTTGTTTGTTGGCTTGAGGCACTTCCAAAAACGTCCTCATATAATGCAATAATAGTTCGTTTTTCACCAATAGACATTTGAGCAACGCTACTATCAATTAAGCTAAGTATGTCGCCACTTCCAATTGTAAATTGAATTGGATTGCCAGGTTCACGAATAACCTGACAACAATGTGCAATAAGAGCAATATCAACTGTAACAACCTGACCTTTAGTAGCCTTTAATCCATTACCTTCATTGTTTACCTCACTAAAAATACCTAATTCATCTTTTAAAGCGTTAGGATAATTTGATGAGACATAATTTTCAAAGTCTTTAATGCGTAATTCTTGCTGCGCAATTAATCCCTCATTGATAATCAACATTTGGGCTCTAAATGATTCCTCATTAGCTAAAAATTGATTAGCATCATCTCCAATACGCTTTATCACTAAACTTTCAATAGTGTCTCCTTGCTTAATTGAATTGACAACATCCATACCATTAACAACAAAGCCAAATACGCTATGCTTTCCATCTAACCAGGGAGTTGCAACATGTGTAATAAAAAATTGAGAGCCATTCGTATTTGGCCCTGAGTTTGCCATTGAAAGCACTCCTGGTTTATCATGTATAAGGTCACTAAACTCGTCTGAAAAGTTATACCCAGGTCCTCCAGTCCCATTACCCGCAGGATCCCCACCTTGAATCATAAAGTCTTCAATAACGCGATGAAAGGATATTCCATCATAAAAAGGAACACCCAGCTCCTTGTTGCTATCTTTTGTGCCCTCAGCAAGCCCTATAAAATTAATGACAGTGAGGGGTGCTTTTTCATATGCAAGCTCTACAATTATTTCGCCCTTATTGGTATTGATATGGGCATATATACCATCTTCTAAGTTGGCAAATGAAAGTGAAGAAAATAAGAAAGTGAAGATAAGTATAAGTGATCTCATAATAACCCTAAAAAAAATAATTATTAATGATACCGAATATCATAATTATTTTTGTATTGATACGTTAAAATATGCTCGGTTTCTTGAAAAAAATCCAACTCTAGTGAATTGTTGGTTTAATTATTAAAGATGGGGAAAAGTTTATGTCTCTATTGATTACAGAAGAATGCATTAATTGTGATGTCTGTGTTCCTGAGTGCCCTAATGAAGCAATTTATATGGGTGACGAAATCTACGAAATAGATGGTGATCTTTGTACAGAGTGTGTTGGGCATTTTGATGAGCCTCAGTGTGTAGAGGTTTGTCCAGTTGATTGTTGTCTTCCTGACCCTGATAGGGTTGAAACTGATGAGGTATTATTAGCGAAAATTAAAGACTAAAATTTACAAAGTTTCTTTTAGTGCCGCCAAACAAAGTTCAATATTTTCTTTCCTTGATGTGTGACCCATTAACCCAATTCGCCATATCTTTCCAGAAAGGATTCCAAGACCTGCGCCAATTTCAATGTTGTATTTATTAATTAATGATGAGCGCACCTTTTCATCATCGGTATTTTTTGGAATAAATATACTATTTAGTTGAGGAAGACGACTCGATTCATCAACTAGGAAGTTAATTCCTAAATTTTGTAGCCCATCCCTAAGAAGAATATGATTATCTTGATGACGCTGCCATGAATTTTCTAGCCCTTCTTCAGTAAGCATAATCAAGGACTCATGTAAGCCGTATAGAGTGTTAACTGGAGCAGTATGATGATAGGCTCGTTTTGCGCCCTTACCCCAGTAACCCATTACTAAGTTCAGATCTAAAAACCAACTAGTAACAGCCTTTTTTCTATGTGTGATCTTGTGAATTGCTCTTTCACTAAAACTAACAGGTGAAAGCCCAGGCATTGCAGATAAGCATTTTTGTGAACCAGAGTAGATTGCATCAATACCCCATTCATCAACCCTTAATTCTGAACCTACTAACGAAGTTACAGCATCAACAATTGTTAGACAGCCATATCGATTGGCAATTTGACAAAGTAATTTTGCATCTGACAGGGCTCCTGTTGAAGTTTCAGCATGAACGAACGCAACTATTTTAGTATCAGGATTTTCAATTAAGGCTTGTTCAAGTTTGTCTGAGCTTACTGGCTTGCCCCATTCATCTTCAATAACTACTGCATGACCACCAATTCTTGTTACATTCTCTTTCATACGAGAACCAAAGACACCATTAATGCAAACAATTACCTTGTCACCTGACTCAACAAGATTAGTAAAACAAGCCTCCATACCTGCTGATCCAGGGGCAGAGATAGGCATCGTTAGCTCATTATCAGTTTTGAATGCATACTTGAGCATTTCTTTAATTTCATCCATCATATCTATAAATACAGAATCTAAATGGCCTATTGTTGGCCTTGACATTGCTTCAAGAATTCTTGGATGAACATCTGCAGGCCCAGGACCCATTAAGACTCTAGAAGGGGGAATAAAAGATTTCATTTTTTTTGATATGAAAATTAATTTAAATAAAAAATATTATTTTAATTATCATAGATGCTGTAAATTTTTTTATTAAAAAAATTCATAACTAATTGAATTTTATTTTTAAAAAAACTAATTTTTTTGTTGCCAATAAATTAAGCCTTGAGTATTAATTTTTACATCAAGGTCAAGCCTTTCTCTACAAAAATTTAGATCTGCAACGCCAATTTTTGAAAGTCCTTTTAAAAAGTATTCCATCATCTTTTCACGAATAATTAATTCTGCATCATTATGGGCGGCATATTTTTTTGCCAGATCGCTTACAAATTTGATGCCATCTATCAACTGCTCAACAACCTGCTTTGAGGGCTTAATTGCAGAAAAATGCGTTAAGCAGACTCTATGAGGATTATATTCCATTATTTTATTGATACTCTCAACAAGCGCCTTAGGATCAAACTGAACAGGGCTAGTACTTGGGAAAATATATACTTCACCATCCTTATCAAGATCTCTATATGAGATTCCAAATGTATCACCTGTGAACATGGTTCCTGTTTGTTTATCCCATATACAAAAATGATGTTTTGCATGTCCTGGGGTATCAATAAATTTAAGTTCTCTACCTTCAAAATCTAGTAGAAAGTTGTCTTCTGCTTCAATAACTTTATTTGCCTCTATTGGAATAATATCTCCATAGAGTTCTTTAAATTTCTTTTCACCATAAACTGCCGTAGCCCCTGCAATTAATTTTTGAGGATCTATCATATGTCGGGCACCACGAGGATGAACTATTAGCTTTGCATCTTTACATTGTTTCATGAGTTGACCTGCGCCACCGGCGTGATCAAGATGAACATGAGTAGGTATGACATAAGCTACATCTGAAAAACTTAGGCCATCTTTCTCAAGTGCTTTTTGGATATTTGACACACTAAAGTAATTTCCAGTCTCAATTATGGCAACTTTATCATCCTTTCTTAGAATATATATTGAGGCAAAGTCTTTACTGTAATAACCTGAATCGATAACTTTAATTCCATTTGCAATCTTTGTCATATTTACTCGAATAGTTATAAATTTATGAAAACATTCAAAGTGCTTTATATTTATTAATTATTGTATACTTTATCTAGAAAAAATATTACTTTTTCTAATATGAATAATCATAACAACTGAGGGTTGGATGTCAGTAGTTTCTCAGTTTTGCTTTATAAATACTTCAATCAAGAATTCATATATATTGGCACTCTAAAGGAACTTATTCAGTCTTTAAAAATGAGATATTAAAGCAACTAAATGGCTAGAAGAAGAAAACTCAAAGAAAAAATCTATGAACTAGATATCGAATCCTTGTCTCATGAGGGTAGGGGTATTTCTCATTATGATAATAAAATCATTTTCACTCGTGGCGCACTCCCTGGTGAGAAAGTTATTGCATCTCGCTCTCTTTCTCGATCAAAGTACGAGGAAGCAGACATGATTGAAATACTTGAAAAATCACCTGATAGAATTAAAGCAAAGTGCGAAGTTTATGGAGTATGTGGAGGATGTTCTTTTCAACACCTTTCTTCAGAAAATCAAATTAGTGTTAAAGAGAGCTGGCTAAAAAGTGCTTTTATGGGTCAAGCAAAAAGTGCACCAAAAAAATGGCTAAATCCACTTCAGGTTGATAGTTGGGGTTATCGGCGAAAAGCTCGATTAGGGGTTCGCTATGTAGCGAAAAAAGAAAAAGTGCTTGTAGGCTTTCGTGAAAGGAAGTCCTCATTTATTACAGTAATGAGTCGCTGTGAGGTTCTTCATCCATCACTTGGTGAAAATCTTGAGCTACTAGGAGAGTGTATTGGTAAGTTAAGTATCAAGACACATGTCCCTCAAATTGAGGTTGCTATTGCTGAATTAGATACTATTCTAATTCTAAGGCATCTCGAACCATTAACTAAAGAAGATGAAGTTATTCTTAAAGAATATGGAGATAAGCTGGCTATCACTTGGTACACTCAGAGCGGTGGTTTAGATACTGTTAGGCCTTTAATTGATAACATAAATTTAACTTATTCTATTAAAGATCACAATATTGAGATGACTTTTTTGCCTAATGACTTTACTCAGGTAAACTTTGAAATTAACCAAAAAATGATCAATTTAGCAATTGATTTATTAGAATTAGATGCTGATGATGAAGTAATAGACCTTTTCTGTGGGTTAGGCAACTTTACCCTACCAATTTCTCGATATGTTAAAAGGGTAGTTGGTATAGAAGGGGATAAGGGTTTAGTAGAAAGGGCTAAATCAAATGCCATAATGAATGCTATTACTAATACCTCTTTTTATAAGGCAGACCTTTTTGACGATGTCTCAGGCTCTGAATGGTTTAGGGGTCAGAAGTATAACAAAGCTCTTATAGATCCAGCAAGAACTGGTGCAATAGAAATAGTAGAGCTGCTTCCAAAGTTAGGTGTTGAGCATTTAGTCTATGTTTCATGCAATCCTGCTACTCTAGCGAGAGATACTGCTCGATTAATTGAATTAGGGTTTAATTTGATGAGCGCAGGGGTAATGGATATGTTTCCACAAACAGCCCACGTGGAGTCAATTGCTGTCTTTAAACGTAAAAAATAAATTTGATTATGTTAATATTGATTAATTCTTTGGGAAAAATAAATGAGCTATAAACGTGACTTATTGCCAAAAATGGCATTAGAAAGACTAAGTGATAATCCAGGCGCTCTCTTCGTTGATGTGAGGAGTAAGGCTGAGCATAAGTATGTTGGTTATCCTGAGAATTCAGTCCTTATACCATGGATAGACGAGCCAAATTGGGAGCCAAATCCTGATATTTTTCATGATGCAGTGATTGAAGCATTAGGTAACCGTAACGATAAATTAGAGTCAGAAGTGATTTTGATTTGTAGAAGTGGGTTTCGCTCAAATGAGGCACTAAAGTGTCTTCAATCTAAGGGCTTTAATAATGTAGCACATGTTGCTAGTGGTTTTGAAGGTGACCTTGATGAAAATAATCATCGTGGGAATCTAAATGGTTGGAGGTATGACGGTATGCCTTGGACTCAAAGCTAAACTATCTCAAGGTTAGCGTAAGAGCTAATTAGCCACTTTGTTCCAGCTCTTTGAAAATTAATTTGCAGTCGCATTGAATCGCCACTACCCTCATAATTTAAAATAGTGCCAAGTCCAAATTTAGCATGCTTAACGACCTGACCAATTGAATAAATTGAATCTGAAGTCGCAATCATCTTATTACTTACATTAGTATTTTTTTTATATCCTTGGTAACTATTTTCAGTGCTTTCATTTTTAATATAGTTCAAAAAACTCTTTGGTATTTCATCAAGAAATCTAGAACTTAGTGAATAAAAAGATTGACCATGAAGGAATCGCCGACTAGCATAAGAGAGTGTTAAAGACTTCATAGCTCTGGTCATTCCAACATAACAAAGGCGTCTTTCTTCATCAAGAAGATGAGGCTCATCCTTGCTTTGTCTGGAAGGAAATAAATCCTCTTCCAAGCCTACTAAAAAAACTACAGGAAACTCCAGTCCTTTTGCCGAATGCACAGTCATAAGTTGAACAGAACTCTGATTACTTTGATTAGACTCGCCACTAGAGTCTAGTGTTGCAAGAGCAATAAAACCTTGGGTTTCATTCATTTCATTATCTTCTTCATGAACATATTGCGTTGCAGCAGTTACAAGTTCGTCAAGATTTTCACGTTTACTTCCTGCTTTGTCACTTTTATCATTAGCGTAGTGAGACATTAACCCAGATTGTAAAAGGATAGAGTCTACTTTTTCATCAAGTATAAGATTTTTTGAACTATCACTAATTGCTTCAATTAGATGAATAAAGCTTTGTAAAGCGTTTGCTGCTCTTGATGGGAGGCTATCAATAATAGCAATTGATGACTGAAAAAGGTTAGTTTGATTTTCGTTTGCATAAGACCTAATTTTTTCAATCGTAGAAAGACCAATCCCACGGGTTGGAAAATTCACAATCCTCTCAAAAGCGATATTGTCTGAAGTATTCTCAATAAGTCGGATATAACCCATTGCGTCTTTTATTTCAGCTCGCTCAAAAAATCGTAAACCACCATAGATTCTATAATTCAGATTTTGTTTAATTAGAGATTCTTCAAAGACTCGAGATTGCGCATTTGAACGATAGAGTATCGCGCATTCATCTAGATTCCTACCCTGATTAAATTGAGTTTGGATTTCACCAACAACATATTGTGCTTCCTCAGTTTCTGTTCTTGCGTTTAATACATTTATCAAGTCACCATCACCTGACTCCGTCCAAAGAGACTTTTCAAGACGGTTTTGATTATTAGCTATTAAGGCATTAGAAGCACTAAGGATATTTCCAGTTGATCGATAATTTTGCTCAAGCTTAATAACTTGTATTGGTTTGAAATCATTCTCAATCTTTTGAATATTTTCAATTTTGGCTCCTCTCCAGCCATAAATGGACTGATCATCATCACCAACACAGAAAACATGATTAGTTTGATTATGAAGTATTTTAATAAATTGGTATTGAATTCGATTAGTATCTTGAAACTCATCAACTAAGATATGGCGAAACTTATTTTGATAATGCTCTAAAAGAGATTGATTATTTTTTAAGAGCCCATAACTTTTTACCAATAAGCCAGCAAAGTCAACCAAGTCATTTACTTGACAATGCTTCTCATAGAGGTCAAAAACATTTGCACTTTGCTTTACAAAAAAGTTGTATCCTGCATCTATCTCATGAGGGAGGATGCCTTCATCTTTCTGTTGATTAATAAACCACTGAACTTTTTTTATTGGAAATTTTGTTTCATCTACGCCATTTTCTTTCATCAAGCGTTTAATAATTCGAAACTGATCTTGAGCATCTAGAATTTGAAATGTTGGCGAAAGGTTTGCCTCTATAGGGTGAGTTCTCAGAAGTCTATGAGCAAGTGAGTGGAAGGTGCCAACCCACATCCTACCAATTGGTCTTCTGAGAAGATCACTCAAACGCTCTTTCATTTCATTAGCAGCCTTATTGGTAAAGGTAACTGCAAGGATGTCATCGACATGATAATTCTTTGTTGAAACTAAATAATGTATTCGATGCGTTAAAACCCTTGTTTTGCCACTTCCAGCACCTGCTAAGATCAGAGCGTTAATATCTTCATCTAGTGCAACTGATTGCTGCTGCTTTTCATTTAATCCATCAACAATAGGGGGAGAAATCATATTAAGTAATTGAGTACATATAGATATTATTCTTAGTAAATATCATCGTTATATTAGTCAGTATAGATAAATTATAATCACTAATTGAATCATTATAATGATGACTGATTATTTAATAGTGGTTAAGCTAATTAACTAGTAAATATAGATGAATAAAACCTGGAATGAAAGTGTTAGAAATTCTTTAAAAACTGCTAGTGACTGTAATGAATATTTTGATCATGATGGGTTCCAAGAGGGTAGTTTTCCAATCAAGATTCCTCTTGAGTTTGCCCAAAGGATTAATAAGTCAGACCCCTTAGATCCTCTACTGTTGCAAATCCTGCCCAAGGAAACTCAAAGCTCTAATGATTTTCTTGATTCACCTGTTTCTGATGAGAGGCATTCTCCAGTTAAGGGACTGATTCATAAATACCCTTCAAGAGTCCTCTTAATTTCGAGTAGTGTTTGTGCAATTCATTGCCAGTATTGCTTTAGGCAAAACTTTGATTATCAGGATAATGACATTTTAAAAAACTGGCCTGATATTGATAGCTATCTTTCAAGGAGTAAAGAGGTCAATGAGGTTTTATTAAGTGGCGGTGATCCTCTTACGTTGAGTGATAAAAAACTTAGCAAAATATTAAAAAAAATTGAAAGCATTAGACATATAAAAACGCTGAGAATTCATACAAGGACAGCCGTAGTAATTCCTTCAAGAATAACTAAAGAAATAATATCAATGCTTAATAAAACTAGATTAAAAGTAGTGATTGTTTTTCATATTAATCATGCCCAAGAAATATCAGATGACTTTATAAAAAATGTAGAGGCTCTAAGGAATCTTACATTACTTAATCAGTCAGTATTTTTAAAGGATGTGAATGATGATGCAAAAGTCTTAGCTAAATTATCCTATAAGCTTTTTGAGTCATCTATATTGCCATACTATATTCATCTGCTAGATAAAGTAACAGGCGCAGAACGTTTTTTAATTTCGGATAACAAGGCTAACGAAATTTTTATAAAGCTACAGAAACTAGTTCCAGGATATTTACTACCCAGACTTGTAAGGGACGAGGGAGGTGAGTCTAAGAGATTGGTATTATAAATTTATTGAGATCTTCGATCGTTACTTCACCCATAAATGTTTGTAGTAATTCTCCTTCTGGGCTGTAAATTTGAGTTGTTGGCATTCCTAGAATTTCACCAAAATTTGAGTATTCTGAGTCATTCCGATGATCATAAAGTATTATTGGATAATTAATATTGAAGCGTTCAATAAACTCATTAATAATTTCTATGTTGACAGGTTCAAAATCAAGACCCAATATCTCTACATGATCAGAGTTTTCTTTATAGAATTTAACAAATGCGGGAATCTCTTTTAAACAAGGCGTACACCAAGTAGCCCAAAAATTAACTACAAGATACTTCCCTTCAGTATTTTTTTCTGTAAATACATTTCCCTTTATATCAATCAACTCAAATGTTAATTCTGGTTGTTGCTCATACCATGGCATCAAGGGTTTTGCCCAGTCAACTATATCAGTAATGCTTAGCGCCTGGCTAGTATGAATTGGCGATATAAGCAAGAGTATAATAAGAAATTTTTTCATGAGTAAAATTAATGAGTGCTAAGATTTATCACAATACACGCTGCTCTAAATCAAGAGCAACAGTTGCCATTTTAGAACAAAATGATGTCGACTTTGAAGTTGTTAACTACCTAGTTGAACCACCAAGTGAAATAGAACTTAAAGATATTTTGAAAGATTTGGGGATAAGTGCCCGAGAGCTTATGAGAAAAGGGGAGACTAAATACAAAGAGCTTGGATTATCAGATAAGTCATTAAGTGAAAAAGAGCTGATTAGCGCAATGCTCGAATTTCCAATACTTATTGAGCGCCCTATAGTAAGAACTGAAAAGGGTGTTGCTATTGGCAGACCACCTGAGAATATTAACGCAATTATCTGATCTACTTTTATTCCCGATGATATGGATGATTACTAATTAAGCTAAAGCCCCTATAGATTTGTTCGACTACTAGTAATCTTGCCATTGAATGAGTCAAAGTAAGATTTGAAAGTCCCCAGAGGTGGTGGCATTTTTTCTTAAATTCAGAGGATAGTCCATCAGCACCGCCAATAATTAGCGCAACATTTTCACTTTGGAGCTGCCAGCTTTCAATTGATTTTGCAATTACTTTACTCGACTGCTGACTGCCCATCTCATCAAATGCAATTAGAATAGTAGAATCTTTTGCTGCTTCAAGAATAAGCTTTGATTCGAGTTCTTTTGTTTTTTCAGTGCTATCTGATTTTCGGCTTTGAGAGTCTATAGCAGTAATTGTAAAATGGTAATGAGAAGGAAGTTGTTTTTGGTAATGCTCAATACCAGTCGAGATCCAATTGGGCATCTTCCTACCAATTGTTATAAGGTTAATCCTCATCTTCCTCACTAGTCCATAATTTTTCTAATTTATAGAATTCCCTAGTTTTTTCAGTCATGACATGGACAATTACCTCTCCAAGATCAACAAGAACCCATTCGCTAAATTCTGCTCCCTCAGTTCCAAGGACCATCATATTTAGCCTTTTTGCCTCCATACTAACATTGTTAGCTATACCCCTGACATGCTGAATTGATCGACCAGTTGCTATAATAATTGCCTCCATATCGACGCACTGACTCATAACATCTAGAGTAACAATATCTTCACCCTTTAGGTCATCAATAACATTTTTGACAACACTTATTTGTTCATCAAGATTCATAAATTATTTAGGTAGTTAATAACGGATTTAGGCAAGAATTTATCAAGACTTTGATTTTCAGAAATTCGACCTCTAACAGCAGTTGAAGAAATATTTATCATTCCAGTATTAGAAAAATATAACAATCCATTTGCTTCAGATTTAATTTGCTTAATATCTGAACTAACCTCAAAAGTTTCAAGACCTTTTACAAGTGGTTGTTCGCCTTCTCTTGGCAGAACAATCAAATGAATTATTTTAGAGAATTCATCCCAATTTTTCCATGTTTTAAAATTAACAAAGCTATCCATACCAATCACTAAACAAATTGATTCATTATTAAGTTTAATTTTTAAGTTCTTAAGAGTGTCAATCATATAAGAGTTTCCACCTCGATCAATCTCACTAGTGTCAACTTCAAGTTCAGAGAAATCTTTGAGCCCAAGATTTAGGATTTCAAGTCTTTGAGAGGCTGTGTAATGAAGAGGTTGTCTATGAACTGGTTGATTGCAAGGTAATAGAAGCATCCTGTTGAGACCAAGTTCATGTTTTATAAATTTTGCTGTTTTAAGGTGCCCCAAATGAATGGGATCAAAAGATCCGCCATAAACTCCTATCATAACAAGGCGTTGACCTCTTCTAATGTCATAGGGGACATTGGATATTTTCTTGTTGAGTCATGAACGTGCATGCGATAACGAACAAACGTGTCTTCATCTTCAATTAATAAAAACGGATTAGCCCTTTTTTGTTCTGCGATTGTAGTTGATATTTCTGACCCATAGTTGTGCCCACATAACAAAATAATATTATCATCTACTTGAGATAACAATTTTTTGAGAGAATGAAATAAAGTGATAGGATTAGAGCCCTGAAGACTACAAATACCAACACCATAAACAAATAAAGTATCACCAGCAATTAAGTGCTCATCAAGAAGATAACAAACACCTCCAGCAGTGTGACCAGCTGTTTCAATAACTTTAATATTTAATTCACCTAGCTTTATAGTATCTCCATCAGACACAGCATGGACTTCATTTTCAATATTTAGATGTGGAATCTCGTTTATGCCCGCAGTTATTTTTGCACCAGTCATATTGGCTATATCATCCACTGCATTAGTATGATCACCATGCCAATGAGTTACCAAGATGTCAGTTAAGGTATATCCAGATTCCTGAATTTTTTCTATAAATAAATTAGGTTCCCATGCAGGGTCTACTATTGCACATGTTTTAGTTGCCTTATCGAAAATAAAATGAATTGAATTTTCAAGGGCACCAATGTGGTAGAGCACATCTATTGAATAATTTTTACTGTCGAATGTTTGTTCCATAATACCAATATTTTACCAATTTTGACTTGACTAAAAGAGGATACAGATTATAATCTACGTTTTGCTAAACAACCTAGTTATTTGGGGCTATAGCTCAGCTGGGAGAGCGCTTCGCTGGCAGTGAAGAGGTCGGCGGTTCGATCCCGCCTAGCTCCACCAAGCAAAAAATGTTTTTAATGTCGCGTTCGTCTATCGGTTAGGACTCCAGGTTTTCATCCTGGCAAGAGGGGTTCGATTCCCCTACGCGATACCAAATTTGTTATTTATTATAGTGCTTTGTTAAATTTCCTTTCGTTAGGAAACCCTTTCTGTCCCGTTCGTCTAGTGGCCCAGGACGCCAGGATTTCATCCTGGAAACAGGTAGTTCGAATCTCCTACGGGACGCCAATTTAAATTAGGAAGGTTTATAATTAGTTTAAGTCTTTTTTTGCTACAATCCTAATACCTCCTAACTTCCCATTAGAAAAATTTTGGCCAACAAAATTGTAGAATGAGCTCAAGCTTTCAAAAACTTCTTTACCATGCACTCTTATATTTCTATCTTTTTCAGAATTATAGGTTTTAATTCTAGTTTTAGTAAATTCTGTCCAGGAATTTGACATATCTTCACTAGAAACCACACTAAATCCATTATGCTCAAGGTTTGAGATGTATTTATCAAAAGAGGGGAGATGCTTTCCATAAATTTCTTTTTCAATATCTTTAAGTTCAGCATCACTTAAATCAACCCTACTAGTTATATCTTCTGTATAAAAAAAACCATTTAGATTTAATAAATCATTTAGCTTTGTTAATAAAATTTTATGATTTGTTATATGATACAAAGTAAGCCAACTAACAACAGCATCAAATTTTTGGCCCTTAAAATCATAATCAAGTATGTCTCCGCAAAGGTGATTTACTTTAGTGGCTAGGCCACATCTATTGGTTAGGTTACTGGCTAAGTTATTTTGATCTGATTGGAGTTCAATCGCTGTTACTTTGGCACCCGTTTTGCTGGCAATGTACCTTGCTGGTCCTCCGATACCTGAGCCAACGTCTAATATTTTTGAATTACTATTTATTTCAAGTAAATCAATAGCAATATCAATTGCATCTGTTCCATGATAGTGAAATTGATCAAATTTCGTTAAATCTTTAATTGATAGATTATCTGAATCTGATTTGCCTATTTCATTAAGTTCATTAAATATCCTATCTACATTATTGTAAAGGTTCATAGATTTGATATTTAAGCTGCCATTCATTATTTAAGAAATTAAATTAGCCAATCCTTTACCTTTATGAAAATTTCAGAGTCTTTACTGGCAAGTCTCTCAACCACACCAAAGTGATCTACATCAGGCTCTGCATGATAATCAAGAGGAGCATCATGATCTTTCCATTTTTCAACAAATTGATTGGTTTGCCAATGGAATTCAGGCGTCTCTGCACCACCAAGAGTTACGAGAATTGGAGCATCTGTTTTTGGTTCAAAGAAATGTGGGCTTAATTCAAGGCTTTCATTGTCATCTAAGCCCAGAGCATCACCAATTGTTGTTTCTCTAATAGGATCAAGTTGATAAAGTCCACTTATTGGTATGCCAGTTTTTACTATATCCTGAGGAAGGTCATTAGCTATTTTTTGCCAGTCCGTTGCAAGAATCATACCTGTAATATGACCACCAGCTGAGTGACCAGAGACATTAATTCGATTTTTTGAAATTGAGTGCTTATCAGCATTTCGCCACAACCAAATGATAGCCTCTTGTATTTTTTCAACAATATTGGTCATGCTTGCATCTGGGCATAGTTGATAACCTATAAGAGCAACATCGATTCCTGACTTTACAAATGACTCAGCTACAAAGCTATAGAATGATTTATCACCTCGCTGCCAGTACCCGCCATGAATAAAAATGAATAGGGGGGCATTATCTTGTCCACAACGAAAAATATCTAGCTTATCTTTTTCACCACTTCCATATTGACAATCAATTGATGAATCTACAGTAGCTCTGAAAGCTGCACTTCTTTTAGTCCATTTATTAATAAGTCCATCAAAATCATCAACTAATAATCTGACGTTGTAACCCTTTTCTAATATTGGGTCAATGGGTTTAGTTCTTGTCATTTAAAATCCCTTTTTTAGTTAGTTCTATTTTTATAAAAAGTATCTTTGTGGATAATTAGTCCATCACGGAATGTCAAGATATCAATGCTCAAAAAGTCTTGAATTTCACCAGATTTGAGTTTTGCAAGTCGATGAAATTCACAATAAGCTTTGTCGCCAGAAATCCGGGTGTCAATTGGGGTCCATTGGACACTCTCAACATTATTAAATAGTCCCTCGAATATTTTTCTGATATTATCCAAACCAGAAAACCGAGTACCATTAATATTAGGTCCTGCTGCATGGTCGAATAGTGCATCTTCTGCAAAAAATGACATTACTTTATCAATATCATTTTGATTGTAGGCATTAGTAATTTTAGCAAGCAGGTCAGAAGTTATTCCTGCCTCTTTTGTTGATGTATTTGAATTGGAGATTGACATAAAAGTTAATTATAAATTTTTCTCACCTTTGGTTTGTAATTCCAAGAATTCATCAGGTGAATTACCAAATGGCTGCATTGCGTGTTCTTTGAAAGGATTTCTCTCGGTTAGTTTTTGATACCATGCTTCGATCCCTGGCATTGTTGGTCTTTTAATATCAAGTACAAAGTACTTATGTAGTAAAACGCCGAGAGGGATATCACCATATGTGAACTCATCACCAGCAACAAATTTATTATTAGCTAGATGCCCCTCAAGCACTTTCAGTACTTCAGCACTCTGCTTTGCCATTTCAGTAATTTTGTTATAATCTCTTTGTGATTCCTCAGTTCGAACAAGCTGCCAAAAAACAGGAAAAAAAGTTCCCATAAAGCTATCTGTAGACCAGGTCATCCATTGATCAGAGATTGCCACCTTTTGAGGATCCTCAGGATAAAGATTACCAAAACCATACTGCCTTGCAAGATAGCGAATTATTGTATGTGATTCCCACAATACAAAACCATTATCACGAATAGTAGGAATTTTTGAATTAGGATTAAGGGATTTATAATCATCTGTATCTAGATCACCTGATTCAGTTCCTATAGAATGCCTTTCATAATCAATATCTAACTCAGAGAGAGTCCAAAGGACCTGTATAACTTGATTAGCATTTTTTCTACCCCAAATTTCTAGCATTCGTCTTATTTCCTATTCTTAAACACCATCTGGATTAAACCTTGGCATAACTCTCTCAGAGAATAGAGCCATGCTTTTGAGTATTTTTTGATAGTCAAATCCTGGGAATTGCTGAAGCAACATAATATGATTGAGACCAATTGATTTATTAAGCTTATCAATTTTCTCAGCAACATAGTCTGCATCACCAACCCATATCAATTCATACTTCATAAGGAAATCAAACCATTCTCCATTGAGGTCTTCATCAGTTGGATTGGCATCATCATCTAGATAGGCTTTTCGGGTCCAACTTCCTTCTGGCCTAGAGCCACTTAGGTATTCATAATAGCCATTGATTGCAGCTCTAGCATCTTTGTCAGCCTGCTCCATTGTTTCCGCAACATAAATGACAGTGCATACTCCAACACCATCTCCTCTTTGGTATTTTGCCCCATCATGTGATTCTGCATTGGCATAAGCATCCCAACAACTTTCAAGTTTCCCTGGAGGGCTTGACATACCAATCACCTTAAAGCCTCTTTCAGCAGCCAATTTATAAGTGTGTGGTGAATTAGACATTAGCCAGACTGGAGGATGAGGATCTTGATAAGGCCGAGGATGAATATACATGCCAGTATATTCTCCTTTTTCTGAGTGATACTCTTTTTCAAGAGGCATTAAGAAGCGATTTGTTTCCTTCCAACCAGGAACAGGAAACTCATAAAATTCACCCTTGTGTGAAAAAGGATCCTTAGTCCATGCTTTTAATATGACCTCAAGGGACTCCATAAATAAACGATAACTCTTTTCATTATCTCTTCGATCAGCATCTTTGTTAAATTGCAGTGTCACTCTCTCATTAATACCTTTTGCGACACCAAAATCAACTCTTCCCTCAGTCATATTATCAAGAAGTGCTATATCCTCTGCTACCCTTAATGGATGCCAATCAGGAAGGACAATAGGCGCCTGTCCCACTCTTATTTTTTTTGAGTGAGAGGCTAGATCAAGAGACATCATTATTGGGTTTGGAGGAGCATTAAGATAGCCATTATGAGCAAAGTGATGCTCAGTAAGCCAAACGGTTGTAAAATCAGCCTGCTCAGCTAAATTTGTTTGCTCACGCATCATTTTAACAACCCTATTCCAAGGAATATTTTCTCCTGGATTAAAGAAGGGTACAAAATCAAATCTCATATAATTATGTATTAATTATTCTAAAAAAAATTATATATTGTTTTTTTATAATCTAGAAAACTTTCTAAGGAAAAATTCTATCTAATTGGCATATATAATAGCTTAGATTATTTTTTAATTTTTTAATGAATAAATATTTGAAGATGAAAAGCACTAATATAATTTATCATCAGGCAACAGTCACTCGCCAAAGACGGAATAAATTAAACAATCATCGTTCAATTGTTCTCTGGTTTACTGGACTTTCTGGATCTGGTAAGTCGACTCTGGCCCACTCATTAGAAGAAAGACTATTTCAAAGGGGTTGTAGCACTTTTGTCCTAGATGGTGACAATGTTCGTCATGGTTTGAACTCAAACCTTGATTTTAGTGAAGTTGGTAGAACTGAAAATATTCGCAGAATAAGTGAAGTTAGTAAGCTGATGTTAGAGTCTGGCTTAATTGTAATGACTGCTTTTATAAGTCCATTTAGCAAGGATCGAAATGAAGCAAGAAAATTAATTACAAGTGATGATTTTGTAGAAATCTACTGCAAAGCTAGTTTGCAAAAATGTGAATCTAGAGATGTTAAAGGTTTATACAAAAGAGCAAGAGCTGGAGAAATTAAAAATTATACGGGTATTGACTCTCCATATGAGATTCCCCAAAATCCAGAGTTAATTATTGATACAGAAAATCAAGGCCTAGAGGATTCAGTGTCAACTATTCTAGAATTTTTGGAATTAAATGGAATAATTAAATAGCTAAACTACTTTTTCAAGTATGGCTCTAGTCCATGTATTAGAGGTTTAATATGACCTGCATATTTTCTCCAAGCATCTGAGCTTCCTTGGTACATTTTTTCCCTAACTTGCATAGAACTAGCCGTTTTGACAGCTCGTTTATTTTTATGAAAATTAAGGCATTTCTCATCCCAATCTAACTCACAATACTCCAATAAGTTTCTAGTCTCATATTCTTGGTTAGTTGTTAAGTCTTCATAGCAAATATCATAAATTTTTCCTGGGAACTTTTCATGCCAAAAATTCATCAACTTAGAGTACAAGCCGTAATAACCAACTAAATCATCCATATTGTAAGAAAATCCATAGCCATTTCCACTCCATTTAGACTTATAAATTGACCAACATGTTGCTCTAGGATCCCTTTTTAGATGAATAATTTTTGCATTAGGAAATATGGAAAGAATAATCCCTATATATTGGAAATTTGCTGGTGTTTTATCCGAGATGATACTCTCAGAAGTATTTAATTGATTAAGAGAATCTAAGTATTTTTCTCGAATTAGTATAAGATCTTTTTCAGAATAAGTATTTGTATGTTTTTCATTAGAAAGTTTACCCTCTATTAAAGGAAGGCAAAGCTTCATCAAAATGCTTAACTCACCTCCACCATAAACAGCTTGATGGCTGGAAAGAATCTGCTCAACCAGACTTGTTCCAGAGCGGGGCATACCAAGAATAAATAGAGGACTTTTATTTGATGTATCATTATTTTTCAAGGACTTTTTAATAGAATTAGGTCTTTCAGCAAATATTTTATAAATAATTGAAATTATTTTCTTAGAGGTATTGAATGAATAATTTAGGTCTATTTTTCGTATTCGATTACCCTCATTAAGGTAATTAAAAAACATGTCATTATTTCCTGAATTTTCGTTAACAGCTGCTAATGCAAAGTTTATAGCTACTAAGTTAGATTGATCCATGTCATCAGTCTGAAGAATTGATTGCATATTTTTAATCTGCTTTTCACTAAAAGAATAATTATTAAATTGACTTAAATTATAGTAAGCATTTGCATAATTTGGATCTACTGATAAAGCCTTTTCAAAAGATCTAATTGAGCTATCAGTTTTATTTAACTCTTTCTCAGTAAGACCAATATTATTATGAGCATCAGCTAGCTTTGGATTAATTGCCAGTGATTTTTCATAATATTCGATAGCTTTTTCAAGATCACCAGTATTCTGAAAAATACCACCACGATGATTAGCAGCTTCAGCATAACCAGGATTAATGGCTAATGCTTTGTCAAAGTTTTTACCAGCCTCAAAGTCATTTTCAAGACTTTTATATGCAAGTCCTAAATTATTATATGCTTGCGAGAATTTAGGATTAATGGCTACTGCAAAACTAAAATGTATAATAGCATCATCGTATTTCTTCAAGGTTATAAGAGCATTGCCGAGATTGTAATGAGCATTTGGATAAGCATGCTTTAAAAGAATGGCATTCTTGTAACATGAAATAGCTTCTTCTATTTTGCCAAGTTCACGTAGAGTAACACCTAGATTATAATGAACTTCTGAATACTCTGGTTGAAGGGTTAGTGCTTTCTCAAATTTTTTAACAGCTAAATCAAGTTGACCAGTGGATTGATAAAAAGAGCCGCAAACATTGAATAGTAATGCCTCTAAAGGAAAGTCTTTAGTTAGGATTTCTATTGCAATAATTGCCTCTTTTTTTTGTCCATTTGAAAAGCTATCAATAATGGATTGAATAACTTCTCTAGGAGGGCCTTGTTGATTTTTGGCGTGTTGTAAACTAACAGATCTTTTTTTTTGTTTCTTCATTTTGAGTATTGCTGAGGTCTGAAAAAAAATTAAACTTTAATTATTACAGGTTAGCAATTAAACAGTCTCAGTTTAAATGAAACCAAATGATTATAATATAATTAAGGTGCGGGATTAACTATCATAATTTTTAGAAAGTAGTTTCCCTACTTCTTCCCATGTCCCTAAATCTTTATATTCCTCTACTAAAATAACCTTGCTGCCAAATATATTTGTTTCTTCAATGACAATATTGGGTTTTTTGAGCTTCAAGGTGCTTTGTTCCATAAATGAGATGCACTCATCAAAAACTTCTTTTTTAAAAGCAAAAGCACACCAGTATCCATTAAATCTATCCATATTTTGTGAGGGCTTATCCTCATAATCTATCACTCTATTATTTTTATCTAGCTGCAAGCACCCTTTAGTATTAAGCATTTTTTCGTTTGATTCTGGCTTAAATAGGAAAGAAAATCCCTTCTCCCTTAAATTTTCTTGAAGCTCGCTGATTAGATCAACACCATCTGATAATTCTAAGATCGTGTCAGGTAGAAGTACAATATTATTTTCTCCAAAAAGATGCTTTGCGCTTTTAATCGCACCAGTGTATTCAATCTCATTCGGGTTTTGATATGTAAAACTGATATTATATTGAGATTTATATTTTGATAAATACTTAATGATTTCTGTTTTTTCTTCGCTTATAACAACTATAAATTCTACATTCTCACGATTCAATTTACTAAAGAGGTCAAAGCTATTATCAATCAAAGCCTTTTCTTTGTCGACCCTTAATATCTCTTTTGGATATGGCAAATTAAGTCTGGAGCCCTTACCAGCTGCAGGAAGGATAACTGTTAGCTTATTCATAATACTTCAAACTCTTGTGGTGGAAGTCCATTTGTGTATCTTTCAAAAGCCTGAGTATAGGCTTTTTCTAAATTCTTTGTATAAGTTTTAGTATCAAATAGAGGTGCTGTAGTTCTTTTATCAGCTAATTTCTTTTTGATTGTTGCAAGCTTTTCAGGATTGCTAGCTAAGTTAAGTGCCAACGCTTCATACTCCTTTTCTGAATTTGTAATAAGCTCAGGTACTTCAAGAGAAGTAAGAAGACTGCCAGCAACTCTAGCTGCAAATCCTTTTCCAATTTTTGTCAAAACCGGTAAGCCGGCCCATAAAGCATCACTTGCTGTTGTATGCGCATTAAAATTAAAAGTATCTAAAAACAAATCAGCTAGTCTCTGTCTGGCTAAATGCTCTTCAACTGCTATCTTATCGGCAAAAATTAAACGATTAGGCTCAACACCACGTTTTTTTGCTTCACTCTTTAAATTATCCTCAGACGATTTATTTGATTTTATAAGCCACAGGACACTCCCATCAATCTTGCTGAGTAGCCGCATCCAAATATCAAATTCTTTTGGAGTGATTTTGAAACTATGATTAAAGCAACAAAAAACAAAACCATCTTCCGGTAAATTACACTCTTGTCGAGTTATTAATTTGTTAGAAATCTGTCTGGAGCTGTCTTGAGGCATATAACAACTTGGTAAATAAATAATATTTTCAGAATAATTCCTTTTTTGTTCTTCTGGAATTATGATTTTATCAGCTATTATATAATCATAAAAATCAGCCCCCATAGTGCCTGGGTATGCTAAATAATTTATCTGAATTGGAGCTGGATGATAGGCTAGTATACCAACTCTCTCATCTTTCATGAATCCATTAAATTCAATCGCAATATCAATTTCAAGTTCCAAAGCTAAGTTAGCAATCTCCTTATCTGACATATGAGAAACATTTATGAAATGATTAAAAGTGGAAGTAATCCTTTGATTATATTTATCCTGAATATTCGGGCCATAATGGAAGGCATAAGTTTCAAAATTTTCCTTATCTGCTAACTCCAACATCTCGATGCTTAGCATTGATACTGGGTGTTGTCTAAAATAGCTTGAAAAATAACCAACCTTAATGTGATTAGATTTCTTAATAGGTCTAGAATTAAATATAGGTCTGAATTTGTAGTCACTTTTTACTAATTCAGTTGATCTTCTATGATGCATTGAGGGATTATCATCTAAGGATAAAAGTCCATAAACTGATAAATTTCCCTCAAGTAAACCTATAGATAGATTTTTTTCTAAGGTTTTGGCGTATGACCAGTCTGACATTACTATTGCTAAATAGTGAGCTTGAGATAAGGCTGGAGCATTTTTAGGTTTTATCTTTAGAGCCTTTTTATAACTTGCAATAGCATCTTCTAAATCACCTTTCCCCTTTAGTGAAACTCCTATTTGGTAATAAGCTTCGGCATAATCAGGTTTTATCTTTAAAGCCTCCTTATAACTTACAATAGCTTCTTCTAAGTCACCAACGTCATTTAGGGCAATACCCATATTAAAATAAGCATCATAAGATTTGGGCTCTATATTTAAGGAACTTTTATAACTTTCAATAGCTGCCTCTAAATCACCAACATCTTTTAATGCAATACCCAAATTGTAATATGCATCAGCATAGTTAGGTTTTATCTTTAGAGCCTTTTTATAACTTTCAATGGCTAACTCTAAATCATCTTGATTCTTTAAAATATTACCAATATTGAAATAAGCCTCAGCATAATCAGGATTTATCTTTAAAGCCTCTTTATAACTATCAATAGCAGATTCTAAATCACCTCGATTTTTTAAGACATTTCCAATATTGTAATGAGCAGCTGCATAGTTAGGTTTAATCTTTAAAGCCTCTTTATAACTTTCAATAGCTGATTCTAAATCACCTTTATCTTTAAATGCAATACCCATATTGTAATAAGCATCAGCATAGTCAGGTTTAATTCTTAAAGCCTCTCGATAACTAGTAATGGCGGCATCAAATTCCATTAAACCCGCATTACAAGCTCCAGAAATATTATGAAGGACGATTGAGTATGGAAATTTTTCCAGTATTTTATTAGAGTCAGAGAGAGCTTTATTTAATTTTCCTTTATTAAAGTTATCAATGATGGGCTCCAAAAATTCATGAGGAGGATCTTGATTTTTCATACTTCAAACTCTTGTGGTGGAAGTCCATTTGTGTATCTTTCAAAAGCCTGAGTATAGGCTTTTTCTAAATTCTTTGTATAAGTTTTAGTATCAAATAGAGGTGCTGTAGTTCTTTTATCAGCTAATTTCTTTTTGATTGTTGCAAGCTTTTCAGGATTGCTAGCTAAGTTAAGTGCCAACGCTTCATACTCCTTTTCTGAATTTGTAATAAGCTCAGGTACTTCAAGAGAAGTAAGAAGACTGCCAGCAACTCTAGCTGCAAATCCTTTTCCAATTTTTGTCAAAACCGGTAAGCCGGCCCATAAAGCATCACTTGCTGTTGTATGCGCATTAAAATTAAAAGTATCTAAAAACAAATCAGCTAGTCTCTGTCTGGCTAAATGCTCTTCAACTGCTATCTTATCGGCAAAAATTAAACGATTAGGCTCAACACCACGTTTTTTTGCTTCACTCTTTAAATTATCCTCAGACGATTTATTTGCTTTTAAGAGCCACAGGACACTCCCATCAATCTTGCTGAGTAGCCGCATCCAAATATCAAATTCTTTTGGAGTGATTTTGAAACTATTATTGAAACTACAAAAAACAAAACCATCTTCCGGTAAATTACACTCTTGTCGAGTTATTAATTTGTTAGAAATCTGTCTGGAGCTGTCTTGAGGCATGTAACAACTTGGTAAATAAATAATATTTTCAGAATAATTCCTTTTTTGTTCTTCTGGAATTATGATTTTATCAGCTATTATATAATCATAAAAATCAGCCCCCATAGTGCCTGGGTATCCTAAATAGTTTATTTGAATTGGAGCTGGATTAACAGCGAAAATTTCTGCTTTATTATTTGCTGTAAAGCCTCCTAAATCAATTGCAATATCAATCTCTAAAGATCTTGATAATAATGCTATGTCATTATTTGACATCTTTTCAACATTATAAAACTTATCAACTCCTGCCTTAATTCTAAGATTCATTTCATCTTGAGTATTTGGTCCAAAAGAAAATGCAAATATTTCAAAGTGGCTCCTATCATGAAGTTCATAAAGTTTAGCTGACAAAAAAGACACAGGATGTTCTCTAAAGTCTGCAGAAAAATAACCTATCCTAATTTTTTTATGATTTAAATAGCTATTTTTTTTAGAGAGGGCATTATTCTTTGAGGTTATTTCTTTGGAAAAAATTTTTGCATTTTTAAGCTGAATCTTTGCATCATCAATTAAGGCAGACAAACTAAATGGGTCAATAGTCAGCTCACTATTATTAATTCTGTTATGTATTTCTTTAAGATTTATAGAAAAATTATCCCAATTACATAAGTGCATTTTGCAATGAAATAAATTTCCAAAATTAAAATCAATTCCAGGCTTTAATTTAATTGCATACTCATAATTCGAAACTGCTTCATCCATTTCATTGAGATCCCATTGAAGATTTCCAAGATTAAAGTAAACTTCTGCATATTCTGGATTAATAGAAATTGCTTTTTTGTAACATTTGAGTGCTTTTTCAAATTGACCAGTTTTGTTTAGAACAATTCCCATACCATTAATAAACTGACTATTATTTGAATCTATAGATATGGCTTTTTCATAGCTTTCAATGGACGCATTAAATTGGCCTAAGTCATATGAAATATTACCAAGCTCATAATGCACCTCAGCTTTATCTGGTTCAATTATGAGCGCCATTTGATAACATTTAACTGCTTTATCAAATTGACCTAGATCTTGTAAGATATTGCCACTTGCATAATGTGGTTCAGCATAATGTGGATTCATGGCTATTGCGTTTTTATAACAATCTAGTGATTTATCAGATTGATTTAGTTCTTTATAGGCATGACCAAGATTATAAAATGCTTCTGCAAATTCTGGAGAGATTCTCACAGCCTCTTTCAAGTGTTTTAGGGCAGAATCAATATCATCTATTCGAAGATATAGAACTGCTAAATTATTATGTAATTCTGCAAAATCTGGCTTAATCAACAGAACAACCTCATAATGTCTAATTGCTGATGTAATATTATTAAGATCTTGGAATATTTCACCTAAGCTGAAATGAGCTTCAAAATAACTTGGTTTTATTTCTATCGCTTTCTCAAAACTCTTAATTGCATTATCAAAATGACCAAGCTCTTTAAAAACGTTTCCAATATTGTTATTTGCTTCTGCGTAATCAGGTTTTATAGAGAGAGCTTTTTCAAAACTCTCAATAGAGGCATCCAGCATACCTAGCTCATGAAATAAGCCTCCAAGATTATAATGGGCCTTGTAAAAACTGGGATTAATAGCTATTGCCTTTTGATAATTTTCAACAGCAGTATCAAGTTGACCAAGACCCTGATAGCATGCGCCCCTTAAATTAAAAAGTAAAGACTCACGAGGAAATTTATGGCATAAGACAGCAGTTTTCTCTAATGCTTCTTTAAACTTCCCAATTGAAAGAATTGAAACAATAGAATTAATTTGTTCTTCCGAAGGGCCTATATTTGTCATTAAAGTTTCTCTTGATAATAACCAATAGAATTAATAAGAGGTTTTAAATATTCTTCATATTTTTTCCAGGCCTCAGAACTTCCTTGATACATTTTTTCTTTGACTTGTAATGCACTTGCTGTTTTTGTAGCTTTTGCGTTATTATAAAATTTAAGACAGTTTTCATCCCAATCTAATTCACAATAATCCAGTAGTTTTCTAGTCTCAACCTCTTGATTAGTGGTCAAGTTTTCATAACTAATATCATATATCTGATTAGGAAATGCGTCATGCCAAAAGGCCATCAATTCTTCATAAGAGAGATAGAATAGCGCTAAATCACTCATGCTGTAGGGAAAGCCTAGTGCTCCATTTGGAAAATACCGTTGATATATTGACCAGCAAATTGCCATGGAATCTCGTTTAAGATGGATAATTTTTGCTTCTGGAAAAGCCTTTAAAATAAACCCTATATTTTCAAAATTTGTAGGCATTTTGTCAGTAATAATGCCCTCAGAAGAATTTATGTTAGATAAATGGTATTGCGTATATCCTTGGCGTATATTTAAAAAGCTTCTTTCAGAAAGAATATTATTATTAGATAAATAGGCATTAAATATTGGAGTAATAAGATTATCTAAGGTGGGCAATTCTCCCGCACCCTTGACTTTGTTGTGACTAGAGATAATTTGTTCAACTAGGGAGGTTCCAGAACGAGGCATTCCAACAATAAAAATTGGTCTAACAGCGAGAGGCTTATAAGATGATGACTCTTTAATGGCTAATTTAAAAATATTTTTTAATTTAGTATGTTTTTTTAAGTCACTCTCAATTGAATAATTTAATTCCTCTTTTCGAAGTTTATTGCCCTCATTTAAGATTTTAAAAAATTCATCTTTCTTCCCTAAATCTTCATATGCTTTTGCTAAGGCAAAGCACAAATTTATCCTTTCTGACTTACTAATGGAAGAACTAGAGAGCAGTGATTGTATTTGAATAAGTTGTGTATCCCCCTCTTTAAAGTTTTTTAGTGTTGATAAATTCCGGTGAATATTAGCGTTTTCAGGTTCTAAAGCTAGAGCATAAACATAGCTATTAAATGCTTCATCTGATTGGCCCATTTCCTGAAGAATAAGTCCTAAATTTTCATAAACTGCAGCAAAGTCAGGATTAATTGATAATGCCTTTCTATAATAATTGAGAGCTTCCTCGGGTTGACCAAGATCATAGTACAAAATTCCAAGGTTGAAAAAGACATCAGCAAAGTTTGGATTAATAGTGATTGCATTCATGTAGCTTTTAATAGCTTCATCCAATTTACCAAAAGCCTTGAGAGCAGTGCCAAGATTATTATGAGCTTCAGCATAATAAGGATTAATAGCTATTGCTCTTTCATAATGCTTAACTGCTTTATCCATTTCACCAAGTTCATTGAGCGTGCTTCCAAGATTATTGTGAGCTTCTCCATAATCAGGATATATAGCTATCGCTTTCTCATAATGCTTAACTGCTTCATCCAATTGACCTAGATCATTTAGAATATTACCAAGATTGTTATGAACCTCAATATGGTTTGGCTCAATTTCTAATGCTTGATTATATGACTTAATAGCCTCATCTAATTTTCCAAGTTCAGTTTGGATATTGCCAAGATTATTTAATGCATCTACAAAGTCTGGTTGTAAACTTAATGCTTCTTTATAAGATTTAATTGCATCATTATTCTGCCCAAGCTCATTATAAATAATACCAAGGTTGTTATGAGCCTTGGCATAGTCAGATTGAATAGTTAATGTTTCTTGATAACTCTTTACTGCATCATCCAGATGATTTAGCTCTTGGTGAGTAAGCGCCAGGTTGTAATGAGCATCAGCAAAGTCTGGTTTAAGATTAATAGCACTCTTAAAAGATTGAGCCGCCATTTCTAATTTTCCATTCGCTTTCAAACATACACCATTAATGTTATAAAGTATTGATTCGTTTGGATTTTGACCTATTAAGATTTCAATAGATTCTAATGCATCTGATATTTGTCCAGAAGAATAGAGCTCAATAATAGAATTGATTTTATTATTTAAAAGGGGTGTTGAGTTCATATTGAAACTTTACTGAGATCTGAGTTCTTCTAAATTTGCCTTTGCTTGATCATTATCAGGTTCGATATCCAAGACCCTTTCAAAACAATAAATAGACTCGTCATTTTGTCCAAGATCTTTGTGAATAAGGCCAAGATTTAAAATTGCCATAGTATAACTTTGATTAATTTCAATAGCCTTTTCAAAATTTTTAGTTGCATTACTTATTTGGCCAATACTTTTATTAGCAACTCCAAGGTTATTATGAGCTTCAAAATAATCATATTTGTATGCTACTGCCCACTCTAAATGCTCAATAGCATCATCATATTGATTTAAATTTAAGAAAGTCACACCAAGTTTGTTATGTGCTTCAGAATAATTTGGAAGAAGATCAATTGCTTTTTTAAAGCTTGTAACTGCGAGTTCTAGATCACCAGATTCACTTAAAGCAGTTCCATGGTTCATATATGCTTCAGCATAGTCAGGCTTAATTGTGAATGCACTCTCAAAAAACTGTGCAGCAGCACCAAATTGCCCGAGTTGATTGTAACATGCACCAAGTAAGTTGAATAGAAGAGGTACATTAGGGTAGTCTTCATTTAAAGCTTTAATTGCCTCAATTGCCTCATTAATCTTACCAGTGGCATAAAGATCCATTACCAAATCAACTTGCTCTTTCGGGAGTTTAAGTGGAGTATTTGTGATATTTTTTTCTTTTTTATTATTCATTTATAGCCTTATTGTGCATTACATTATAGGATTTAATTAAGTAATTTTTAAGTATTTATTTTACATATTATCTTGAATATTGATGTCTATTTAATTATCTTATCTGGACGCATATGATATTCATTTATTATTAAAACTTAACTTTTATAATTTATCAAGATCATTAAGTTTATTAAAGATATCAATTAAAATGATTGCATGAAAATTTTAAATATTATCATTCCAAATAGGATGATAGGAAATAGATTGGATTCTTCCCTATCTATCATGCTTCCTGATTATTCTCGTTCAAAAATAACTGCATGGATTAAATCTGGTGATGCTTTAATTAATCAAAAAACTTTTAAGCCAAAAGATAAAGTTAATGGTAGTGAAGTTGTTAACCTAACTTTAAATCAAAAGCAAAATAATAACTGGATTGCTGAAAAAATTCCCTTAAATATTATTTATGAAGATGAAGATATCATTGTCATAAATAAGAAGTTTGGTTTGGTTACGCACCCAGGGGCAGGAAACTGGAGTGGCACCCTTGCAAATGCTCTTCTTTATTATGATTCCTCCCTATCGATTCTTGCTAGGGCTGGTATTGTTCATCGATTAGATAAAAATACCTCAGGCCTAATGGTTGTTGCAAGAAATGAAAAATCGCAAAAACATTTAATTGAACAGCTACAAAATCATTCTATTCAGAGAGAGTATTCTGCCATAGTTTATGGACATATGATTGCTGGAGGAACTGTCGATGAGCCTATAGGCCGTGACCCTAAAGATAGAGTTAAGCAGGCTGTTACAATAAGTGGAAAAGCCGCAGTGACTCACTTTAGGGCGATTGATCGTTTTAAAAGCCATACTCATGTGAAAGCAATTCTTGAGACTGGGCGAACTCATCAAATACGTGTCCACCTTTCTCATGTAGGACATTCTTTGGTAGGAGATCCAGTATACGGTGGTCGAGTACGTTTCCCAAAAAAAGCAAGTGTGGAATTAAAAGAAGCACTAATTAATTTTAAACGGCAAGCGCTTCACTCAAAAAAATTAACCCTTATGCATCCTGTATCTGGAGAACAAATGTCATGGAAAGCCCCACTTCCTGATGATATGCAAAAACTTTTAGATATCTTAAAAAAATATGACTCTTAATGATTTTTTTAGTTAAATTAATTTATGAAACTTTTTCCAATTAATGTTAAATTAATTTCAACGCCAAGATTTATTCTTGGTGGAAAAAGCAGTAATAATTTTGATAATTTTAATTTGGCTCTTCATGTAGAAGATAATTTGAGTTCTGTAATGGCAAACCGAGATCTATTGATGAGTCAGTTTAACTTACCATCAATGCCAGTATGGATTAATCAAACTCATTCAAATATTAGTGTTAATGCTGATTCAATATCAAAAATAGTCGAAGCTGATGCAAGCTATAGCAAAAAAATAGGAACTGTTTGTGGGGTACTTACAGCTGATTGTCTACCCGTTTTTGTCAGTAACAAAGAAGGAACTAAAGTTGGAATTGCTCATGCTGGTTGGAGAGGCTTAGTTGATGGAGTAATTGAATCTTTAATAGAGTCTATTAATTCAAATGGGAGTGACTTAGTTGTTCATTTAGGACCAGCTATTTCTCAATTATCTTATGAGGTGGGTAGGGAGGTTAAATCCAAATATCTTTCTAAAAATAAGAAATTTGAAAGTTGTTTTAACTTTGAAAATGGTAGATACTATCTTGATTTATATGAGGCAGCAAGAGTAGTTTTAAGAGATTTTGGTATCGCCTCTATTAGTGGTGGTAATCAATGCACTTATAATGAGGAAAATCAATATTTTTCATACCGAAGGGATGGTAAATTTTCTGGAAGAATGGCTCATTTAATATGGATAGAAAGCGCTAAGATTTAGCTTCCTTGCCTTTACCTTTTTTCACGAAACTGATATCTGCATTCTTCTTTAGTCTAATGCTGACATTTTGGGCAGTAGTAGGTGGCGCGTTGATTTTGTACAATTTTTTTAATTGTTCCACTGCATCTATTACATGGCCTATCTTTGCGATCATATACAGATAAAATTTGATAAAAATAACCAGCCTCACCTCCAACATTCGAAAAATCATTTAAGGTAGTGCCACCATTATTAATAGATTCTAACAGTACATCTTTAATGCACTTAACAAGAATCTGATAACGCTTCTTAGAGGTTTTCCCTGCCTTTCTTTTAGGAGATATTCCGGCGCGAAATAAACTTTCTGATGCATAAATATTTCCTACACCAACGACAACATGGCTATCCATAATAAATGTTTTTATATTTATAGTCTTACCAATGGCAGCCTCAAAAAGTGTACCTTCATCGAATTCATAACTTAAGGGTTCTGGACCTAATTTTTTAAGTAAAGAAAGTTGTTCGTTATTTTTTTGCCATAGTATTGAGCCAAATCTTCGTGGATCATGAAACCTCATGCAAGTATTGTTATCCAATTTTAGTTCGAAGTGATGATGCTTTTTTAAAGGTTCAGAATCAGAAACAACGCTGATTGATCCGGTCATTCCGAGATGCATAACCAGTTGCCCATCACTAAAGTCAACAAGTAAGTATTTTGCACGCCTGGAGATTTTTTGGATAGTTTGATTTTTTAAAGTAGTAACCAGATGCTTAGGAATTTCCCAGCGCAGCTTTTTTTTATAGATATGAACAGAAGTAATTTTTCTTTTAATTATTAGAGGTTCGAGCCCTCTTTTAGTAGTTTCAACCTCAGGAAGTTCAGGCATAAGTCTTTATGCCTGATCGTTAACTAAGGCAATTTTTTTTGTTGCACTAAAGTCAGTTTTACCACTACCTAGTTTTGGAATTTCATCAACATTTAAAACATTAGATGGATGATAAAGAGGATTTATTTTGGCATCTGAAAGTATTTTCTTAAGTGCTACTTTATCAATATCTGTAGTAGCTAGAAGAACAATCTTTTCACCCTTACGTTGGTCAGGTAGGCAAGTTGCTGCAATTTCTAAGTCTTTATCATTGCAAGCATCGAGAATCTCCTCTTCAACTGTTGTTAAGCTAATCATTTCACCACCAATCTTGGCAAACCTTGAGTAACGATCAACAATCGTTAAAAAACCATCTTTATCTAAATGTCCCTTGTCGCCTGTTCTATACCATCTAAATCCATCAATTATTTCAATAACCTCAGCAGTTTTCTCTGGCATTTTGAGATAACCCTTCATGATTTGAGGACCACCTATTAATATTAGTCCATCTTCTCCATTTGCAATAGGATCAAGTGAATCGGGGTCAACAATTCGAAACTCAGTGCCACTAAATGCTCTTCCTACAGTTCCTGGCCTATTGCGCAGCTTTTCAGGCGCATTATTAGATGCAGGAATATCAGGTAGGTTAACTGATGCTCCTGGAGAAGTTTCTGTTGTCCCATATCCCTCATATACAGGCATATTAAATTTTGATTCAAAGCCTTCTCTGACTTCTGATCTAAGTTTCTCTGCTCCAGCAACGACAAGTCTTAAGGATTGCATTGACTCAGTAGTGACTTTTTTACTAATTGTGTACATTCTCAGAAAAGTAGGAGTTCCAACTAAGATGGTGCCTGAATATTTTTCAATTCCAGATGCTATTGTTGCCACATCTTTTGGATCAGCATGACAAACAATTGGAATACCCTCTGAAAGGGGCATTAGGGTTGTAATAGCAAAACCAAAGGCATGAAAGGTTGGAAGAGTAGACATAATAACGTCACTTCTAATTGCACCTAATTCGATGGCAGCTTGTTTAGCATTAGCAGCAATATTGCTATGAGATAACTCTACACCCTTAGGAGAACCTTCGCTACCGCTTGAAAACAATATTGCAGCAGTATCATTCATAGAGACCTTTTTAAAATAGCTTTTTCTAATTAGGTTTGTTGGCATTAATATTGCTTTTAAAAGGGTGCCTAGTCTTGTTAAAGTTGAAATTTCCTCTTTAATATCTTCCAGCATAAAAAGTTTTGAGTTTGGAAAAAATGATTCCAAATTTATTCCTCTCTCAGCCATCTTGTCTAAAAACTTTCTAGAGGTATAAATACTTTTTACTTCAGCTTGTTCAGCTGCAGACTTCAATGCTTTTTTACCAGCAGTAAAATTTAAGTTTACAATTGTCTTACCTAGTGCAAGTATCGCCATAGAGGCAATCGCTCCACCACCACTACTAGGAAGTAATAAGCCAACATTCTGTTCAGGGCTATAAGTTGCAATTTTTTTTGAAAATAAAAGAACGCCAGTTAGAAACCTTTTGTGTGATATTTCAACACCCTCAATATCAGCAACTGCAAAGGCAGTCTTTGATTTTTTAGCATTCTTAAGCCAAGCTATATGAACTGGATCAAGCGTTGCAGGATAATCTTGCCAATCTTTAAAAGTACTAGGAGGATTTGACATGATGATTAACCTCCAAGCATTGCTTGTTTCAAGTTCTTCTGAATTGGATCATTAGATAACCAGATCCCAAAGAAGGCTTTTTTGAATTCAAGACCAGTTATTGTATCAATGTATTCAGAGTTTTTAAGGACATTTGTTCCAGAATCTGGAATATAAATAAATTCAAAAAAATCACTGTCAGTTACATCGCTATTAAAGGCGGCAATGAGTTGATTGATTTCTTCAGTAATAGGGCCAATATTATTTCCAGTTGATTTAACTAATCCTGAATTTAATGCATCTTTCATTGCATCAGTTGTAACCATTGTGGATGTTACATCAAGACGAATAGCCATGGCCTCATCAGTACTGAGTATTTCTTCCGCATTTGAATTGGATGAAACTAAATAAAGACTCGTATTGTAAACTTTCATAAAGAACCTTACTCGAGTTCCCTCACCATTAAGAGTTAGTTTTACTCCTTGATACTCCATAGAGCTAGGGGCTGCTGCAGCACAAACTGAAGTCAAAGCTAATGAGCTAACCAAGGTTAATAATAGAGGCAGTATTTTTGATTTAATTGTCATAAAATTTTCCTTAATTTTTCATTCAAATTTGAGTATATCGTATTATCGATATAAATTATAAAAAAACCTTTACTGATTTGTGAACTATTTATAATAATAACTTTATATCTAAAGGAAATAACTATTATGAATCCATTAACTTCCGTCAAAGGTACTATTGCCTCAGGCTTTATTTTGGCGATTATTGTTGCTTTTTATTTATCACCAGAAAACTCTTATTTATCGACTCGTAACTTGAGCATATGGATGCATGCTCTAGCAGGAGTTACCTGGGTGGGTTTATTATATTATTTTAATTTTGTTCAAGTTCCTGCAATGGCTGAAGCCTTAGCTGATGAGGGTGGACCTGGACCCGCAGCGATTGGAAAATATGTTGCTCCAAAGGCTTTATTATGGTTTCGAATGGCAGCAGCAGTAACCTGGTTAACTGGTGCATGGGCACTATCTATTTCTCCTCAGTATGGTTTTGTAGATACTTTTATTTTTCAAGCGCCTGCAGGGCATATGATGAGTATTGGAGTTTGGCTGGGAACTATTATGTTATTTAATGTTTGGGTTCTTATATGGCCGAATCAAAAAAAGATCCTTGGAATGGTAGAAGCAACTGCAGAAGAAATTGCTAAGGCTAAGTTTACTGCCGCTATGGCCTCAAGAACAAACGTCGTCCTATCGGTACCTATGCTGCTTTGCATGGTTGGTGCTGGGCACGGTGGCTATTTATTCTAGGTATATAGGTTTAATGTAGAATTTAAAACCGGGCTTGCCCGGTTTTTTATTGAAAAAGATAAAAAATACAACAAAACTGCAAAAAAGTAACAAAAAGACTAAGAATTTATAAAAATGAATTTTAATCAGTGATTATTGATCTAAAAATTCTTTCATAATTATTGATCAAGTACCTATTCTGTCAGCCTTAAAGGAAAAATAAGGACTAATTGTTGAAAAAAAACAACTAAATGTATTATTTATACAAATAGTTGTTGACATTAGTATAAGAATTGGTTATTATTATTATATTGTTACTCGAATGGGTAGCAAAAGCTGCTAAGGGGGTCCTTAGCAATTAATATATTCTAAATGGAGAATAAAATGAAAAAACTAATCGCATTATTCGCAGTATCTGCAGTAGCTACTACTTCAGCAGTTGCGGGTGTAGCAATCAGTGGTGCTGCTTCAGTATCATATGATGATAACGGTAGTGGAGCTTCTGCAACTTCATACGACGCTGACTTAAGCTTCGTAGGTACTGCTGGTGCAACAACTGTAACAATCGGTATGGATGTAGATGCTGCTGCTTCAATTACAGGTGTTGCTATGTCAACTAAAATTGGTCCAGTAACTGTTGCTGCTGATATGTTCAATGAAGCTTCTATCGGAACTAGTTCTGGTGGTAACCTTCGTGAAGGTACTGCTGCTGAAGATACTGGTGTTACTATCAGTTTAGATGCTCCAATTGGTGACGCTACAGTTGGTGTAGATAACTCTGGAAACGTAACTATTTCTGGTTCTTGGTCTGGTGTTACTTTGAGCCACACTTCTAAATCAGGTGGTGATACAACTACAGCTTCTGCAGCAATTGCTGGTATGGACGTTAGTGTAACTAATAAAGCTGGTGATACTACATGGTCTCTAGGTACAACTGTTAGTGGTGTTGCTCTAACATTGGCTAGTAGCCAGAAAGTTACAGCTACATTTGGTCTAGCTGGTAACACGATGACTGTTACTGCTACTCCTAAGAGAGCTTCAGCTGCTTCAGTTGCTTCTTCAGCTACTGTTCGTGGTACACGTGTAGTAAATGCACAAGCTGCATTCTCATCTGTTGCAATTTCTCGTGATTTAACTTCAGGTGCAACTCTAGCTGCAACTTATAGCACGCTAGATGATTCACTTACACTTAAAGCTTCTGTTGCATTCTAAATTCGTTTAGATTGTACAGTTGACTTAGGAATAAGTTAGTACACTAAAAACCCAGAGCTTGCTCTGGGTTTTTTTTATCTCTAATAGAAAAGAAACCCATTAATATTGATAAAATGTAACTATTTAAAGAGTTATAAAAAAATATGTTTATCCATCTTGAAAATCGTGCCCTTTTAAAAGTGTCTGGCTTAGATTCTGAAACTTTTCTTCAGGGCCAGCTTAGTAATGATATTAATCAGTTAAACACTTCAAGTGTTCAATTGAATGCATATTGTCAACATCAGGGAAAAATCTTGGCACTGTTCTGGGTAATGAAATATGAAGATAGTTTTCTCCTTTCCTTTCCGTTAGATCTACTTGAGACTATAAAGCCTAGACTTCAAATGTTTGTCATAATGTCTGATGTAACTATAGATGACGTGACCTCTAGTTACCTTCAAATTGGTTCAATAGATGAGGAACATCAAAACGCATATGTAATTAATGATAAATTATCATTAATCATCGATGATAAAAAAAATAGTAATAAATTCAATATGGATTCATTAGATATTTGGAATATAGCCTGTATCGAGTCAAGTCTCCCCGAAATCTACCTTGAGACAAGTGAAAAATTAGTTCCTCAAATGCTTAATCTAGATATTAATGAAATAGGTGTTAACTTTTCTAAGGGCTGCTATCCAGGCCAGGAGGTCGTCGCAAGACTCCACTATCTTGGATCAGCAAAAAGAAGATTATTCACATTTAAATCAGAAGCCGAACTTAATATAGGTGATTCCTTGTATTGTGCCTCATCAAAGACAGCAAAAATTCGAGGAGACAGGTATAAAGGGAGCGGAATGATCTTAAATAAGGTAAAATTTAATTCGTTATTTCATTGCTTAGCGACACTTGATGTGGAATTAATAGATAATGAGATTACTCTTAATAATGAACATGGACCAACACTAAAAATAATACACAATGAATAAAATACTGCTAATCCTTATAAGTCTAATTCCAAGCATCAGTTTTGCTACTTCATCTTCAGAAAACCTTGATTTAACAAGTCATATGGCTGGTTATATTGCATTAACAATATTTGCTTTAGCATATATTTTTGTGATGCTTGAAGAGTTCACTCACCTTCGTAAGTCAAAGCCAGTAATTTTAGCTGCTGGAATTATATGGGCAATCATAGGTTGGGTCTATGCTACAAATGGAATCCCTCATGCTGCAGAGGTTGCAGTAAGGCATAACTTTTTAGAGTTTGCTGAGTTATTCCTTTTTCTATTAGTCGCAATGACCTATATTGAGTCAATGAGAGAGCGCCTAGTATTTGATAAACTTAAAGTCTGGCTTGTATCAAGAGAATTTACTTACAGACAACTCTTTTGGTTAACAGGTTTTATAGCTTTCTTTATGTCACCGATAGCTGATAACCTAACGACTGCGCTTGTTATGGGTGCGGTAGTTCTTGCGGTAGGTGCCGGCAATGCCCGTTTTATCTCAATCGGATTTGTAAACATTGTTGTGGCAGCCAATGCAGGTGGTGCTTTTAGCCCATTTGGAGATATTACCACTCTAATGGTCTGGCAAAAAGGACTAATTGATTTCCAACAGTTTTTTGTTCTATTCTTACCATCAGCGGTCAATTATCTTATACCTGCGAGTATCATGCATTTTGCAATTAAAAATGAAAAACCTAAAGCAACTGATGAAACTGTCGATATCAAGACTGGTGGTATTTTAATAACTATCTTATTTCTGTTTACGATCGCTACAGCAGTAAGTTTTCATAACTTCCTTCACCTTCCACCAGCAATGGGAATGATGACAGGATTAGGTTACCTAATGGTTGCTAGCTACTTTATTAAACGTCAAGCACCTAAAGAGAAAGATTCTGAAAGATTTAATATTTTTACTATGGTATCAAGGGCTGAATGGGATACACTGCTATTCTTCTTTGGTGTGATAGTTAGTGTTGGTGGGCTTGGTTTCATGGGTTATCTAGCTCTTGTTTCAGAAGCAATGTATGTGCAGTTAGGCGCTACCTATGCAAATGTGCTGGTAGGTATTCTATCCGCTATTGTAGATAATATTCCTGTTATGTTTGCGGTTTTGACAATGACACCTGACATGTCATTAGGGCAATGGCTCTTGGTTACTTTAACTGCTGGAGTTGGTGGAAGTCTCTTGTCAATTGGCTCTGCAGCTGGAGTGGCGTTAATGGGGCAATCTAAAGGTTACTATACATTTGTCTCTCACCTCAAATGGATATGGGCCATAGCTTTAGGTTATGGTGCTAGTATTGTTACTCACTTATGGATAAATGCAGCACTCTTTGATGTCCCAATCTAGAACTTATATCGATATTGGTAACTCGGCTGTTAAGTGGAGAACAAATGAATCTGAGGTTTTTTCAAAAAATATAGATGGTTTCTCAATAAAATCTTTACCTAGTTCGGATGTTTTTTGGATCAGTTCAGTTGCATATCCAGAAACTGTTAATTCCATTAAAAAACATTTTACTAATGTTCATGAGGTCCAATCTTTAAGGGAATTTGGAAAATTAGTTTTATCTTATGACAAGCCTTCAGGGCTTGGAGTAGATAGATTTCTTGCAATGTTGGGCGCTCAATTGCATTTTCCTGATAAAGATTTATTAATTATTGATGTTGGAAGTGCGATTACTTTTGATGTTATTAAGAGCAGTGGGCATCACCAGGGAGGCCTCATAATGCCTGGATTAAAGGCTCTCAGATTGAGTTTTAAAAAGTTCTCAACCACCAGTCAAACCTTAGAATCTTTTTCAATAAAGAGTAATACTAAAGAGGCTTGGAGTAGTGGGACTCATGCAATGATCCTGTCATCTATTAATCAACAAATTAATGATTTCAAATTAAAATACCCAGATGGTGAGGTTTTAATTTCTGGTGGAATAGTAAAAGAAATTCTTAAAGATCTACCAAAATCAATCAATTACATTGATAATTTGGTTTTGGATGGTTTGGAAAGCTACAGTGAAATTGTGGGATAATTAACACATTAATATAAACAGCCTAAATAATATCTAATGAAAGATCACCGCGTATTATCGGGAATGCGTCCAACAGGTCAGCTTCATCTAGGTCACTACCATGGTGTTCTTAAAAATTGGGCTAGACTCCAAAATGAATATGACTCCTACTATTTTGTTGCTGATTGGCATGCATTTACAACGCATTATTCAGACAAAATAGATTTAGAGAAAAATGTTGCAGACATGATTGTTGACTGGCTGGCTACGGGACTCAATCCAAATACAGCAACTCTCTTCGTGCAGTCCAAAGTTCCAGAACATGCTGAACTCCATCTGTTGCTTTCCATGTCAACGCCACTGAGTTGGCTTGAGAGAGTTCCATCATTTAAAGATCAACAAGAAAAACTTAAAACAAAAGATCTATCGACCTATGGTTTTTTGGGCTATCCTCTGCTCCAGAGCGCAGATATTTTAATCTATAAGGCTGGGCTTGTTCCAGTTGGTGAGGATCAGGTTGCTCATGTAGAATTTACTCGTGAGGTTGCTAGGCGATTTAATTATGTCTATGGTAGGGAGGCTAATTTTGAGGATAAAGCTGAAGTTGCCATTAAAAAAATGGGTAAAAAACAATCTAAACTTTATAGAGAGCTTAGAAAATCATATCAGGAGACTGGCGATGATGAGTCTCTAATTAAAGCAAAAGCATTGCTTGGAGAGCAGCAAAACATAACTTTGGGTGACCGCGAAAGATTACTTGGCTATATTGAAGGTCTGGGTAAGATTATTCTAACTGAACCTGAGGCGCACCTAACCAAAGCCTCAAAGATGCCAGGACTTGATGGTCAAAAAATGTCGAAGTCATATAATAATACGATTTCGTTAAGAGAGGGTCCTGAGCTGGTTAAGCAAAAGATTAATAAAATGCCTACTGACCCTGCAAGAATAAAATTGACAGATCCGGGTGATCCCAATAAATGCCCAGTTTTTCAGATGCATAAAATCTACTCCTCAGAGGATACAATGAATTGGGTAACTGATGGTTGTAAAAATGCCAAAATAGGCTGTATTGACTGTAAGAAACCTATCATTGACAGCATTATTTCAGAATTGGTACCAATTCAAGAAGAAATAGCAAAATACCAATCTAATCCTAACCTTATTCAAGAAATTATTTTTGAGGGCTCTGAAAGAGCTAGGTCTGTTGCAAGAGCAACAATGGAAGAGGTCCGTGATGCCATGGGTATAACATACTAACCTTAATCTAAGCATATGCCTGAAAGACTTCAAAAACTAATAGCCAATGCTGGTTATGGCTCTAGGCGATGGGCTGAAAGGCTTATTGAGCAAGGCAGGATCTCTGTTAACAACCATGAAGCAAAGCTCGGAGATAAGGCGATTATTGATGACAAAGTAACGATTGACGGGCGACCAATAGACCTCAAGCGTTATTCAGAGGTTGAAACAAAAGTTTTAATTATTAACAAGCAGGCTGGCATTATTTGTTCCAATAAAGATGAAGAGGGACGAAAAAGTGTATTCGATTTTCTTCCAGAAAATACACGCTGGGTAATGGTTGGCCGATTAGATTTAAATACATCAGGCTTACTGTTATTTACAAATAATGGTGATCTTGCCAATAAACTTATGCATCCAAGTTCTGAGATTGATAGGGAGTATGCTGTGCGTGTTTTAGGTCAAGTTGAGGAAAAGCATATTAAACAATTAACCTCAGGAATTGAACTTGAAGATGGTTTTGCTAAATTTCATAGGGTTAATCTTGGAGGAGGTGAGGGGGCGAACCGGTGGTACCACGTCGTCGTAAGAGAGGGCAGAAAGCGTGAGGTAAGAAGGCTTTGGGAGGCATTAGAATTTAAAGTTTCACGTTTAATTCGAACAAGGTTTGGTGATATTCGCCTGCCAGATAATTTACGCGCAAATCAGACTGACTATTTAAAGCCTAAGCAGGTTGAAGCCCTAATGAAGGCAGTTAATCTCAAGGAATAATCTTTTAGTTTTTACAACTGCTATTTTTACTTAACCTTAGTGTTTTCAATCTTGTGAGACCATATGCGTCAAGTATAATGGCATTTTTTAAATAGAATTATTTTGTAATTAATGTCTGATTATAAAACTACCTTAAATCTTCCTGCAACAGATTTTCCAATGAAAGCAAATTTAGCTAATCGTGAAGGCGGTTTTTTAAAGAATTGGCAGGATCAAGATTTGCATAAACAAATTCGTCAAAAATTTAAAGGAAAACCAACTTTTGTTCTTCATGATGGCCCTCCTTATGCCAATGGAGATATCCATATTGGTCATGCTGTAAATAAAGTCCTTAAGGACGTCATTGTTAAAAGTAAAACCTTATCTGGTTTTGATGCTCCTTATGTTCCTGGATGGGATTGCCATGGCCTTCCAATTGAACATATGGTTGAGAAAAAGAAAGGCAAGGTTGGACAAAAGATAAATGCGGATGATTTTCGAGCAGCATGTAGAGAATATGCTGATAAACAAATCGAGAAGCAAAAAATTGACTTTAAACGACTTGGAATAATTGGTGATTGGGATAATCCTTACCAAACTAAAAACTTTAAGTATGAAGCTGATATTGTAAGGTCTCTTGGAAAAATAGTTAAAAATGGACATATCTCTAAGGGCTTTAAACCAGTTCATTGGTGCACAGAATGCTCTTCAGCCCTTGCTGAAGCTGAGGTTGAATATAAAGATAAGGGCTCTGATACTGTCGATGTCTCATTTAAAGTTGTAGATGATTTTTTTGACTTAGACAAGCCTGTTTCTATTATTATATGGACAACAACTCCATGGACATTACCAGCAAATGAAGCTGTCGCATTACATCCAGATCTTAACTATGTTTTGGCAGATATTGGAGATAAATTCATAATTCTTGCTGATGAGCTCTATGCAACTGCTTTAGAAAGATATGGTATTAAAAATGCAACTAAACTTGATAGGGTCTATAAAGGGTCTGATCTAGAGGGTATTATGACACAGCATCCCTTTTATGATAAAAAAGTACCAATCATATTGGGTGAGCATGTAACAACAGAAGCTGGAACTGGGGCAGTGCATACCGCACCCGCACATGGCCAAGATGATTATATTGTTGGTCTTAAGTATAACTTGCCAGTTGACTGTCCTGTAGATGGCAGAGGGATATTTATTGACTCGACAAAATATGTTGCAGGTGAATTCATTTTTAAAGCTAATGCAACAATTATTGAGTTATTAGAAAATAAAAAAACTCTTTTAAAACATGATCCAATAAATCATTCATACCCCCATTGTTGGAGGCATAAGACACCAGTTATATTTCGAGCAACTCCTCAATGGTTTATTTCTATGACTCAAAAAAAGTTAAGGGATAAGGTTAATGAAGAAATTCTTAATGTTAAGTGGATACCTAATTGGGGGCAGAAACGAATTGAGCTAATGGTCGGCAATAGACCAGATTGGTGTATATCTAGGCAACGCTATTGGGGTTCGCCAATCACTTTATTTATTAATAAAATAACTGGCGAAATGCATCCAAATACAGAAGAGCTATTTGAGATCGTTGCTAAAAAAATTGAATTGGAAGGAATTGAAGCATGGTTTAAACTCAAAATTGAAGACATTTTAGGTAAGGAAGCATCTGAGTATGAGAAAACTACTGATACGCTTGATGTTTGGTTTGACTCTGGTGTTAGTCATTATGCAGTATTAAAGGCGAGTGATCATCTAACAGATGTTGCTGACATGTACCTAGAGGGTTCAGACCAACATAGAGGGTGGTTTCAATCATCTCTTATAACGTCTTGTGCAATAAATTCTAAAGCACCTTATAAACAAGTTCTAACGCATGGCTTTACAGTTGATCAAAAGGGATACAAGATGAGTAAATCTTTGGGTAATGTTATACCTCCCCAAAAGGTTGTTAATTCGCTTGGTGCTGATATTTTAAGATTGTGGATAGGTAGTACGGATTATTCAGGCGAAATGACAGTTTCTGATGAAATTCTTAATCGAAGTGCAGATAGCTACCGAAGAATAAGAAATACAATGCGTTTTATGTTGGCAAATATGCAAGGCTTTGATTGTGATAAGGACCTTATCAAGGCAGAACAAATGCTACTTTTAGATCAATGGATTATTGCAAAAACTGCTGAACTTCAATCTCAAGTTATCAAAGGTTACGATGAGTACAATTTTCATCACGTAATGAAGATGATTCTAAATTTTTGTACTAATGATCTTGGTGGCTTTTACTTAGACATAATTAAAGATAGGCAATATACGACACAAACTGACTCCTTAGCAAGGCGTTCTGCTCAGAGTGCTTTATTTCATATCTCTCATGCAATGGTGCGATGGTTGTCACCAATACTCTCTTTTACTTCAGAAGAGATATGGCAATTTTTACCTGGCGCTTCAAAAGAAAGTATTTTTTTACAGACCTGGTATAAAGGCTTAGAGGGTAATTTTGAAAATCATTCAATTGAAGTTGCTAGGGATATAAATGTATATCTCCGAAAGGAGCTTGAGCAAATGAGAAGAGACAAGATTATTGGCTCTTCACTTGATGCTGAAGTGGATATTTATTGTAGCGATAAAATCCATACAGCGCTTCTCGAATTAGAGAGTGAATTAAGGTTTGTATTTATAACTTCAGAGGCTTTGATTCATCGATTAGGAGATAAGCCAAAAGATGCTGTAGATGTTGATGAAAACTTAGCTGTAAGAGTCAGAAAAAGTAGTTATCAAAAGTGTGTGCGTTGTTGGCATCACAGAGTTGAGATTGGAGAAAATAAACAACATAAAGAGCTTTGTGGTCGTTGTATAGAAAATGTCTCAGGTGAGGGAGAAAAGAGGGTATTTGCCTAATGAGCAGCTTACATAAAATATTAGACGTTGAACTAGGAAATAAATCTTATCCAATCTACATTGGAAGTAAATTACTGTCCAATAAATCCTATCTTGAAAACCATATTAGTGGAAAGCAAGTGATGATTATTACCAATTCAACTATTGCTCCTCTTTATTTAGATAAAGTTAAAAAGTTATTAGAAAAGTTCATTGTGGAAGTTACAATTTTGCCTGATGGTGAAAAGTATAAAACACTTGAGACGACTAAAACTATATTTGATGCTTTGCTTGAGGCACAATTTGATCGAAGTGCTACCTTAATTGCCTTAGGTGGTGGTGTTATTGGTGATATTACTGGTTTTGCAGCGGCTTCATACCAAAGAGGGATTAATTTTATTCAAATACCTACTACGTTGCTTTCTCAAGTAGATTCAAGTGTAGGAGGAAAGACGGGTGTTAATCATGAGCTAGGTAAAAATATGATTGGTGCATTCCATCAGCCTGAAGCAGTTATTATTGATGTTGATACATTAGAGACTTTAAATGATCGTGAATTTTCTGCTGGTATGGCAGAGGTTATCAAATATGGTTTTCTGGGAAATATTGGTTTTTTAGCAATGCTTGAAAAAAATATTGATGCAATAATGAGCCGAGATAAAAATCTGATTATTGAAGCTGTTTATCAATCATGTGAAGATAAGGCAAAGGTTGTTGCTGAAGACGAATTTGAGAAAGGTAAGAGGGCATTATTAAACCTTGGGCATACCTTTGGTCATGGTATTGAAAATGTTTTAGGTTATGGAACATATCTTCATGGTGAGGCTATTTCAATTGGAATGTATATGGCGGCTAAACTATCTGAACTTGAAGGGCATCTAAAACTTGAAGACGTTGAGCGTGTTAAAAATATTCTAATTAAGGCAAAGTTACCTACTAGTATTGATGGCAAAGTTACAAGTGAAGAATTAATTAAGGCTATGTCAATTGATAAAAAAGCTATTGATGGTAATATACGTTTGGTGCTTTTACAAAATTTAGGTGATTCTTATTTATCGGATGATTATTCGTCAGATAATTTTTATCAAGTAATATCTATTTTTTCTAAATAACAATAACTTTATGTCATTAGATCAAAAACAAGTTAAAGAGATTGCATACCTGGCAAGGTTAAATGTGAGTGATTCTGAGTTGGTAAAAAGCACAGAGGAGCTTAATAATATACTCAATTTAATGGAAGAGCTTGGTGATATAGACACTGGTGAAATAGAGCCAATGGCCCATCCATTGCATATGTCACAGCGCTTAAGAACTGATGAAGTTACTGAAACTGATTTATCAAAGGAGTTTCAAGAAATAGCCCCAAAGAAGGGTAAAGATCATTTCCTTGTTCCAACAGTGATTGAGTAGTGATGCATAAATTATCCATAGCTGAACTTTCTAAAGGTTTAAAAAATAAAGAATTTTCATCAGTTGAATTGACCCAACATTTCCTTGATAGGATTGGGGTTTCTTCATTGAATTCATATATTACAGTTACTGATGAATTAGCACTTTCTCAGGCAAAACAGGCTGATCTTAAGATTGCTAAGGGCACTGGCACTATATTGACTGGAATACCATATGCCCATAAAGATATTTTTTGTACCTTGGGCGTAAAAACTTCTGCTGGGTCAAAGATGCTTGATTCATTTATTTCTCCTTTCAATGCGACTATTACTCAAAAGTTTAATGATGAGAATATGGTTATGCTTGGCAAGACAAATATGGATGAGTTTGCTATGGGATCATCGAATGAAAATTCTTTTTATGGGCCAGTCAGAAATCCTTGGGATCAAGATAGAGTTCCTGGGGGCTCATCAGGAGGATCTGCTGCTGCGGTAGCAGCTCGGATAGCGCCATTTGCAACTGGAACTGATACTGGAGGAAGTATTCGACAGCCGGCAAGTCTTTGTGGCATTACAGGTATTAAGCCTACTTATGGACGAATTTCAAGGTACGGAATGATTGCTTATGCATCCAGTTTAGATCAAGCAGGTCCAATGACTAAAACTGCAGAGGATGCTGCTATAGTATTAAATTCAATGGCAGGGTTTGATCCTAAAGACTCAACCAGTGCTCAAAAAGAAACGCCAGACTATACAAAAAATTTAGGTAAGTCTATAAAAGGTTTAAAAATTGGTCTTCCTAAGGAGTTTTTCTCTGAAGGCTTAGATAGTAATGTTGAGCAAGTTATTATGCAGTCAATAAGTGAATTTGAGTCTATGGGGGCTAAAATTCATGAAATATCACTTCCAAACTCAGCATATGCTATCCCAACATATTATATTGTTGCGCCATGTGAATGCTCATCAAATTTATCAAGATTTGATGGGGTTCGCTATGGATATCGATGTAAAGATCCAAAAGACTTAAATGATTTATATCTCAGGTCTCGTTCGGAGGGTCTTGGTGAGGAGGTTAAACGCCGGATCATGATTGGTACGTATGCTCTCTCTGCCGGCTACTATGATGCGTATTATCTTAAAGCACAAAAAGTGCGACAATTAATAAGTGAAGATTTTAAAAAAGCCTTTAAAAATGTAGATGTAATAATGGGCCCTGTTTCACCTACTACTGCATTTGAAATGGGATCTCACAAAGACTCAGTTTCAATGTATTTAGCTGATATTTATACACTTTCAGCAAATCTTGCCGGTCTCCCAGGTATGAGTATTCCAGCTGGATTTTCCAAAAATTTACCTGTTGGACTTCAGTTAATAGGTAACCATTGGTCTGAAGAAACTTTACTTAATGCTGCACATCAATTCCAATTACAAACTAATTGGCATTCTCAGTTACCTGATGAATCATAAAGAGGAAAGATAATGGCTTGGGAAACAGTAATTGGTTTAGAAATACATTCACAGTTAAAAACTAAATCAAAGATTTTTTCTGGAGCGTCCACTGCATTTGGAGCAAAACCAAACTCTCAAGCTTGTGCTGTTGATCTTGGTTATCCAGGAGTTTTACCTGTCCTTAATAAAGAGGTAGTAATGATGGCACTAAGTTTTGGCTTAGCAGTTAACGCTAAAATTAACCAAAATTCAATTTTTGCAAGAAAAAATTATTTCTATCCTGACCTTCCTAAGGGCTATCAAATTTCTCAGTTTGAGTTACCAATAGTTGGTGAAGGAGAAATTGAAATACCTTTGGATGATGGCCAGAATAAGCTTATTGGTATTACACGCGCTCATCTTGAAGAGGATGCTGGAAAATCAATTCATGACTTATATGACGACTATACTGCAATTGACCTTAACCGAGCAGGAACTCCTCTCTTAGAGATCGTTTCTGAACCTGATATGAGTAGTGCAAAAGAAGCAGTCTCTTATGCTAAAAAAATCCATTCCTTGGTCCAATACATTGGTATTTGTGATGGAAATATGCAGGAGGGTTCATTTCGATGTGATGCAAATGTTTCAGTTAGAAGACAAGGAGCTGAGCTAGGAACTCGCGCTGAGTTGAAAAATATAAACTCATTTAAATTTTTAGAGAAAGCTATAAATTTAGAGGTAGTAAGGCAGATTGATATTCTTGAGGATGGTGGCGCGATTGTTCAAGAAACAAGGCTTTATGATGCTGTTAAGAATGAAACTAGATCGATGCGTTCAAAGGAGGAGGCTAATGATTATAGATATTTCCCAGACCCTGACTTATTACCAATTTCCATTGATGATGACCTTTTAACTGAAATTAAGAATAGTCTTCCAGAGCTTCCAACAGAAAAGAAGATTAGATTTATGGACAACTTTAAACTTAGTGAGTATGATGCAGAAAATTTGACTGCACACAAAGAAATTTCTGAATACTTTGAGTCTATGATTAGCCATGGTGCTGATGTAAAGATTGCCGCTAACTGGGTGATGGGTGAGCTATCAGCTTCACTAAATAAAAGTCAAATTGAAATCAATGAATCACCTATACCAGCCCTTCAGTTATCTGAACTTATTAAAAAAATTAGTGATAATACAATTTCAGGAAAAATTGCTAAAGATGTCTTTAAATTGATGTGGGAAGGTAAAGGAAGTGTCGAAGCTATTATTGAAGAACAGGGATTAACTCAAATGACTGATATTTCTGCATTGGAGACGGTAATTGATGAAATTATTGGCAATAATGGTCAGCAAGTTGAGCAGTTTAAAGCTGGAAATTCTAAACTTTTAGGTTTTTTTGTGGGGCAAGTTATGAAGGCAACTAGTGGCAAGGCAAATCCAAAACAAGTTAATCAAATTTTAAATGATAAGCTCTCTTAAATTTACAGAACTTGGGGAAGACTATTTTTCAAGAGTTACTACTCAAGAGCTAAAAAATAGTCATCTAATCCATATCAATAAAGATTTACAAGCTAGTCTTGAGATAAAACTTTCAAATGAAGAGCTCCGAGCAGTATGTTCGGGAGAAGAAAAATTTGAAAAAGTTGAGCCAATTGCTAGTGTTTATGCGGGTCATCAGTTTGGTTATTTTGTGCCTCAGCTTGGTGATGGCAGGTCTTGCTTAATTGGGGAGATAAAAGGCTATGAACTTTCGTTAAAGGGGGCAGGCACTACACCATTTTCAAGGGGTGCTGATGGTCGTGCTGTTCTTCGATCTAGTATACGTGAATATTTATGTTCGATTGCAATGGAAGGGTTGAATATTGCTACTACTAAATGTCTTGCTATTGTTGCTAGTGATAGTGATGTTTATCGTGAGCATGTGGAGAGTGGTTCAATTGTAACTCGTGTTTTTGAAAGTAATATTCGATTTGGACACTTTGAATTTTTTGCTGCTAACGGCCAAACTGAAAATGTTAAAAAACTCGCTGATTTTGTTTTAGAACATTATTATCCTCAATTAAAAGGAAAAAATTGTTACCTTAATCTCTTTAAGAAAATAGTTCAAACAACTGCTTCAATGATAGCTGGCTGGCAAGCTCAAGGGTTTGCTCATGGTGTTATGAATACTGATAATATGTCAATTTTAGGACTTACTATTGATTATGGTCCTTTCAGTTTTATGGAGAACTATAACCCATCTTTTATTTGTAATCACTCAGATAATCAGGGTCGTTATTCATTTGAGAGGCAGCCAGGAGTTGCTTTATGGAACCTAGAGCGACTCGCTGACTCACTCAAAAATTTGATCAGAGAGGCTAATTTAAAAGATGCGTTGGCAGAATATCAACCCACTTTAATTAAAGAGTATTCAGCTCTAATGAGGCGAAAGTTTGGACTACTTAAAAATATTGAAGGGGATAGTGAACTAATTAATGATTTTTTAGAATTACTTTATATCAATAAAAAAGATTATCATCGATCAATGAGGCAGCTAACGTCATTGGAGGGGCAAACTTTAGGCGCCAACTTTAATTCTTGGTTTAAAAGATATTATGAGAGAGTTGAAAAAGAAGATGAAAAAGCTAACGAAAGAAATAAATTGATGAATTCAGTTAATCCAAAGTATGTTTTAAGAAACTATCTGGCAGAAGTCGCTATTAGGAAGGCTGAAGATTTAAATGATTATGAAGAAATTGATACTTTATTTAATCTATTAAAGTCACCATTTGAAAACCATGAGGGGTTTGAAGCATATGATAATGAAGCGCCAGATTGGGCTCAAAATCTGGAACTTAGCTGCTCATCATAGTAAATTTTAATTCCCATTAAGGCTATATAAACGATATGAAGAATAGTTGAATCTGATTAACTATTGGCAATACGACAAGTTGAAAACCCCCTATATACATTAATCCTAATAGTATTAGAAATCCATACTGCTCAAATTGGCCATATTTGTATGCTAATGGACCAGGTAAAAGGGCACTAATAACTCTCGAGCCATCAAGAGGAGGAATGGGTAGAAGATTGAAAACTGCAAGTAAAATATTAAAAAATATACCAATACCAGCCATTTTTAAAAATATTGGTTGATTTAAATTAATTGAAATTATGGCAACAATTACCCAACCAATAGCCATAAGGAAGTTAGCTCCAGGTCCAGCAAGTGCAACTAAGATCATTCCTGATTTTTGAGATTTAAGTGCTCGAAAATTAATTGGAACTGGCTTTGCCCAGCCAAAGATAAATCCTACACTCATAATTACTAATAATAATGGAACCAATATTGTCCCAACTGGATCAATGTGTTTAACAGGATTTAAAGTGACTCTTCCCATCATTCTAGCTGTATGATCCCCTAATTTACTTGCAGCCCAGCCATGTGCTGCCTCATGAAGAGTAATTGCAAATAGAAGTGGAATAATATAAATTAATAAAGTTTGAAAATCTGGCATTAGGTAAAATAAAATTTTTTGGTATGAATACTATTTTATATGAAAAGCACTGACGCATTAATCTCTACTATAAAGGAAGCACCAAATGATGCTCAGATTATCTCGCATCAGTTAATGATTCGAGCTGGTTTAATTTCAAGATTAGCTTCAGGCTTGTATTCTTATCTTCCTATGGGCCTCAAAATTGTCCAAAAAGTTGAAAAAATTGTTCGTGAGGAGATGAATAAATCTAAGGCATTAGAGGTATTGATGCCAATAGCTCATCCTGCTGAACTTTGGCAAGAATCTAAAAGATGGGAGGAGTATGGACCTGAATTGCTTCGCTTTAAAGACAGGCATGACAGGGACTTCTGTTTTGGACCAACTCATGAGGAAGTCATTACAGATATAGCTAAGCAGTATCTGAGAAGTTATAAGCAGCTGCCAATAAATTTTTATCAAATTCAAACAAAATTTAGAGATGAAATTCGACCCCGATTTGGGGTAATGCGCTCGAGAGAGTTTATTATGAAAGACGCTTACTCGTTTCATATTAATGAAAAATCACTTGGTGAAACTTACAAGGTTATGCATCAAACTTATTGTAATATTTTTGATAGAATTGGCTTTGATTACAGGCCTGTTTTAGCTGATTCTGGAACTATTGGAGGTGATAGCTCACATGAATTTCATGTTCTAGCAGATTCTGGTGAGGATGCAATTTGTTTTTCTGATGGGTCAGACTATGCAGCTAATATAGACCGAGCTGAAACGTTACCTCAAGAAACACCTAAATCTCCAAAAGAGAATCTGGAACTTGTTGAAACTCCCGGAGTTAAGACTATTAATGACGTATGTGATTTATTAAAAATTAAGCCTGTTAACTCTATCAAAACGCTTATTATTGAGGCTGAAGATGATAGTCTTATTGCAATTGTCTTGAGAGGAGATCATGAACTTAATGAAGTTAAAGCTTCAAAAATATCAGGTATCAAGAAACCCTTAAGGATGGCTGAAGAGGAAAACGTTAAGCAACAATTAGGATGTTCATTTGGCTCAATTGGAGTGGTAAATCTTGATATTCCAATTATTGTAGATTATGCGGCAGCTTCGCTTTCAGATTTTGTCTGTGGTGCTAATATTAATGATAAGCATTATGTAGGTGTTAATTGGAAGCGTGACACAAAAAAAATAACACCAAGGGATTTGCGTAACGTTATTGCTGGTGATCCTTCTCCAGATGGTAAAGGAAAGCTTGAAATCAAGCGTGGAATTGAGGTTGGCCATATTTTTCAGCTAGGCACAAAGTATTCTGACTCTATGAATGCAAATGTTATTGGTGAAGATGGAAGGGCAGTTAATATGAATATGGGCTGCTATGGTATAGGTGTAACAAGAATTGTAGCAGCAAGCATTGAGCAAAATTATGATGATAGAGGGATAATTTTTCCAGAGTCAATAGCCCCTTTTCAACTTGTTATAGTTCCAATAAATTACAATAAATCAAGTCGAGTTAAGGCCCTAGCTGATGAACTTTATAAAGATTGTTTAGCTCAAGGTATTGATGTCTTATTAGATGATCGTAAAGAGCGTCCTGGAATTATGTTTGCAGACTCTGAGCTCCTTGGAATACCTCATCGTTTTGTCTTAAGTGATACGCATGCGGATAACGGAAAAGTTGAATATAAATCTAGGAAGGAAGCTGAAAAAGTTGAAGTTGATTTTAAATTAGCTGTTAACTTTATTCTTGATAAGCTTGAGTAATGGTTTTTTTGCAATACATCATACCTCAGCATTTTTTATCCAGTCTGATGTTTCGGTTTACAAGAATAAAAGTCTTGTGGATAAAGAATACTTTTACAAGATGGTTTGTTAAAAAGTATCAGGTTAACTTAGCAGAAGCTGAAGTTGAAAAAATTGAGGACTTTATTCATTTCAATGATTTTTTTACACGAGCTCTTAAGCCAAATTTAAGGCCAATATCGGACTCTAAGCTAATCTCTCCAGTTGATGGCGTTGTTTCTCAATCTGGGAAAATTGAAGACTCTCAAATCTTTCAAGCCAAAGGGCATCAATATTCTACAAATAATCTTCTTGCAGATAAGTCCTCAACAGTTTTTAATAATGGAAAATTTGCTACAATTTACTTATCTCCTAGGGATTATCATCGCATTCATATGCCTTGTGATGGAATTTTGTTAGAAATGAAATACATCCCAGGAAGTCTATTCTCGGTTAATCAAAAAACTGTTAGTAATGTTGAGAGAGTTTTTGCAAGAAATGAACGTTTAGTCTGCCTATTTAAAACTGAATTTGGGCAAATGGCTTTTATATTAGTTGGGGCAATCTTTGTAGGATCAATGCAAACAATATGGGAGGGTCAAATCACCCCTCCATATGGAAAAAAAATTACAAACTATAACTATAAGGATAAAGATAAAGTGATTAAGCTCTCTAAGGGAGATGAATTAGGTCGATTCAATATGGGTTCGACGGTAATTATGCTCCTGCCAAAGGATTCAATAGATATAAATCTTATTGAGGGACAGGAGCTTAAAATGGGACAAGAGATTATTTAATTTTAGATGCTTAAGAATCTCCACTCTTTATAGCTACTGCAGTTTCTAACACGGATTGTTTAAATGGTATCGGCGTCCAATCGAACATTTCGCGTGTCTCTGAGTTGTCACAACTCACGTCCATTCCAAGGTAACTAACTAAGCATACCTTTAGCTTCGCGATCGAAAAGTGCTACTACACGCAATAGAAAATGCGTAGCCTGCCTCGATTAATTCTTTAGCGCAATGCAACCCAATGCGCCAGTAAGCAAAACTATTTCAGTCATAGTTTCCAACCTCATTAAGCCTCTATTTCAGTCTCTTTCTCTGTCATTAATTCGATTTGCCTCTCAAACTCTCTTAGACGCTTATAAACACTCGCTAGTTCGATAATCGTAGGCCATGAGTTAAATAGATACTGGAGTGAGCCCTCAACCCTTCCAAATGCTCTAATTATTTGTTGCATTACTCCAAGAGTCATTACTCCTGCAACAATGGCTGGGGCAAGAACAATATAAGCCACTAAGACATTAACCTGAAGGTATGCAAGTCTTCCAATATTAAAGTATAGATACTGTAAATAACTCTTGTAATGAATTATTCTTACTCCTTCAAAAAGTTCTTCAAGAGTTTTGGGTCTGATAGTGCCATCATCTTCTGCAATAACGAGTATTTTTCTATAAGCTGCCTCTCGTTTTTGAAGGTCATATTCAATACCAACAAGTCTTAATACCCATGCAAGTGCAATCATTAGAATTGTTCCACCAACAGCCCAAATAAAGGCAGCGGTGACTAATCCATACTCCCAATCACCAAACCACAAAATTGGAATCCCTATTGCCAATCCCATCAATAATGGGAAATATTCAATAAGGACCATAATAGAGGAAATTAAACTTGTTCCAAGTCCTTCCATGATACGAGAAAATCTAATGGTATCTTCCTGAACACGCTGAGAAGCACCTTCAATTGTTCTAGCTTTATCATAGACACCATGATAAAACTCAACCATTGATGCTCTCCATCTGAATAGGAAATGTGAGGTAAGAAATGACGTTGCAAGGGCAAGAACAATATACATAGCAGCAAGTTTAGCAAAGCTCCATAAGCCATCCATATACTCATCCATTGTGATTGCATTTGGAGTCCCAAGTGCTTTTTGAATCATATCGTAGAAACCACCAAACCACTCATTGATTTGGACATCAATTTGGACTGATAACCACAAAGAGGTTAGGATAACTGCGGAGCCCAGATAAGCCCATAAAAACCACTGTTTCTGTGTAAAAAATTTAAACATTTATTTTCCTTAAAGTTTTAAGTTTGACTAATTGTCTAAGATAATACCTAATTAATCTTGTCAATCTTAACAAGTTTAATCCCTTGTTTGCTTACTTGAACAATTTCAATTATTAGTGACTCAATTTTAATGGATACGTTATGTTCAGGGAATCCTTGAAGATGCTCAAGGATTAGTCCATTAAGTGTCTTAGCGTTATCAATTGGTAGTTTTATTTTTAGTTCATAATTAATTTCACGAATGCTAATTCTAGGATCTACTAAATAACTTCCATCTTTTTGTTTATTTATTTCATTAATGCTTTCTCCTTGGCTAGAAGTAAATTGACCTACAATCTCCTCTAAGATATCATCTAAAACAACCATTCCTTGAACCTCTCCATATTCATCTACTACAATACCAAGTCTTCTTTTATGTTTTTTAAAGTGTTCAAGTTGCTGAGATAGTGGAGTTCCTTCGGGAACAAAATAGGGCTCTCGAATTAACTCCCTGATTGAATCCATATTAATTTCATTTTTGGCATAAATATTTACAATATCACGCATGTGAATTGTGCCGATAATATTGGTCTCAACTCCATCAAAAATAAGTAGGCGAGTATGCTGAACACGTTTGAATTGATCAAGTAGTTCCTCTTCATTATTGATATCTGCACTCACAAGCTCATGGTGAGGAATCATAATATCCTCAACCTTAACCTTCTCTAGATCAATAATATTAAGAAGCATCTTGCGATAATTCTTACTCAGCATAGGTTTTGAATCAACTACAGCCATTCGTAGTTCTTCAGAATTCAAAATATCATTATTTGTATTTTTTAATCCAAATAAATTCAGGATTAATTTAGAGATATAAGAAATTAAAAATATTAATGGTCTAAATAGCTTAATCAATAATTCAATAAGCCAGGAGGCAGGTAATGCAATTTTTTCTGGATTTTTTGCAGCAAAAGTCTTTGGTGTATTTTCCGCAAAGATTAATATGACTATAGTTAAAGCAAATGAGGCAATAATTACTGACCCTTCACCCCAAAGTTTAATTGCAAGAAGAGTAGCTATACTTGCTGCAAGTATATTTACAAAGTTATTACCTAATAAGATACCACCTATCAAATAATCAAGATTTGTAAAGAGTTTTTCAACCCTTTTTGCTTGCGTATTATTTTTGGCACTAAGGGTTTTTAGACGATAGCGGTTTATAGCCATCATTGAAGTTTCTGAGGCAGAAAAAAAAGCCGAAGCTAGAATTAGAACAAATAATATAACACTTAGCCAGAAGGTTGACAGTGATTCCAATCAGTTTTCCATTGTAGTTAATAAGATTATATTTTAACCTTAAAGTGGTAAAGAAGTTTTATAACAGTTTATTATGAAATACCTCTAGCCCAGGGAAATGAGCATCATCACCAAGCTCTTCTTCAATTCGAAGGAGTTGATTGTATTTAGCTAATCTATCAGATCGAGATAAAGAGCCTGTTTTAATTTGACCACAGCTAGTCGCAACAGCTAGATCTGCTATAGTGGTATCTTCAGTTTCACCACTCCTATGAGACATAACACATGTATATCCAGCATTATGGGCTAATTTCATAGCATCAAATGTCTCTGTTAACGTTCCAATTTGATTGACCTTAATAAGAATTGAATTTGCAACATTATTTTTAATGCCTTTTTCTAATATCTTACTATTTGTCACAAATAAGTCATCACCAACTAGCTGGACATTATTAGTTAATCTTTCGGTAAGCATTGACCATCCTTCCCAGTCATTTTCATCCATACCATCTTCAATAGATATAATTGGATATTTCTCAACCCAAGATGCAAGATAGTCAGTGAATTCAACATTGCTAAGCTTTAAACCCTCAGACGTAAGATTATAAAAACCATCCTTATAAAATTCTGAACTTGCAGCATCCAATCCAATAAAAATATCTTTTCCAGGGATATATCCAGCGTTATTTATAGCTTCAATAATTACTTCTAAAGCTTCTTCATTTGAGTCTAAGTCGGGCGCAAATCCTCCCTCATCACCTACAGCAGTATTTAGACCTTTTTTATCGAGGACTACTTTTAATGCATGAAAAACTTCTGTTCCATATCTTAAGGCTTCTTTAAAACTTGGAGCCCCAGCAGGAATTATCATAAACTCTTGAATATCGACACTATTATTGGCATGCTCACCACCATTAATAATATTCATCATAGGGACAGGTAAATGATAATCATCTGAAAAATCAAAAGAACGAAAAAGTGATTGATTATTATTTTTGGCATTGGCGTGAGCACATGCCAAAGAAACTGCAAGAATAGAATTTGCTCCAAATCTTGATTTAGAATCAGTACCATCTAACTCAATCATTCTATGATCAATAGCCTTTTGATTAGATACTGTCATTCCTATTAATGCTTCATTAATTTCATTATTTATAAAATTAACAGCATTAAGGACCCCTTTACCAAGGTAACGGCTTTTATCATTATCTCTAAGTTCTAAAGCTTCTCGCTGACCAGTTGAGGCACCTGATGGAACCATAGCTCTTCCAAATATTCCATTATCAAGAATAACATCAGCTTCAACAGTTGGGTTACCTCGAGAATCTAAAACCTCACGAGCATGAATCTTTTTAATCATTTTTATAGAATTAATTTAAATTAAAGAAGAATTAAATTTTATAGTAAGAACAATTTTTACTTTGTATCAAATTGCTTCATATTTACTCAAAGAAAGACTTCATTTTACCAAAAAATGAATTTGACTCTGGATGATGTTTGGCCTCACAAGAACTTGAAAACTCTTTTAATAATTTCTTTTGCTTTGAATTAAGATTGACTGGTGTTTCTACTTTAACTTGGCAGAGTAAATCACCCGAACCACTATATCTCATTGCAGGCATTCCTTTTCCTCTTAATCTAAAGAGTTTTGAGGTTTGAGTTCCTGATGGAATATTGATTTTAAGTTTACCATCTAAGGTTGGGACTTCAATTGAACCTCCAAGTGCTGATGTAGCAAAATCAATTGGAACTTCGCAATACAAATCGTTGCCTTCACGTTCGAAAATTGGATGTTCTTTAATATGAATTTGAACATAAAGATCACCAAATGGACCTCCACGCAAGCCAGCTTCTCCCTCACCACTCAATCTAATTCGATTACCAGTATCAACTCCAGCTGGAATTTTTACCGAAAGTGTTTTCTGTTTTCTTACGATTCCTTGACCACGACAAGTTCCACATGGTGACTCTATCTTTTCACCAGAACCTTTACATTCATTACAGGGTCTCTGAACCGCAAAAAAACCTTGTTGCATTGTTGTTTGTCCTGTTCCACGACAATTTGTACAAGTTTTTACAGAGGTTCCAGTTTTTGCACCAGTTCCAGAACAAGTGTCACATGTATCATTTTTGGGCACACGAATTTTTACAGTATCACTCTTTGCAGCCTGCTTTAAATCAATCTCTAGATCGTATCTAAGGTCTGGGCCTCTATTGTCTGGCTTTGAACTACCACCACCAAAAATGTCACCAAAGATATCACCAAATCCACCAGCACCACCAAAAGGGTTTCCACCTCCAAAGCCACCAGCTCCTTGTTCTACACCAGCATGTCCAAATTGATCATATGCTGATCTTTTTTGAGGATCAGAAATAATATCATATGCCTTACGAACTTCTTTAAATTTTGTCTCTGCTCCAGATTTATCATCTGCATTTCTATCAGGATGATATTTCATTGCAAGACGCTTATAAGCCTTCTTAATTTTGGCTTCATCTGCACCTTTATCAACACCTAAAACTTCATAGTAATCTCTATCTGACATTGTGTCCCTTATATTATTAAACCTCCCAAGAATGAATCAAGGGAGGTTTATTTTATATCAGTATTTTTAATTGCTTATTTCTCTTCTTTTACCTCTTCAAAATCAGCATCTACAACATCATCATTTGCCTCAGCTCCTCCTTCTGAAGGACCTTCTGAACTAGCTTTTTCTTGAGCTTTTTGCGCTAAAACTTCCGCTTTTTCACTTAAGTTTTGAACTTTAGCATCGATGGCTTCTTTATCATCACCTTTAATACTCTCTTCAAGCTCACTAACTGCAGCTTCAATGGCTGTTTTTTCGTCTTCAGAAATCTCATCCTTAAGCTCTTCAAGAGTTTGTTTTGTTGAATGCACAAGAGAATCAGCCATATTTCGAGATGTTACAAGTTCTTGGAATTTTTTATCTTCTTCAGCATGCGACTCAGCATCTTTAATCATTTTATCAACCTCTTCATCTGAAAGACCACTAGAAGATTTAATTGTTATTGATTGTTCTTTACCAGTATTCTTATCTTTTGCTGAAACATTTAAAATACCGTCTGAGTCAAGGTCAAGAGTTACTTCGATTTGTGGTTGACCTTTTGGTGCTGGAGCGATACCCTCGAGATTAAATTGACCTAGAGATTTATTAGCACTTGCAATCTCTCGCTCACCCTGAAGGACATGAACTGTAACCGCTGATTGATTATCTGCAGCAGTAGAGAAAACTTGAGACTGATTTGTTGGAATAGTTGTATTTTTCTCAATCAATTTAGTCATTACACCGCCCATAGTTTCAATACCAAGAGAGAGAGGAGTTACATCAAGAAGAAGAACATCCTTTACATCACCACCCAAGACACCAGCCTGAATAGCAGCACCCATTGCAACTGCCTCATCTGGATTTAAATCTCTTTTAGGTTCTTTACCAAAGAAATCTTTAACCATTTCTTGAACCTTAGGCATTCTAGTTTGTCCTCCAACGAGGATAACTTCATCTACATCTCCACTTGATAAACCTGCATCTTTAAGCGCAGTTTTACATGGGTCAATAGAGCGTTTTAGAAGGTCAGCAACTAAAGACTCAAGTTTTGATCTAGTAATTTTAATATTAAGATGTTTTGGACCTGCAGCATCTGCGGTAATATATGGCAAGCTCACTTCGGTTTGCTCAGATGAAGATAGTTCTATCTTCGCTTTTTCAGCAGCTTCTTTTAATCTCTGAAGAGCCATAGCATCTTTAGTAAGATCAAAACCCTGTTCTTTTTTAAACTCTTCGACTAAATGATTGATTATTCGCTGATCAAAATCTTCACCTCCTAAAAATGTGTCTCCATTTGTAGAAAGAACTTCAAAATGTTTTTCACCATCAATATCTTCCATTTCAATAATGGAGACATCGAATGTTCCACCACCTAAGTCATATACTGCAACCTTTTTGTCACCAACTGTTTTATCTACACCATAAGCTAGGGCAGCTGCAGTAGGCTCGTTAATAATTCTCTTAACATTTAAGCCGGCTATCTTTCCAGCATCTTTAGTAGCTTGACGTTGAGAGTCGTTAAAGTATGCAGGAACAGTAATAACTGCCTCTGTAACTTCAGTTCCAAGATAATCTTCTGCGGTTTGTTTCATTTTTTGAATTACTCTTGCAGAAATTTCAGGTGCAGCCATTTTTTTCTTATTAACCTCAACCCAAGCATCACCATTTTTAGCTTTTATAATTTTATATGGAACAAGATCGATATCTTTTTGCACTGCCTCTTCCTCAAAGCGACGTCCAATCAATCTTTTAATTGCATAGAGTGTATTCTCAGGATTTGTCACAGCCTGTCTTTTTGCAGGTTGACCTACTAAGATTTCATCTGAATCTTTTGGATATGCAATAATAGAAGGAGTTGTACGGTTCCCTTCTGAATTTTCAATAATCTTAGCAACACCACCGTCCATAACGGCAACACATGAGTTAGTTGTTCCTAAGTCAATTCCAATAATTTTTGACATTTTATTTACTCCTTGTATTTGATATAACCCCTATTTAGGGATATAAAATCTTATTTCAAGGCATTTATGGAATTATTTTAAAGGTGTCTTATGAAGTATTATCTTGACTGAGTCTGGGACAAAGGCAGATATATCTCCACCTAATGTATAAATTTCACGAACTAAAGATGAAGAGATATTGGCAAATTCTTCGGAAGGAGTCATAAATAAAGTTTCAATCCCAGGATTAAGACGTTTGTTCATTCCACTTAATTGAAACTCGTACTCAAAGTCAGAAACTGCCCTCAAACCACGAATGATGATTTGTGCATTATGCTCTGATGCAAAGTCTACTAGTAAAGAGTCAAAACTTAATACTCGAGTATTGTCTAGTGCCGTTATTGATTTGTTTACAGCATCAACTCTTTGATCAATAGATAAAAAACTTGATTTATTGGCATTCTGCGTTATAGCAATAATTACCTCATCAAAGAGCTTTGATGCTCTTTTTATTAAGTCTAAGTGCCCATTAGTTATTGGATCAAATGAGCCAGGATAGATTGCAATTTTTTTCATAAGGTATTAAAGCTTATCAAACAATAATGAACATTGCCTGATTTTTTTTGTTTAGTAATTGTACATTGATATTTAATATATTGATTTAGGATTTCACTCGTTATTTTGTATTCAGATTCAATATAAAGTTTAGTATTATTAGCTAAAAAATTATTTTTTGATAGCATTTTGAGAATCTGAGGTATTAAATCATTTTCAAAGGGTGGGTCTAAAAAAATTAAATCAAAAGGCGTTACATTTTTATTATTAAGATAAGTTAGGGAATCCTGATTAAGCAGTTTATATTCTGAATTATTTAATATTTCTAAGTTAGATTTAAGTTTTTTAAATACTTTTAGACTTTTTTCAACTAATAAAACTTTTTTAGCCCCTCTAGATATTGCCTCAATACCAAGTGCGCCGCTACCAGCAAATGGATCTAAAATTATTTTATTAGCTATATCAAATTGAAGCCAATTAAAAAGTGTTTCTCTAATCTTGCCTGAAGTAGGACGGAGTCCAGTTTCATCAGGAAACTGAAATTTTCTTCCCTTGAGTTTTCCAGAAATAATATTGAAAGTATTGTTTTTAATAATATTTTTTTTTAATTTAATTTAAATTCTGTGAAATCTTTTTTCTCCAGCCTCTATTTATAGAAACTGATAAATCACCCCTTATAAATTTTACAAGAGATTTAGAAGAACAAATAAGCTCAGGAGCAATATTGTGTTGAGTAGACAAATTTTTTATCTGTTCCTGTAATTTCTTCTTTTTATTTTTTTCATCTAAGTTTAAAGGCTTATTGGCTATTAAATTACTCACAGTATCTATCTCAAATTCTATATTTTTAGAAAATTCATCTAAAAGTTTTTTAGACTTTAATGACAATAATTTTTTTCCACAAACATAGTCAATTAAATCATCATCAGACATTATCCACTTTCGAGGTTTGTTTTTTTGTTGTGCGATACTTTCTCGCCAAAGGATTAAATTAACGGCATCTTTTTGAAAGCTATAGTTGATTTTTGTAATCCCTTTTGTTTTTTTAATAATTTGCATGAAATTTGGCTCATACAAGCTTTGATGGAGAAGGAAATCCACCTCTTCTTCCATCCATTCTAATTTGTTGCTATTAATTAACTCATTTTTAAGGAACTCATAATTTTTAAATAAATATCTAACATCGTCTAAAGCATATTTTAAAACGTCTATAGGAAGAGGACGAATCGTCCAGTCAAACCGAGTATGTTTTTTTTCTAAATATATATTTTGTATTGATTCAGTAAGTGATTGATAGGAAATTTGTATGGGAAAATTTAATAGGGAAGCAGCAATTTGAGTATCAAAAACTGAAATTGGTATTCTTTCTGATAAGCAAAAAAGAGCTTCAATATCTTGTCTGGCAGAATGCACAATCCATGAAGTCTTTTCGTTGTAAAGTTTTTTAAATAGTGGCTCCAAATCTTTAATAGCAAGGATATCAATACATTCTATAGAATTTGAAGTTGCTATTTGGATAAGACAAAGTTCTGGATAGTAAGTATCTATTCTTTTGAATTCAGTATCAATTGCCAATTTTGATTCATCTTTAATGACTTTGAGATAATTCTCTAATTGTTGGCTAGTACTTATCAAGGGCAATAAAAAAATCTAATTGTTGCATTTTATCAACAACTAATGCATTTATGAGATAATTAAGGTACTTTAATAGATTGTCAACAAAATTTTATGTTGCTAAATCAAGCTTTTTCAATCAAAGAAGCTCCCCGTGCACTTTTTTGGATTAGCATTTTCTTAATCTCATTTTCTGGCATGTTCTATCTTGGCCTGAATGCTGAATTGATAGAGAAGTGGTATCTTGTCCTGGTTATTTTCAATGTGGTAATGAGTTTAGTCGCTATTTACTACATTGTGCTTTCAATGAAGAAGCTGAAGATGAATACTCAAGAAGGTGTTATTGGTTCAAAGTTTACTTGGTCATTTATAAAGATTGTTCCAGTCTTGGTATTAGTTCCTGTTCTATCTTTTTATCTTTTTTCTTTTGGCTCAATAAGAGATAATCTCCAAATTGCTGAGAGTAAATTTGATGAGTTTAATCTTAAAGTTGGTGGAGAAGTTGATGAGCTTTATCGCAATACAAGTAATGTTGCAATTAAATATTATGATGACAGAACACGAAATATTGGAAAGCTTGTAAATTACTTTGACGCTCCTAGTAAATCAGCTGAAGAAATGCAAACAGTTTTAAATCTTTTAGTCCAAGATTCATGGGCTTGTGAGCTAAAGCTTTATGACAGCAATATGAATCTCGTTGCAAGTAGCAAAAGTGATTTAGTTTGCTTGAAAGATGGAATTACTGCTTCGACAAATGAATTTTCATTAATTGCACATTACTCTTCAGATTTTAGTATTGATAGTTTGACCTCCAGAATGACACGTTTTAGAGATGCGGCTAAGGATGCAGAATTAACACTTAATTCATCTATTATTAAAACTCGATTTATGATTGACTTTTCATCAACAATTTTATTAGCCGTTTTAAGCGCATTATTAATTGTTCTTAGAATGATAGATCAATTAATGAGACCAATGCATAATTTATCAATAGCAACTAGAGAAATTTCTTCAGGTAATTATGATGTGCAAATTGAGCAGAGCCCAAAAAATACTGATATGAATGACTTGATAGAACATTTTAATGAAATGAGTAGCAGAATCAAAATGTCTAGAGAAGGGCTTGATACCCATAATTTGTATCTTGAGACAATTTTAAAATATTCTTTTGGAGTTATTGCTTTAAACCAATATAAAAAAATACAACTCATAAATCCTGTAATTGGGAAAATGCTTCAAATTAAAGATGAGACAATTTTTATTTCAAAATCCTATGATGCCATAATCAAAGATTACCCAAATTTAGAGCCTCTTTTTTCATTTATTGAGAAAAAGATAGGTGATGATTTACCTGAATGGAATGGAGAAGTTGAACTGACATTAAAAGATCGATATCGACTTATATATTGCCAGGGAGCTGTTCTTGATATTGAAAATAAATCACTTGGATACGTTATTATAATAAATGATATTTCAAAATTAAATCGCGCCCAGAAAAAAGCTGCATGGGGTGAGGTTGCAGTTCGAATGGCACATGAAATTAAAAATCCACTAACTCCAATATTGCTATCTGCGCAAAGGTTACGCAACCTTTTTTTAGATAAATTAGATACTAAAGATTCTGCAATTATTAATAAAACAACACAAACTATTATTGATCAAGTTGCCTCTATGGATTCAATGGTAAGCGCCTTTGCAAACTATGCTAATACACCTGAAATTGTGAAAGTTTCTACCTCACTAAATGCTTTGATTAATAAATCTGTTGCTCTTTATGATAATAATGAAAATTTAAGAATTGATCTTGATTTGAGTGGTGACTTGCCAGAATTACAGATAGATAAAGATGCGGTTTCTAGGGTTATAATTAATTTGATTAAAAATTCAATTGAAGCTAAGAAAGATGATGGTATTTTAAATATTAAAATTAAATCAAGATTCAAAAAAGATGAAGGCTTAGTTCGTTTTACTATGATTGATGATGGAAGTGGCTTCCCAGAGGATATTATTGACCAAATTTTTGAGCCTTATATTACAACCAAAGAAAAAAGTGGTGGGTTAGGCTTGGCAATTGTTCAAAATATTATTGAGCAACATGAAGGTCAAATATTTGCAAGTAATGTTGAGCCTCAAGGAGCAAGAATAACAATTGAATTCAGTATAATTAAACCTGTAAAGGGGATAAAAAAATGAATGAAGAAGCTATTTTAGGCAGAATACTTATTATTGATGATGAAAAAGATAATACAGAGATTATTAAGGATATTTTAGAAGATGTTAATTATTCGACTGTTCTTGCAAGAAGTGCTGCTGAAGCAAAAACTATTGTTAACACAAACTCTTTTGATTTGATTTTAATGGATGTTTGGATGCCTGGTCAAGATGGTATTTCACTTCTCTCAGAATGGCATTCAGAAGGTTTTGATACGCCAGTGGTAATGATGTCAGGGCATGCTGAACCTAGTGATATTGTTAAGGCAATGAAGCTAGGTGCTACTGATTTTTTAAAGAAACCCCTTCATGATTTTTTACCAATTTTAAGAAATATAATGACTGATCAAGGTTCTGAAGAATCTACACAACAAGTGAGTGGTATCGATTACTCTCTTAAGCTTAAAGAAGCTCGCAATATCTTTGAAAGTCAATACTTACTCCATCATCTTAAGGTTAATGATAACAACATTGCCATAGTTGCAGAAATTGCAGGTCTAGAGAGAACTACACTCTATAGAAAACTAAAAGACTTAGGGATTGATAAGAAATGAAAATTTTAATCTTAGGTGCTGGCCAGGTAGGCTCAACACTAGCAAAGTATCTTTGCTCAGATAATGATAATGATATTACCATTGTAGATCAAAAAGAAGACAAGCTCTCTCCACTTCAGAGACATCTTGATATTAAAACTGTTATGGGTTATGGGGCATATCCGAGTGTCTTAGAAAAGGCTGGAATCAAATCTATGGATATGGTTATTGCTGTGATGGGCTCTGATGAGAGGAATATGGTTGCATGCAGAATGGCTCATACTTTGTACAATGTAGAGAAAAAAATTGCACGTATAAGAACGAAAGAGTATTTGCTAAGACCTGAAATATTTAGTAATGATGCTTTACCAATTGATTTCTTAATTACACCTGAGATTTTAATAACTGACTATATAAAAGGAATTGTGGAAGAGCCTGGTGCATCTCAAGTATTTGACTTTGAAAATGGCCTTGTCCAGCTAGTAGAGACCCGTGCATATGTTGGAACACCCATTGTTAACAGACCCATTAAAGAACTTCATGAGCATATGCCAGACGTAAAAATGCGAATTGTAAGTCTATATCGAAATGGAAAAGCTATTCCTGCTTTGAGTGATACGGTTATAAGAGAGGGTGACCAAGTTTATTTTCTGGCTAAAAAAAATCATATTTCAAGAGCTTTGAAAGAATTTAGACGAGCTGAAAATACATATGAAAAAATATTTATTGCAGGGGGAGGAAGTATTGGGCTTAATGTTGCAACACTTCTTGAAGATACTCATAATATTCGAATTGTGGAGCTTAATGAGGAGAGAGCAAAATCATTAGCTGAGCAATTAGATAATACATTAGTTCTTCAAGGGAGCGCCTCTGATGAGGACTTGCTTAAAGAGGAAGGTATTGAAAATACTGATTTATTTTTAGCTTTAACTGATTCAGATGAGGTTAACGTTATTGTCTCAATTTTGGCTAAACGCTTAGGGGCTCATAAAACTATTGCTCTTGTAAAGAGGGACGTTTATTCTTCGTTGGCAGAACAGAGTGGAGATGTTGATATTATTGTTTCACCTGACCAAATAACAGTGAGCGGTATTTTGTCTCATATTAGAAAGGGTGATTGCATGAAAGTGCATTCTCTTCAGCATGGAAAAGCTGAGGCAATTGAAATTGTTGTGCATGGCGATGAAAAAACATCTGAAGTTGTTGGTATGAAAATTAAGGATTTACCACTTCCTGAGGGTGTTGTGATTGGAGCTATTGTTAGAGATAATGAGTTATTAATGGGCTCTAAAAAGCTCATAATAGAGCAAGGTGATCATGTATTGATGGTACTTATGGATGTTCAGAAAATTCATGAAGTTGAAGCTTTATTCCTTGAGAATGAATAACAGCTTTTATAAATCAAAAAATAAAATGGTAGATATTAAATGCAGTTAAGTATAGTTGCAAAGACCATAGGCCTCTTGCTTATGATTTTTAGTCTAGCCCAATTACCCCCTATAATTGTCGATTTTATATATGCTGAAGGTGAATACCTTTCTTTTGTAATTGCTTTTTTTCTAACAATTATTGGTGGTTTGACCTTATGGTGGCCTTTTCGAAAAGTGAAAAAAGATTTTCGAATTCGGGAGGGCGTTTTAATAGTTGTCTGTTTTTGGATAGTATTATCATTATTTGGTACTTTTCCTTTATTAATTACTGATTCAATTACTAACCTTTCATTTTCTGATGCCTTTTTCGAATCAATGTCTGGTCTTACAACAACTGGGGCAACAGTTTTAACTCAGTTAGACGATCTTCCTAAGAGTATCCTTTTTTATCGTCAGCAACTGCAATGGCTTGGTGGGATGGGGATTATTGTTCTAGCAGTAGCTGTTCTTCCTCTTTTAGGGGTTGGAGGTATGGAGCTTTATCATGCTGAATCAAGTGGTATTGCTAAGGATAGGCTTACTCCAAAACTTAGAAATACTGCAATTGCCTTATGGAAGATATATGTTTCATTAACAATTCTATGTGCTTTAGGTTATTTTTTAGCTGGTATGTCGATTTTTGATGCCATTAGTCATAGTTTTTCAACTGTTGCTATTGGAGGCTTTTCAACACATGACGCTTCAATTGGCTATTTCAATTCAGTGTCAGTGGAAATGATTGCAATTTTCTTTATGTTTTTGGCAGGAATTAACTTTTCTTTGCACTTTGTGGCTTGGAATAATCGTTCATTAGTCGACTATATTAAAGACTCTGAATTTAAAACATACTCAATGGTATTAGTTAGCTCTTCAGTCATAGTACTTTTAGCACTCAGTTTAAACTCAGAATATACTAGTGTTGGTGAGACAATGAGGTATGGAATATTTCAAACAATATCAATAGCAACTACAACAGGATTTTCATCACAAAATTATAGTAACTGGCCTGCTGCAATTCCGGTTTTTCTTATTATGGTTAGCTTTATAGGCGCTTGTGTTGGCTCAACAGGTGGTGGAATAAAAGTAGTTCGAATACTAGTTATGTTTAGACTAGGTATGAAAGAAATTAATAGATTTATTAGACCAAATGCTCAGGTCAGTGTCAAATTAAATAAAGCAAGTCTCAATGAAAAAGCGCTTATTTCTGTACTTGGATTCTTTTCACTTTATGCTATTTCATTTTTTATTATTTTAATGCTATTAATGTTCGCAGGGTTAAATCAGGTAACAGCCTATTCTGCTACTGCAGCAACTATGAATAACCTTGGGCCAGGACTAGGAGATGTTTCTCAAAGTTATGGAGCCTTGAGTGATACTGCGAAGTGGATTTTGAGCTTTTCTATGCTCATTGGAAGATTAGAGGTATTAACAATTATTGCTCTATTTCATAGAGCTTTTTGGCGAAATTAATTGGAAACTTCAACCCCACTAGAAGGGTAGGGTTGAATTAGTTATTTTTATAATAAAGGCGCTATAACTAAGCTGACAATCGCCATAACATTAATAAGAATATTCATTGATGGGCCAGATGTATCCTTAAAGGGATCACCAACAGTATCACCAACAACAGTTGCAGTATGAACGTCAGTTCCCTTACCACCAAAGTTGCCCTTTTCTACATGCTTTTTAGCATTATCCCATGCTCCACCAGCGTTTGCCATCATAAGAGCCATTAGAACACAGCCTAGAAGGGCACCAGCTAACATTCCACCAAGTGCCTCAGGACTTATCAAAAAACCTACTAAAACAGGAGCTGCTACAGCTATAACTCCTGGAAGAACCATCTTTTTAAGTGCTGCAGTTGTTGCAATATCAACACATTTAGCAGTATCAGGCTCAGCTTTACCTTCTAATAGTCCTTTAATTTCTTTAAACTGTCTTCTAACTTCCTCAATCATTTCAAACGCAGCATCACCAACAGCTGTCATTGTAAGAGATGCAATTAAGAATGGAATTGTTCCACCAATAAGAAGACCAATTAAAACTTCAGCACTATTTAGCTTGAGTATGAAATCATCAGAGTTTGCACTTACTGTTTCAGTATATGCTGTAATGATTGCAAGAGCTGCAAGAGCAGCTGCACCAATGGCAAATCCCTTACCAATAGCAGCTGTCGTGTTACCAAGTTCATCAAGCGAGTCCGTGATTTTACGGGTATCTTCTCCAAGACCAGCCATTTCAGCTATACCACCAGCATTATCTGCAATTGGACCATAGGCATCAATTGCCATAGTCATACCTACAGTAGCTAACATTCCAATAGCAGCAATACCAACACCATATAATCCAACATATAAGTTTGAAACATAAATGATTAAACAAATCATAAGGATTGGTACAACCACTGACTGCATACCAATTGCTAAGCCTTTGATCATTACTGTGGCTGCACCTGTTTTACCTGATTCTGCAATATCTCTAATTGGTTTTCCTGCAGTGTAATACTCAGTTACAAGTCCAATAATAATTCCACCAATGCTTCCCATTAGAACTGCAGCCCAAATGGAATTTGCAACATCTAAGAAATCGATAAGGAAATAAGAGGTAATAATAAATAAAAGTGCCGAACCAATGGTACCCATTCGAAGAGCAGATTCTGGTGACTTATTTGATGACATTTTCACAACAATAATACCAATGATAGAGCAAATAAGACCGAGAGATGCAAGTGCAAGAGGGAGAAACATTAACTCACTTCTATTACCACCAAGCATATCTAATGCCACAACTGATAGTGTAGAAGCAATTGCAATTGTTGCAATCATTGAACCACAATAGGACTCAAAAATATCTGAACCCATTCCAGCAATATCTCCAACATTATCTCCAACATTGTCAGCAATAACTGCAGGATTGCGAGGATCATCTTCAGGAATACCAGCTTCTAATTTACCTACTAAGTCAGCACCAACATCAGCGCTTTTAGTAAAAATACCACCACCAACACGAGAAAATAAAGCAACTACTGAACCACCCATGGCAAAACCATGAAGCGCTTCAGAATGTGTTGCACCAAAAAAGTAGTAAAGTCCACCTAAGCCAAGAAGCCCAAGTGCTGCAACTGAGAGTCCCATAACTGAACCACCAAAGAAGGCAACAGTAAGAGCAGCTGCACTTCCTTCTTTATGAGCGGCTTGGGTTGTTCTAACGTTGGCAATAGTTGCAGTTTCCATTCCTATATAGCCAGCAGTAGCAGATGTAACTGCACCAATTAAGAAGCATAAAGCACTTTCCCAACCAAGAAAAAAGTAGACTAAAACAAGTAAAACTAATGCAAACATACTGAGCATTTGATATTCACGTTTCATGAATACAATTGCACCAATATGAATCTGTTCACCAATCTTTTGAACATCTCCACTCCCACCAGGTTGTTTTTTTATCCACTGATAAATAAAAACCACTATCAACAGTCCTAAAACACCCAATGAAGGCGCTATCAAATTTGCATCAAAATTCATTTTCTCTCCTAAAATTAAATGAAGCGGCAATGATATCCTAAAGTACTGAAAATTTGGAAAAAAAAATACTAAATTTGAATTGAAATGAGGTAAATTTAACTCAATTTAATCTTATAAAATAAAATTTGATTAATATCTGTTATTTACAATCAAAATGTTTGTAATTCGATTTGCACTGCTATCATCTTTTTTCTATGCTTTAAATGTAAGTATGATCCCCTTGATCTATACTTTTGAAATTAGTATATTTTTATTCTTATTTATTCGTTTTGGAACAACTTTTTGTACTTCATTAATAGTAACTAAAAGTTTATTCTCTTATAAAAAAATTAAACACCACCAACTTACCTCCTGGCTTATTGTGCTTTCTTTTTTATTTGGTATCCAGTCTTGGCTATATGTTGAAGCTGTGAAATATATGTCAGTAGGACTTGCTAGTGTAATTTTATTTACCTATCCTTTGCTTACTTATTTAATAATTTCCTTACGAAAACGCAGACAACTTGATTTGATAACAATATTAATGTTTATAGTTGCAACATTAGGAATCGCAGCAATATCTCAAAGTTCAGAAGGATTTTATACAATGGTAATTGGTATTATTCTGGCCTTACTATCTGCATTAAGCTATTCATTAATTCTTATTTTGACTCCAAGGGTAGGTAGTTTAAAGAATTGGGAGATTGTCAAATATACTACTCTTATTCCAGCTCTTACATTTTTATACTTATTTATTGATGAAATTGGTTTTTACTATCCAAGTGGTGAAGGTATTATTCTTTCTTTAGTTTCTGGAACTTTCTTTGCTACTGGGATGATGTTTTATCATATTTCTGTGCGTCGTTATGGTCCGGTAAGAACAGCTAATATTGGATATACTGAGCCTTTATTGGTATTAATTTTTGGTTTTATAGCCTATGCTGATGCAATAACTATGACTCAATCATTGGGTGTAATTTTGGTGGCAATCGCCTCTATCACTATTGAAAGAAGACAGTTGACACAAGGCAATAGTTCTGGGGTAAAAAGTAGCTCTGAATAGTAAAATTAAATAACTTTGAATATGACAAATAATTACAGCAATTTTTCTGAAGTTTTCTCGCATTTCGAAAATAATCGAATTCAAGTTGGTTCTGAATACAAGCATCAAGATATTTTGAGTTTAGCGGCCTTTAAATTGGCTAATAATGAAATTACTTCATGGGATGGATACAAACCTACTCCTCTTCATAATTTTTCTGATATGGCCAAAGATACTGGGGTTGAATTGATTGTTTATAAAGATGAAAATCCTCGTTTTACTCTTAAAAGCTTTAAAGCTCTTGGAGGAGCTTATGCAGTAGCAAATCTCTTGATTCAAAAGTTAAAGGAGAATGGGATTGATGCTAACTCTTCAGATCTAATAGCAGGAATACATAGAGACTTTACTTCAAAAATTACTGTTTGCTGTGCAACAGATGGCAATCATGGGAGATCAGTTGCCTGGGGAGCACAAAAGTTTGGCTGTAATTGTGAAATTTATATTCACCGAAATGTGAGTGTTGCTAGAGAGAAGGCAATTGCAAAATATGGTGCAGACGTTAATCGAATAAAAGGTAATTATGATGATTCAGTTCGCTTAGCTGCTGAAGTTGCTGAAAAGAATAGCTATACCGTTGTCTCTGATACTTCATATGAGGGCTATACTGATATTCCAAAAGATGTTATGCAGGGTTATACAGTTATGGTGGATGAGGCATTAAAGCAAATGGATACAGTCCCAACCCACGTGTTCCTTCAGGGCGGTGTGGGTGGATTTCCAGCCGCAGTTGTTTCTTTTTTAGTTGAAAGTCTAGAGAATCCACCTAAATTCGTTGTTGTTGAACCAGTAAATGCAGATTGTTTATTTCAGAGCGCTAAGAATGGAAAACCTACAGCAGTTCATGGTGAATTAGATACAATAATGGCTGGGCTTGCATGTGGTGAAGTATCAGTATTAGCATGGGCTATTCTTGAGAGTTATGTTTCACATTTTATGACTATTACTGATAACTCAATCCCTGAAGCAATGAAGCTTTTATCAAATAGAGATGTTCCTATAGTCGCTGGAGAATCTGCAGTTACAGGTCTGGCTGGATTTCTTATAGCCTCTAATAGTAAGGAACTTAGAGAAAAACTTATGATTAATGAGAATTCAAAGATTTTATTTTTTGGAACAGAGGGTGATACTGACGAAGAAATGTATGAAAAATTAGTTGGAAAGTCCTCAGAAGAAGTTTTAGCAGTTATTTAAGAGGTTAGGAGTAAAAATATGTCTATTCCAAAAAGAGGTTTTGAAGTATCTGAATACGAAAATAGGCTTAATAATATTCAAAAGCATATGTTTGAGTCTAAGATGGATGCGATTTTATTAACTACACAAGTGGATATAGAATATTACACAGGTTTCAAATCACAATTTTTTCAAAGCCCAACAAGACCTTGGTATGTTTTGATTCCTGGAAACGGAAAACCTAAAGCTATCATCCCAACTATAGGTGAGTCAGGAATGAGGGGAACATGGATTGATGATATCCAGACTTGGACTTCTCCTAATCCAGAAGATGATGGTATTAGTTTATTACTTCAAACCATTAAGTCTTTAATGTCAAAACATAAATGTTTAGGAGTTCCAAAAACTCTTGAAAGTACTTTGAGGATGCCATTAGATGACTATGAATATTTAATTAAATCTTTAGTTGGTATAGAAATAAAAGACGCTAATAAAATTTTAAGAAAGGTAAGGTTTGTAAAGTCACCTTCTGAAATTGCAAAGATAAGACATATCTGTCAAATTACTTCTCAAGGATTCATAGATTTAGAGGGTTTTCTAAGTGCTGGTGATAGTGAGCAAGAGAATTGTCGACGCTTTAAACAGCATCTTCTATCTCTAGGAGTTGATGACTCTCCCTACATTGTGTCGGGTTCAGGAAAAGATGGTTACGGCTCTATTATTATGGGCCCAACTGATAAATTAATCGAAGAGGGAGATCTTTTTATTATTGATACTGGATCTGTATTTGATAGTTATTACTGTGATTTTGATAGGAACTATGCTTTTGGACATATAAGTGAGGAATCAAAAAGCGCTTATAGGGTTGCTTTTGATGCTACGGAAGCAGGTTTTAAAGCTGCTCAAGTAGGTAATACAACTTCTGATATTTTTAATGCAATGAATGATGTTCTGCAAAAAGGAGGGGCTCTTGGAAGTACAGTTGGAAGGCTTGGACATGGTTTAGGAATGCAATTAACTGAGTGGCCTTCTAATACTGCAAGCGATAATACTGTTCTAGAGCCAGGAGTTGTTTTGACTTTAGAGCCAGGAATGGAATTTTTGCCTGGAAAAGAAATGGTTCATGAAGAAAATATTGTTATAACTGATGATGGCCCTGAGTGGCTAAGCATAAGAGCTGCAGAAGAATTACCAATAATTCAATAGCACTTCGGTCTATTATTCAACATTTAAGAGATTACTCTTATATAATAATGCGAATCATTATTATTTAGGTTTACAAAGTGCTAAATGTAAGAAACTTATCAATCTCATTTGATGAGAATCAAGTTTTAGATGGGTTTAATCTTGATCTTAAAAGTGGCGATATTTTCGCTTTATTAGGTGAAAGTGGGAGTGGTAAAAGCTCAGCTCTAAGATTTATTGCAGGTCTTGAAGATGCATTAGATGGTAGTGTTTCTTTAGATGGAAATGATTTAAGTTTTGATGGTCATCACTCAGTAAAGCCTGAATTAAGAGAGATGGGAATGGTTTTTCAGGACTATACTTTATTCCCTCATATGACAGTTTTTCAGAATGTTACTTTTGGAATTGATTATCTATCAAAACAAGAAAAGATTGAAAGTGTCGATGAACTTTTAGAACTAATTGGGTTGCAGGGTATTGAAAAAAAATATCCACACCAATTATCTGGAGGTGAACAGCAAAGAGTTTCACTTGCTAGGTCACTTGCAACGTCACCAAAGCTTCTATTATTGGATGAGCCTTTTTCTAGTCTAGATAAATCACATCGCGACCCATTGGTAAAAGAAGTTAGGGAGATTCTTAAAAATTCTGGAGTAACTTCTATCCTTGTTACGCATGATGATGACGAAGCAAAATCTTTTGCAGATATTGTTGGTACTATTACCAAAAAGAAGTTGATTATTTAATAATAATAGGTATCATACGCAAATGATATTGATTATCATTTGCAAATAGAAACACTTTTACTTTAACTTTTTTTAAGGAATAAGCAATGTTTAATAAGCGATTTACCGCCAAAGCGGTTCCCTTGACTGTCGTTCTAACGTCAGCAATTTTGATTTCATCATCTGCATTTGCTAGGTCAAATGTCTATGCTGATTTTCCAATTACACTGAAAGATTACTCTGGAAGTGCCACTTCATCTGTTTCATACAAAGGTCAGATGGCTAGACACGCTCTTGAAAGTTCACTTAAGAAATTAATTTCTAAAGGTGATATGAGTGCAATGCAAAGCTATTACTCTGGTGATGATGCTAATCGAGCAATTATTGCTCCAGCAACAAAAGGTGATTTTGTTATTATGCAATCTACTATTGGAGAGCTTTCTAATAAAAACCTTAGTGGAAAAACTTATAAAGGTTTAATTCCTGGATGGCCTGGAAATATGACTGGTCCTGAAGTAGCTGCATTTATGTTTGAAAAAGCTGCAGAAGTTGAGGGTGGCTATGATGCTGCTCATGCATATGACTATACTCAATTAGTATCAAAATTCTTAATGGGTGCTGTCATGTATAACCAGGCAGTAGATAATTATCTTGATGAAAAGCTTGAAGCAGATAATAAACCAAATAATAAGCCATATAAAGATGGTGCTGCATACACTGGTAAGGAGCATGTTTGGGATGAGGCATTTGGTTATTTTGGTGCTCCGTCACACACTTTGACTTTATCAGCACAAGATGTTTACAATATTGCTAAACAGAAAGATGCTGCTGTAGCAGATTATAATTATGATGGCAAGGTAGATTTGTATAAAGAGTTTGCTTTTGGCCATGCTTACTATGCATCTTCATATGATAAAGGTGGCAAGACAACTTACCTTCATGACATCGTTGGCGCCTACATGGACGGAAGAGACATGATAACAGCTGCTGATGCTAACGCTCTTTCTGAAGCTCAACGTGATCAACTTAAAGCTTACGCTCAGGTGGTTAAGACTAACTGGGAAAAAGTGATTGCTGAGTCAGTATTTAAGTATGCAGGTTCAACTTATAAAGACATGATGAAAATTGAAGCGATTCTCGAATCTGGTGGTGATGTATCCAAAGAATGGCGCAACTATTCAAAGCATTGGGGTGAGCTTAAAGGCTTTGCTCTAGCACTTCAAGTTGGTGGAAAAGATATGGGTGCAACTTCAGTTAAGCTTAATCGCTTAATTGGGCACAGTCCTCTTCTTTTAGGTAATACACAAGTTACTGGAATCGACTCAAATGGTGAGTATATTCAGAGTGATGCAGAGACATGGGGTGGCTACATGGTCCATATGCTTAAAGTTCAAAACCTAATGGTTGATGAGTTTGGAGTAGTAGCAAGGTCTAATGATCAAACTGCAGGTTTGTCTGCATTAGTTGATTCTCTTGGCGCAAAATCAAGCGCGGAGAATGACTGATTTTTTTGCAAATTTTCTTAACCCAGAAAAGCGCTTATTTATAGGATATTTAATAAGCGCTGCTTTCATAGCTATTATCTGGCTTAGGATGGTTCAAAAAAAACCACTGACAAATATTGTTAGTGGTTTTTTTAATTCAAATATATGGTTGTCTAAGTCAGCTATGGCTGACTATAAATTAATGATAATAAATCAATTTTTTATAAAACTTTTAGCGCCAATTTTAGTTGGTCAGCTTGCACTAACCTTATTTGTATTTGAAAATATGCATCTGTTTTTTTCAAGACCCTCAGCATCACTTCCTGTATGGATGGTAATGCTTATATTTACCACTGCCCTTTTCATTCTTGATGATTTTTCACGATACTTATTGCATCGTCTAATGCACCGAATTCCTCTACTATGGCGATTTCATAGGGCGCATCATTCTGCAACTAATTTAACACCTTTAACAGTTTTAAGGACCCACCCAATTGAGGCGGTCCTTTTTAGTCTCAGAGCTGTAATAGTTCATTCTCTATCCTTAGGGGTTTGCTTTTTCTTTTTTGCAGAAAGCGTATCACTAATTGAAATTTTTGGTTCAAGTATGTTTGTTGTTATATTTCATTCATTGGGCTCAAATTTGAGACATTCCCATGTGAATATTAGTTATTGGAATTGGCTTGAAAAGATTTTAGTTTCGCCTGCCCAACACCAATTACATCACTCAATTGATCCAAAACATTACGACTGTAACTTTGGCGCAATCCTTGCAATATGGGATAATCTTGGGCAGAGTTGTATAGTCTCTGAAAAAAACCAAGATATTGAATTTGGCCTTAAAGGACAATCTGAAAAAGCTCACAATTTAAAAAATTTAATTATAGGGTCTTAATCTGTCTTTACTAGTTAAAGAAATAAAGTTTAACTTAATCTTATGGAGTATCAAGTGAACAAAAAAGTATCAATACTTTCAATACTAATAATAGCTATTCTATCAACGTCTTTTTCAACAGCTGTTTTAGCAGCATCGGATGAGCCTCTTACAGTTTATAGTACAAGGCAAGAGAATTTAATTAAGCCACTATTTGATGCTTTTACGAATAAAACTGGAATTGAAGTTAGGTATCTTACTGGTAAAGGCGGTGCTTTAATCGAGCGTATAAAATTAGAGGGAAAAAGAACTAAAGCGGATATTTTTATGACAGTTGATGCAGGAAATCTTTGGTATGCTGCTTCACAAAATTTATTCCAGCCCGTAGAGAGTGAGGTATTGGTTAATAATATTCCATCTCATCTTAGAGATCCTGAGGGCTTATGGACTGGTCTATCAGTTCGAGCAAGGACAATTATCTATAGTACAGATAGAGTTAATCCAGAGGAGTTATCTACTTATCAAGATTTAGCAAATAGTAAATGGAAGGGAAGGCTTTGTCTAAGAACTAGCAAAAAAGTGTATTCAAAATCATTAGTAGCTTCATTGATTCATCATGATGGTGTTGAAAATACTTCTGAAGTTGTAAAGGGTTGGGTAAGAAATCTAGCAGCAACTCCGCATGCAGAAGACAATTATGTGATGAGTGCAATTCTTGCTGGTCAGTGCGATGTAGGCATCGTAAATAGTTATTACTTTGGCCGACTTCAGACGAGAGAGCCTAATGTTGCCCTTAAGTTATTTTGGGCAAATCAAGATTCAACAGGTACCCACGTGAATATTTCAGGAGCTGGAGTTACAAGGTACTCTAAAAACCCAGAAAATTCACTTAAGTTATTGGAATTTTTATCCTCTATAGAAGCTCAGAAGATTTATGTTGGGTTAAATAAAGAGTATCCTGCCAGTCAAAAAATAAAAGCGGATAATTTGATTACTTTATGGGGAGATTTTAATCAGGATAAAATGAATCTTTCTGTTGCTGGAAAAAAACAAGCAGAAGCAGTTGCTTTAATGCAGCGAGAGGGATATAAATAACCATGTAGGTAATCTAACTAAATAGCCAAATGAATATCAAGTTAAATAATTCAAATTTCCTGATTGGCTTATTAGCGCTTATAGTTTCCTTTCCAATTATTGTTGTATGCTCATCTTGGTTGTTTCCAGGTACTGAGCTATGGGGGCACTTTGCTCAAAATCTCCTACCAGACGTTGTAAGCTCAACTCTAATTCTGCTTTTAGGGGTAGGGATTGGTGTCAGTATTTTAGGCACAGTGCTTGCATATTTAATTGTGATGGTTGATTTTCCTGGCCAAAGTTGGCTTGAGTGGGCTATTTTTCTTCCTATGGCTATTCCAGCTTATGTATTGGCTTTTGTTTACCTCGGAGTTTTTGATTATTCAGGATATGCTCAAGTATGGCTTAGAGAGACAACTGGAATTCCTGGGTTTGATATTCGATCTGGCCACTGGGCAATCATATTGACATTTATATTGGTTTTTTATCCATATGTTTATATGATGGCAAGAGCTTCATTTAAGCGACAAAAAATTCAAATGATTGAGGCTGGTAAAATGCTTGGAGCCAAACCTTTGCATGTTTTTTGGCGTATTTCAGTTCCTTTAGCAAGGCCTGCAATAGCTGCGGGAGTTTTAGTTGTGCTAATGGAAACACTTGCTGATTTTGGTGTTGTTTCATTATTTAATTATTCAACATTTACTACTGCAATTTACTCTGCATGGGGTGATTTTAGATCAATTGAGGTTGCAGCTCAGCTTGCCTCTTTGTTAGTTTTAGTTTCATTTTTTTTAATTTACTTTGAAAAGAAGGCTCGAGGTAAAGCTAAGTATTATTCTACAGATATTTCTAATATCAAACCTTATAAGGCAACTGGTTTTATAGGTTGGTCTATATTTTTATTCGTCTTTGGTATATTTATGTTGGCATTTGCAATGCCAATGCTTCAGTTAGTTATTTGGAGTATTGAAAAATATAGTGAAGAATGGACTCAGAGGTATCTTGGTTACTTAGCTTCGACAAGCATATTGACTATTAGTGCGACAATCCTAACAGTTGTAACTGCAACTATTTTAGCTCTTCCTAGTCGCAGAAAGGCAAACAGTAAAGTCTTGCAAATACTAATAAGATTCTCAACACTTGGCTATGCGTTGCCTGGATCAGTAATGGCAGTAGGGCTTTTATATGGTATTCAAAATATTTCGATAGTAAGTATATATTTTGGTGGGTCTTCAATAAATCATATTCTTTTTGGTTCTGTTGCACTATTATTATTTGCTTATGTTTCAAGATTTATCGCTATTGCCTTTAATTCGGCTAATGCTTCAACTGAGCAAATTAAGCCAGTATATGAACAAAGCGCAAAACTTCTTGGCGCTTCTCGTTTTCGACTTATTAGAGAGGTATATTTGCCCATGATGGCCCCAGGTATTTTGGCAGGTGGATTGTTAGTTGCAGTTGATGTGATGAAAGAACTTCCTGCAACTTATTTATTAAGACCTTTTGGATGGGATACCCTAGCCATTAGAGTTTTTGAATTGAGTTCAGATCAATTCTATGAGAGAGCTGCAGTACCGGCACTCATTATGGTACTAATTGGTGCAATAATAATGTTAATATTTAATAAGCTCGATAAGGAGTATTTCTAAGCACTTTTGTTGAAAGATTCAAAATAGAATAGCACCTAATTGAATTGGGTAAAATAGTTTATATAATTTTTCCTGATTTTATTTCTATGAGTACTAATTTGCTAGAAGTTAAAGGTGTTGAGTACTCTTCAGTCGCATCTGGTATAAAGAAAAATAATACTCTAGACCTTTCCTTAGTAAAACTAATTGATGGTAGTGTCACTGCAGCTGTTTTTACTCAAAATATTTTTTGTGCTGCTCCCATAATAGTAGCTAAAAATCATTTAAATTCAGACGTATTGGCGCTGCTTATTAATAGCGGTAATGCAAACGCTGGGACTGGGCAAAAGGGTTTAGAAAATGCTTATAAAACTTGTGACATAGTTGCAAATAAATTTGGAATTAAGGCTGAGCAAATATTACCATTCTCAACAGGTATTATTGGTGAAGCCTTACCTATAGATCCATTCAGTAGTAATATAAATATGCTCATTGACGAGCTTTCTGCAAGTGGTATGAGTCAATTAGCTAGAGGCATATTGACGACTGATCTAACTGAAAAATCTTGTTCGATTAAATTTAATGTTAATGGAACTGATGTAATCCTTTCTGGAGTTGCTAAGGGTTCAGGAATGATTCGACCAGATATGGCTACAATGTTAAGTTTTATTGTTAGTGATATAAGTGCATCTAAAAAAGACCTCCAAGATTGTTTAAATATTTCTGTAGAGCAGTCATTCAATCGTATCACTGTTGATGGAGATACTTCAACTAATGACGCCTGTACCTTAAGTGCAACAAGCCAATCTAATGTTCATATAAGTGATTGTAAGGATCAGTTTCAGAATGCACTAAACCAGCTAACTAAAAAATTAGCACAAATGATTATTAAAGATGGTGAGGGAGCTACAAAATTTGTAGAAGTTAACGTGGCAGGTCTTGATTCATTTGAAGACTGTTTAGAGGTTGCATATACAGTTGCGCATTCTCCATTAGTTAAGACAGCATTATTCGCAAGCGATGCAAATTGGGGAAGGATTCTGGCTGCAGTTGGACGATCAAAAGGAACTGGCATAGCCATTGAAAACATTAATATTTATTTAAATAATTTGCAAGTAATCTCTTCAGGTGAATTAAGTGAAAACTATAAAGATTCTGCTGGAAATGCTGAAATGCAAAAATCAGAAATTATTATTAGAATAGTTTTAGGTGATTCTGATTATAGTGAGAGTGTTTGGACGACAGATCTTTCGTATGATTACGTTAAAATAAATGCTGAATATAGAAGTTAATTAATATTATTAAAAATATGAATGAATTAGAACAATACAAAATACTGAAAGAGCCTTTTTATCAACCACAAGATGATGAAATTGAAATGTATACTGCTGCATACATAAATCGCATGCCTGTTATGCTAAAAGGCCCGACTGGGTGTGGTAAGTCTCGTTTTGTAGAATACATGGCATATAAACTTGGCAAGCCTTTAATAACTGTCGCTTGCAACGAAGATATGTCAGCAAGTGACCTGGTAGGTCGCTTTTTACTTGATAAAGAAGGAACGATTTGGCAAGATGGGCCTTTAGCAATGGCTGCTCGTTATGGTGGCATTTGTTACCTGGATGAAGTAGTTGAATCAAGACAAGATACAACAGTTGTAATTCATCCATTAACGGATTATCGAAGAACTCTTCCCCTTGACAAAAAGGGTGAGTTGATTGAAGCTCATCCTGACTTTCAATTAGTGATTTCTTATAATCCTGGTTATCAAAACCTAATGAAGGATTTAAAGCAATCCACAAAACAAAGATTCTGTGGCTTTAATTTTCAATTTCCAGATGAGAATAAAGAAGCACATATTATTGCTAAGGAGTCTGGCGTAGACAAAAAAATAGCACTCAAATTAGTCCAAATAGCGCAACGAGCTAGAAATCTTGTTGGACATGGTCTTGATGAGGGAATTTCTACAAGATTGTGTGTTTATGCTGGACAACTTATAGCAAATAAAGTTGATGAAAAATCTGCATGTAAAATTGCAATGGTTAATCCAATTACTGATGACTTAGATATTGTTGATACACTTAATGCAGCAATAAATACTTTCTTTGAATAATAATTAATAATGAGTTCTGTTCAACTTTCGGATTTTGAAGAAAAGTTTCAAGATCCTTCTGATGTTCTTAATGATGCCCTAAATGGATGTTTTATAGAGGCATCTAAAGTAATGAGTCCAAATGGGCTAAAGGTCTATCTAGATGCTGCTGGTGCTCTCCACGCAATGGGAAAAGGTGAAGACTTAGTTATTTCTTTTTTAGAAGAGACACCGATGGTTGTCAAAGAAGTGGGCGAGTCCATTATTGGTGAAATAGTATTTTCGATTATGAAGATGACTTCACAAACTTCAGCTGCAGTTATAGTTTTAATGATCTCAAGCCTGCCCAATGTGGCTAAGCGAATGAGTGATTTTGATCTCATGAAGAGTTATTTGAGGCTTTTAGAGCGAATGATTACTCTTGCCCCTAGAGGAATGCGCCCAATGCTTAATAACATTGACCTATTAACAAGTAAATTAACTCTTGGAGGCTTAAGAAGATGGGTTTTATATGGTGCTGAAACATTTAAAAGAGATTTTAAGGCCCAAATTGCTTATTTTGAATTAAGTAGTGCTGAGTCTCTTGAGATTCTTGAGCAGGAAAGACGTGGGACTTTATTTATTGATAATCAGAGGAAACTTCAGTTCTATCTTAGAGCTTTTTATAATCGCAATTTTTTTCTCAGACCAACTTCTGGAGACTATGATACAAAAAGAGGGCTTAGGCCTTATATTGAATATGGTGTTATGCATATTCCTGATGCTTTTGACGACTTCAAGCATGCCTCTGGAAAGGTTATACCAGGCATTGAGTGTTACAGGGCAGTATGTACTCATGCAGCAGCCCACATTACTGAAACTTCATCCTCCTTCAAGGGGGATGATTTAAATCCACTTCAAGTTGCTTGCGTTTCACTAATTGAAGATTTGAGAGTCGAATTAAATACCATTAAAAAATTTCCTGGAATGAAAAAAATATGGATATCTCTTCATCCTGAAGAAGCAGACTTAGAAGGGTTGAATTCATTCATAGTTAATCTTGTTGATTTTTCAAGGGCTACACTTGATTCAAATTACAAAATAAAGCAATCATTTAATTCAAATTTTCATAATATATTTATAAAAAAAATGGCTGAATCTGGAGATAGTTCAGCTATGAGTTATGATTTAGGGTTACGTTATTATGAACTTCTTAAATCTAAGACTGATCTAAAGATAAGTGCCTCTGCATTAGTCTCTTCACCAATAATTTATAGGGATGATAATCGCTATATATGGAATTATGATGAACAAGATTGGATATCTGAGGGTAATGATTATGTTCCAGCGAGTCAAAAACAAATCAAAAGCATTTCAAATAATTTGGAAATGCACAACGAGGATGACGAAAATTCTGTCGATGATGCTCAGGAGATATGGGTACAAGAATCTGAACATTCTCCAGAAGAATTTGATGGTATAAGTCTTAGTGAGCTTGAGGATAAGGAGCCAGTTAGTGAGCCTTTTCACTACAATGAGTGGGACTATCAATTACAACTATATCGACCTAATTGGGCAACTTTATATGAAAGGCGCTTAAAAAAGGGTGATCCAGAAGTAATTAATAAAATTCTAATTAAATATAAACCTATTGCAAATCAATTAAAAAATTCAATTGACCAGATGCAACCTCAGGGTTTAATAAAATTAAAAAAACAGCAAGAGGGTAGTGAGCTTGATCTTGACGCATGTGTTTCAGCATTGGCAGATATTAGGACTGGAATAACTCCTTCAGACAGGATATATGTTAAAAAAGTTCAGCATATTAGGGATGTCTCAGTGAATCTTCTTATGGATTTATCTGAATCAACAAATGATAAGGTAGTTGGAAGTGAGCAAACTATTTTAGAATTAATGAAGGAGGCAACTTCGCTTCTCTCTTGGGCGATAGATAAGATTGGAGACAACCTAATGATTGCAGGGTTTGCATCTGACTCAAGGCATGATGTTCAATACTATCGTTTTAAGCCATTTCACTATAGTTTTAATGATGAAGTAAAGGGGCGTCTTTCAGGAATTAAAGGTGGCTTATCAACTCGGATGGGAGCAGCAATTAGACATGCTGGTGTAGACTTATTAACACAACCCTCAGCCAAAAAAATTCTTTTAGTTTTAACTGATGGAGAGCCAGCAGATATTGATGTTGAGGACCCACAACACTTACGAATGGATGCAAAGAAATCAGTAGAAGAGCTTAGAAGCCATGGAATTATTACCTTTTGTATTAGTTTGGATCCATACGCTGATGAATATGTTTCAAGAATTTTTGGTAAAAATAGATTTATGGTTATCGATAATCTTCAGAAATTACCTGAAAGATTACCTCAATTATTTATTTCATTGACGAAGTGATAGGAAGTTAGATGTATGAATGAAATAGTTAATGTTTTTAGATGCAGTTCAATTGAGTAGGCCAATTTTTTATGAAAAATATTAAAAACTTGATATACTGCCCATATTTATAGATCTAGAATTTAATTTTAAATAAAACAAACTGAAGCAATGAGCGAACATCTCAATTTTTTAAATTCATTTATCCAGAGGATAGGCAGAGGTCAGCCAGATAAGAAGTCAGCTAGCCCTGAGGACATAATTGATCAGTGCCATCAACTTGTAAGTAAAAATAGTGAGGCCACATCATTTTCTCTAGCTACAATAATTTTAGAAGACTTCAGCACTCTAAAGGAAAACCAAAAAAAAGAATTTTTCTTAAGACTGTTAGATCAATTTAGCGTTGACAGATCAAAACTAAAACAAGCTATTAGTACTTTAAATATCAGTGATGAAAAACAATTAAGAACACTTCACAACTTAACTGAACCAAAAAGTCAAGAATTATTGAGAAGGTTGAATCAAGTTCCTAATGGAACTGCAGTGTTATTAAAGATGAGAGAGTCGCTCTTAGTAAGTATGAAAGAGTCCCCAGAGTTAAAATCACTTGATATTGATTTTGTAGATTTATTTAAGTCATGGTTTAATAGGGGTTTCTTGAGACTTGAGAGAATTGACTGGTCAACAAGTGCTCAAATTTTAGAAAAAATTATGGAGTATGAGGCAGTCCATCATATTTCAGATTGGAATGATTTACAAAATCGAGTGGCCGCTGCTGATAGAAGGCTTTATGCATTTTTTCATCCTGCACTTCCAAATGAGCCCCTTATATTTATTGAGGTTGCATTGATGGATGACTCGCCAAATTCAATCATGCCAATACTTGATACGAGTATTAAGCCAATAAATCCTTTAAGCTCATCAACTGCAGTTTTTTATTCTATTTCTAACTGTCAGATGGGATTAAAAAATGTCTCATTTGGTAGTTTTCTCATAAAGCAAGTTGTGGCTGAAATAGAACAAGAGTTTAAACAAATTAATGAATTTGTTACTTTATCTCCTGTACCTGGGTTTAAAAATTGGGCTCAAAAAGCTCTTGTAGCTGATTCTAAAAAGGTGCCAGATAATATTTTTGAGGACATTCAAGAGTGTGTTGGTAAAAGTAATCCTGATGAATTTATATTAATACGATTAACTTATTATTACCTTACACAGGTTAAGCGTAAAAATGGCAATGCAGCTAACCCTGTCGCTCATTTTCATCTTGGTAATGGAGCTTCTCTTTATAAAATTCATGCTAATGCAAACAATAATCAGGCTGCCTTAGATGATTCATGGGGGGTCATGGTCAATTATTTATATGATTCAGAGATGGTTGCAAAAAACCATGAAGATTATGCAAATATGGAGCAAGTTGCTGTATTTCCTAAGCTTAAAAAAGCTATTCAAAGTAATAAGAAAAAAACTTTAGCCTATTAATTTAATAAGTAATAAGTCAAGCTAACAGCCCCAAATAAGATTATTTGATGTGTTAAATAAATGATTAACGCATGTCTACCTATAACCTCTAACCAGATTATCCTTATTGAGAAAATTTTTTGATAATATGGAAAATGTCCTAAATAAATGCCAATAAAAACAAATGATAACCATGGAAATAGAGGATAGTAGTCAACACTTGTGGCAGGTAGATATGGCTCCAAAATAGTTGTAAAAATATTTAAATTTGGTTGGTTAAATAATGAACCAAATAAAATTAATAGAGCAATTAAGAGTGAAGTTTTTGGAAGATTTATGAAACCTATAGCTATTATGGAAGAAACCCAAATTAATTGAAGAATACCAAAATAGACCCATCCATCAGGAAACATTATATAAGTTCCAGAAGAAACAAGAAGGGCTGCAATACCTAAATATATTAAGCGTTTTAAAAACTTTTGAAGATTAAGTTTTTTTCCATGAGCAATAACTAAACTTATTCCAACTGCACTTAAGAAGAGAAAAACAATTAAGCATCGCCAAGCTATCCCAGCCCAGTGAGTAAACAAAGGGATTTCCGTGAAACCAAATGTGTTTAGATCATAAATAAAGTGAAAGGCAATCATCATTATGATTGCTATACCACGTATTAAATCTAAAGCTGAGTCTCTTGCTTTGGACATAATATAATAAAATCACTCAAATACTTGAGAGACAAATTCTTTATCAATTGTTATCGAAGATTCATCAAGAAGTTCTAGGCATTTTGGAACTGCTAAGAAAACTGCACCAAGACATACTGCAATTGCTACTGGCTTCCCAGGAAGGTTAATAATAAGACTGATACCTCTTGTACCTGCAATTTGACGAGAAAGGATTGCTGTTGGGACTGTTCTAAGAGATACAGTTCGCATTTGTTCAGCAAACCCATCAAAGACTCGTTCACAAATTGATTCTGTAGCCTCAGGAGTTACATCTCTAGTAGTTGGTCCAGTTCCACCAGTTGTAAGAATTAAATTACAGCCAAGGTCATCACACATCTCAATTAGTGTTTTTTCAATGAGGGGCTGTTCATCTTCAATAACCTTTGAAACCTTATCATATGGACTTATTAAAGCCTTTGAAATCCATTCTTGCATAGCAGGTCCACTAATATCCTCATAAACACCTCTTGCAGCTCTATCTGAGATAGTTAGAAAACCAATTTTGATTTTGCTATTTGACATAAACTAATTTAACCTCCAGTCACGGGTGGGAAAAAAGCAACTTCATCTTCTTCATTGACTTTAGTATTTTCATTCACTATGACATGATTGACCGCACACAAAATATTGTTGGGAAAATACTGCTCACCATATTTCTCAATTAGAATTTTCTTAATTGAGGATATTGTTACTGGTTTTTGGAAATTCATATCATCGTAAGACGTTTTTAGATTTTCTTTTAAAGAGGCAAAGTAAAATATTTTCATCCTCCAATCTCTACCATCTGTCGAGAACTAATATTGTCAATGGCTGAATTAAAGAAGTGTTTTTCTGGTTTTTTAGTTATCGCATTTAAAATTAGTTTTTTAATATCATCATCACTCATTCCTGATCGAACTGCATCTCGAAGAGACACAGAGTCTTTCTGACCAAGACATAGAATTAATTCACCCTTAGCAGTCAGTCTGACACGATTACAGCTTTCACAAAAGTTATTCGAAACTGCAGAAATTGTTGCAACATTGGTACTCGTTCCTTCGATATGAAGAGCTTTTGCAGGCCCGTCAGTTTGTTTAGAACTTATGGTTTTTAACCTATCCCCATAAATTTTATAGACTCTTTCAAGAATATCTTTTTCACTGAAGTGCCTATCAACAGCTTCTATTCCTGCAAGTCCAATAGGCATAGTTTCAATAAAACGAATATCTAAGTTCCTATTAATTGCAAACTCAACCATTGACTCAATTTCATCGTCATTGACCCCTTTCATTACTACCATATTAAGTTTAATAGGATTCATTCCAGCTAATATTGCAGAGTCGATACCTTTTATGACGGTATTTAAATTACCATCACGAGTAATCTCTTTGAAGCGCTTTGAATTAAGTGAGTCAATTGAAATATTAGCTCTATTAACGCCATTTTTTCTAAGCTGGGTTGCTAGAGAGGGAAGAAGGTGAGCATTGGTTGAGAGGGGAATATCATTTATTCCTGGAATCTTTCCAAGCATGCTGGTAAGATCAAGAATATCTTTACGAAGTAATGGCTCACCCCCAGTTAAACGAACCTTGGTCACTCCTAACTCAGCAAACAACTTAACAATTTTTGCAATCTCTTCAAAGGAAAGGACTTCTGATCTTTTGGTATGAGTTACATGGTCTTCCTCTCTACAATAATGACACCTATAATTACAGTGATCGGTTACTGATACTCTTAAATAAGTAATTTTTCGATTAAATGGATCAATTATTTGATTCATGATGGGTTTATCCAATGACCAGATTTACCACCTTTTTTTTCTAAAAGCTTAACACTATCAATACTCATAAAGCGGTCAACCGCCTTACACATATCATAAACAGTAAGAGCAGCAATGCTGGCAGCAGTTAGCGCCTCCATTTCAACTCCAGTCTTACCATTAAGTTTTGCTATAGCAATGATTTCAATGCAGGACTTTTTAATATTAGGAGTGAGGTCAACGCTTATTTTTGAAAGCATCAATGGGTGGCAAAGTGGAATAAGGTCTGAGCATTTTTTTGCAGCCTGTATTCCTGCTATCTTAGCTACACCAAGCACATCACCTTTTTTATTTAAACCAGAGATAATTAAATCAAGTGTCTCTGGTTTCATATTAACTATTGCAATAGCTTTGGCCTCTCTAGCTGATTCACTTTTAGAAGATACATCGACCATCTCGGCTTCACCATTATCATTAATATGAGTTAATTTACTCATCTCGTTAATTCATTCATTGGATAGTAGTTAAGTATAGTTCCTTTTTCAAATACTGTGTCTTCTGGAATCTCAATAATCCCGTCTGCCCATACAACTGAGCTCATTACATCAGAACCTTGTTTTGGATAAAGGTTTGCTAATAGAGTCTCAGAGCTATTATCAATTTGCACTCGAGCATACTCACGCCTGGGCTTTGCTCTTTTGCATTCAAAGTTTGCTTTCACCTTTACTATTTTAGATTCATAATGACTATTTCCTTGCATTTTTTTTATAAAAGGTAATGAGAAAATACAAAAGGTTACAAAGCTTGATACTGGATTGCCTGGAAGTCCAATAAATGGTACCTGCTTTACTTTTCCAAAAGCTAGAGGTTTTCCTGGTTTCATTCTAATTTTCCAAAGATTAAGTTCTCCCAGTTTTTCAACTGCAGGCTTAACATGATCTTCCTCCCCAACTGAAACTCCACCAGTCGTCATAATTAAATCACATTGATTAGATAGAGATTCCAGTGCATCACATGTGGCCTTTAATTTATCCTCAATATTACCAAGATTAATAACATCGCAGCCAACTTGCTTAAGAAGAGCTACAAGTGCATAACGATTTGAGTTATAGATTTTGCCAGGTGTCAAAGAATTTCCAGGTTCAACTAATTCATCACCTGTAAAAAAAACACCAACTTTAATTTTTTTAAATACTTCTAGGTTTCCAATACCAACTGAAGCAGCTAGCGAAATATCCTGAGGTTGAATTTTTCTTCCTTTGGAAAGAATAATCCCATCTTTAGTTATGTCGTTTCCTATTGGACGAATATTTTCATTAAGTTTTATAGGTCTTTCAATTAAAATTTGAGTACCATCTTTAGAGAGTTGGCATTCCTCCTGCATTACAACGGTATTTGCACCTTTTGGAATCGGTGCGCCAGTAAATATTCTTGCAGCACATCCCATTTTTAATTCATTGCCAGTTGAACCAGCTGGTATTCTATCGACAACATTAAAGACTAAGTTTTTTTGTGATACTTGGTGATCATCGAGAGCAATTGTATAACCATCCATGGCACTATTATCAAATCCAGGAACATTAATTGTTGATTGGATATTCCCAGCTAAAACCCTATCTAATGAGTCATCCAAAGAAACTACCTCTATTCTGCTTGCAGCGATAGAGGAGTCAAGAAGAAATGCTAATGCATCATCCGCACTTATCAGTGAGTTATTAAACATTACTGAGTCTGATTTAGCTACTTCATTATTCATTAGGTAATAGTGATTTATTATTCTTAACGAGTATTATACAATTGTAAGTAAATTTTCTAATTACTAATAACTTGAAAAAACCACAGCAATAAAGTGAATAAAATATCTAAAAAAGAGATTTCAGTAGTCATCTTAGCTGGTGGTCAAGGCTCAAGAATGGGCGGGAAAGATAAGGGTTTGATTAAGTTCCGTAAACTTCCATTAATCGCCCATGTTGTTAATATAGTAAAGCCCAAAGTAAATCGTATATTGATCAGTGCTAACAGGAGTCTGGATGAGTATTCAGAGTATGGAGAAGTTATTTCAGATGATTTAACTGGCTTTCAAGGTCCTTTGGCTGGAATTTCTAAGGCATTGAAAGTCTGTACTTCTGAGTATTTATTAGTGCTTCCATGTGATAGTCCTTTGATTGATGGGGAATTAATAGATGAGTTAATTTTAGGATTGGAGAAAAGCAAAGCTGACATTTGTGTTGCCCATGATGGCTCGATAATGCATGCAACATTTGCCCTATTAAGATCAAATCTTCAAACTAGTTTAGAAAAATTTCTTGATGATGGAGGTCGTAAAATGGCTCTTTGGTATCGCCAACATTCACTTGAAAGAATTAATGTTTCAGATAAATTAGAGATCTTAACTAATTTAAATAGCCCAGAAGACTTAAATATTTAGAGTTCCCATCGTTTTTTCTGCTTTTTATCATTTAAACTAGAATCAACCCATTTTTCTTCCTTATCTGAAGATTCTTTTTTCCAAAAAGGTGCATCCGTCTTTAGATAGTCCATAATAAAATTGCAGGAATCAAATGCTTCTTGTCGATGTTTACTTGTAACTATAACAAGAACTATCTGGTCACTAATCAATAATTTTCCAACTCTATGAATTATTGTAATATTTTCAAGTTCCCAGTGACTTTTAGCTTTGATAACGATTGATTCTAGCGACTTTTCAGTCATCTCTGGATAGTGTTCAAGTGTCAATGATTTAAGAGTTTCAGATTGAAGATCACGAACAGTTCCAACAAAGCTTACGATAGCCCCAATTTGAGGATTTTTAGAGCGAGCACGATTTACTTCGGTCGTTAAATCAAAATCTTTCGCTTGAACAATCACTTTATCCATAGATTAATTTTATCTTTTTTAGCTCAAGATTAAAGGGTAATGGATTATTTTTTAGATAATCTACCAACTATTGTAATTCCTAGTGCAACTGATGGCCCAATACCTAATGCGAATATAGCTGTTCCAAGACCTACAACCTCACCTAATAATTTTTCTATATTATTAAGTAGACAGAGTGAGCCAATGATTACTACACTGACCTCGATAGATGTTCTGATTGAGTATATAGGTAGATTACTAATTTTTTGTAAGCCAATCATTAGGCCATCTCTTGGTCCTGCTCCTAAATTTGCTATTAAATAAAATCCACTTCCAATTCCTATAGTTAAGACGCCAATAACAACTTGAAGAACTTGAAATGGGTAATATTGTGGATAAGGCAAATAATAAACCGAAAATTCAATTGTTAATGCGATGATAAAAGCATTTAGTATTGTCCCCATTCCAGGTTTCTGTTTAAGGGGAATCCATAACAATAATACAAAAATACTAATAACAAAAGTAGATAACCCAATTGACCAGCTAGTTAGATTGGATATACCTTGAGCCAACACAGTATATGGCCCAACACCAGCACCACTCGTAATGAGCAGGCTTTCACCTAGGCCAAATAAAAATAATCCAAATACTAAGAATACGAAAGTTAATGGTTTAGGTTTTAAATTAAAAGAGTCTTCAGAGCTCCAAATAACTTTAGGAATTTTTTTAATAGTAAAGACTTCTTTAGAAAGTTTCATTTATTCTAAGCAGTTAAAAATTTAGAGTAATAATACAGTTGTTTTTACTCAACCTATAACAGTGTATTAATTATTATATTTATCTTCTAAATCTAAGGATTTAGTGATTATCATAGGTTTATGAACAAAAGAGTTAATACACTTGCAATAACAACTAATCAAACCTCATGAAAATGTTATTAAATAAATCAGATATAAAAGACTTTCAAACTGATGGCGTTGTTGTATTGCGAGGTATTTTTAAAGACTGGATTGATTTATTAAATAAGGGTGCTGATTTCCATATTAGTAACCCTAGTAAAAGTGCTTTAATTCATAAACATGAAGGCTCCAGTGGCGAATTTATAGAGGATTTTTGTAACTGGGAGCGAATTAAAGAGTATAAAGATTTTGTAGAGAGCTCTCCTTTAGGTAGTATTGCAGGTCAACTAATGAAGTCTAAATCGGTTCAGTTCTTCCATGACCATTTCTTTTATAAAGAGGCAAGTTCAGGTGTTGCCACACCTTGGCATCAAGATATGCCTTATTATTGCGTGTCAGGTCTTCAAACAGTAAGCTTTTGGATTCCACTTGAATCAAGGGCTCAAAAAGTTTCATTAAAATGTGCTTCTGGAAGCCACAATCTTCCAAAAGAAATTCGTCCAACAAGTTGGGCTGATAATGAAAGTTTTTATGATGATAATGATGCTTTTATGAATATGCCTAATCTTGATAATGGTGATTTTGACATTAAGCAGTGGGCAACTGAACCAGGGGATGTTATTGCCTTCAACTTTAAGACTGTTCATGGTGCTAAAGCCAATATGTTACCTGGGACAAGCAAAACACTTTCTTTTCGTTTAGTGGGCGATGATGTAGTCTACCGAAAACGACCAGGTAGAACTTCACCTAATTTTCCAGACATTGGACAAGAAAATGGTGAGCGATTAAGAGAAGACTGGTTTCCAATAATTTGGAGAAAATAATCTTATGGATTTAGCTAACTACTCATATGAAATTTTAACTTTTTTATTTATTATTGGAATGGTAGCGGGTTTTATTGACACACTTGTTGGAGGTGGAGGTTTGCTTGCTGTTCCTGCACTATTATTGAGTGGCATTCCACCAATCTATGTCCTTGGAACTAATAAATTTCAAGGCAGTATGGGAACTGGTATCGCTACTTTTTTACTATTTCGAAAGAAAAAACTTAATTGGGAAGCTATTAAATACTTGATTCTCCTATCCTTTATTGGCTCCTTAGTTGGTGGAGTTATAGTGCAATTTATTGATACTGAGTTCTTATCTCTCGCAATACCTATTGTATTGGTAGTGATTGCAGTTTATTTTATTATTTCACCGAAGCCTGATGAAAGAGTTAAAAATTCCAAACCAAACAAAATTTTTGAAAAATATGCTGTTCCTTCAGTTGGTTTTTATGATGGTATGTTTGGACCTGGTGCTGGATCTTTTTTTGTAATGACAGGTGTTATGTTCAAAAAACTTGAAATTATTCAAGCTACAATTCTAGCTAAACCCCTAAACTTTGCATCAAATATTGCAGGATTTATCGTATTTTATAGTTTTGGTCATATAGCCTTTATGATTGGACTAATAATGATGTTAGGACAATTAATTGGATCTTTTGTTGGGACTCACTATTTACTTAAAGCTAATCCAAAAGTTATTAGATTGCTAATTGTTGTGATGTCTATTTTAATGCTAGCTAAATATATATCGTCTTTATAGTTGGGATTTAACCTGAGGGAATTTTATACTGAGTTTGGTAGTGTCCCCATTCATAACGATCAGGATAATTTCGACGATAGTTCTCAAATTTTGTAGAGTCCTTAATTGCTATTGAGTCATCCTTAAATGAATATATTGAATTAATAGTCTCATGAAGAGAGTTCTCCTTAATAATTCCTACTGCTGGATTAATTAGTTGTTTAATTTGTTTATTAAGTGAATTGTTAGTGAACTTGAGGAGTTCTTTATAGATCATAAAACTACCTGTAAATTTGGCGTCAATAGAATGTCCCGCAATGTGAGGGGTAGCCAAGTAAGCCTTACTTTGAAGTTTTGAATTAATATTGGGCTCATTTTCCCAGCAGTCAATTATGTTGGCTTTAGTTGCAATGTTTTCCCAGATGTTTTCATCGATGATACCTCCTCTTGCTGCATTTATTAGAATAGTATCTTCACTAATAAGATTAAAATTATGACTTCCAAGAAGGTTATGAGAAGGGTGTATGCCGGAAAAAGTTAACGGTGTATGAAAAGTTACAATATCAGCACTTAGGGCCTCATCAAGCTTTACAAATCCGTTACTTCCCTCTTTATCTTGTCGTGGAGGATCATTCAAAAGGGTATTTATTCCAAGCTGCTTAGCTTTGGAGTCAAGTCTAGTTCCAACATTACCCACTCCAATAATCCCAAGTGTTTTACTCAATAAATCAAAATTAAAATCATTGGCAAGATTTGCGATAGCACTAATGACATATTCTGCTACGGCGTTTGCATTACAACCCTGAGCTGATACAAAAGTTATATTATTCTTATAAAGGTAGGTTTGATCAATATGGTCAAGTCCTGCAACTGTTGAGCCAACAAATTTAATATTTGTATCTTTAAGAAGATCGCTATTTACCTTAGTCCTAGATCGTACAATTAATATTTCACAATCAATTAAACTTTGTCTATTAATTTCTCGACCAGGAAGGGTGATAACTTCGCCAAATTCAGAAAAAATTTCTGCAAAGCCCCATACTGCATCGTCAATCATTAATTTCATTTAGGAATACTCCATCTTATGGGTTGTTGTTTGGTTGAAAGAAGGTATTTATTGGCTTGAGAAAAGTGCTTACATCCAAAGAAACCTTTGTGGGCTGAAAAGGGTGAGGGATGAGCAGAGCTAAGAATTAAATGCCTATCTAAATCTATAAGTTTAGATTTTTTATTCGCGTAGGCACCCCATAGAATGAAGACTAAATGTTGTTTATTATCATTGAGTATTCTAATTACCTCGTCTGTAAAAATTTCCCATCCATGATTTGCATGAGCTGCAGGGGAATTTTTTTCAACAGTAAGGACACTGTTGAGTAATAAGACCCCTTGCTGTGCCCAAGAAACTAAATTTCCATGTTCTGGCTGGCTGAAATCTACTTCATCTGAATTGAGCTCTTTATAGATATTCCTAAGTGAAGGTGGGATGGTGATTCCTTTTGGAACTGAAAAGCTTAATCCTTCAGCTTGTCCTTCCCCATGATAGGGGTCTTGACCAAGAATAATGACTCTTGTAGAGGTGAAACTTGAATACTCAAATGCTTTGAACCAGCTACCTCTTTGTGGATAAATATCGAAAGTACTTCTATTATTTAAAAAAGTATATAGATTCCTAAAGTATTCTTTTTCTTTCTCCACAGAAAGATATTTGGACCAGTCACCAATAGTCATATTTTTTTTAATAAATTAAATTCAAAGTGATTAAGTTAATTTGAAGTGCAAAAATATATTATGATTTAAAATAATTTTCATAGTATTGAAATTTTATAACTTTTAGCTTTTACTTAATATCGATTTATTATATCAAGGATTAAGAATAATGGACTGGCTCAACAGATGGGAAAATAATAAAATTGGTTGGCATGCAGAACAGATTAATCGTCAATTAATTGAGTATTTACCTGAATTCAACTTAGCAAAAAAAGATAAGATATTTGTTCCTCTTTGTGGAAAGAGTCTTGATATGATTTATTTGCTTAACCAAGGGCTCTCAATAGTTGCAGTAGAGATGAGTGATATAGCAATTGAGCAGTTTTTCAACGAAAATAAACTACCCTTTAAAACCTCAAATATTGATACTCTTAAGCTTTATGAGGGTGAAAGAATTCAGATTTATTGTGGCGATTTCTTTGCATTAAATTCAAAACATTTAGATACAGTAAAAGCTGTCTATGATCGAGCTTCACTTATCGCATTGGATACGGTGTTAAGACAAAAATATGTGAAACATTTAAATGATATAATAGATGAAGATGTAAGGATATTATTGCTAACATTAGACTATCCTCAGCATCAAAAAATTGGCCCACCTTTTGCTGTGAGTAAAACTGAGGTTGATTTACTTTATGGAGGGTCATTTCAGTATCGAGAGCTTCATTGTATTAATGATATTGAGAATGAACCAATGTTTCAAAATCTGGGAGTAGATTTTGTTAAAAAAGCAGTATATTTTCTGCAAAAAGTGGGGACGTAATGGCAAAGAAAATGTCGGGCATAGTTGCCCAGTTTGGTACTAAAGGATATGGTTTTATAACTGGTGATGATGGAGAAAAATATTTTGTTCATCAAAAAAATGTTTTTAATAAATCAAGATTAAGAAGTGATACGCGAGTTAAATTTAAAGTTGAGAATTCTGAAAAAGGGCTTGTAGCTACAGATGTAAAGCTTGAGAAAATAGTTGAAGAATCTCAACCATTGACTGACAATGATATTAAGGCAATGTTTGGTGTTTTATTGGTATTTCAGTTGGTAACTGCTTATTTTGTATTTTTTGCTTAAATGAAAAAACTTATTGTTTTAAGTGTTGCGGTTTTAATTGTTCTTTCTGGCTGTTTTTCAACACCTGCCAGAGAGGTTACAAATATTTGCAATTTACTTGATGAAAAAGTTAGTTGGTATCGTGCAGCTAAAGATAGTGAAAAAAAATGGAAGGTACCAATGCATCTTCAATTAGCAATTATTCATCAAGAATCTCGTTTTGCATCAAAAGCAAAACCTCCAAGGAATAAAATTTTTGGAGTAATACCTGGATCTCGTCCAACTTCTTCTTTTGGATATACCCAAGCAAAAAAAGCAACTTGGGATTGGTATCAACTTAAAACTGGGAATATGACCGCTAAGAGGGATAATTTTGCTGATGCTGTTGATTTTGTTGGATGGTATGCAAATCAATCTTCATTGCGTTCTAAAATAAGTAAGACCAATGCATATCAACAATATCTTGCATATCATGAAGGCCATGGTGGTTATAACAACAAGAGTTATGAAAAAAAGGCTTGGTTAATTGAAATAGCTAAAAAAGTAGAAACTAAATCTAATACCTATAAAGCCCAACTTTCTCAATGCAGAGATCAGCTAGATAGTAATCGGATTTGGACGCTTTTCTAATTAAAATTATTTAAGCTGCTGTTGAATAAGCTTTTCATATTCACCAGCGGCATTAATGAGTTCTCCATGAGTACCTTGCTCAATAATACTACCATCTTTTAAAACAATTATACGATCAGCATTCTGAATTGTGCTTAAGCGATGAGCAATAATAATCGTTGTTCTATCTTTCTGCATTTTATTGATTGCGGACTGAACTAGTTTTTCAGTAGCAGAGTCTAATGCTGATGTTGCTTCATCAAGAATTAAAATTGGACTATCTTTTGCAATTGCTCGAGCAATTGAAAGTCTTTGTCTTTGTCCACCAGATAGGATTACTCCATCTTCACCAATTCCAGATTCAAATTTATCGTCTAATTTCTCAATAAACTCAATCGAGTTTGAAACTTTGGCAGCATTAATTATTGACTCAATTGGCATCTGATCTTTTTGTCCAAATGCAATATTTCCTGTGATAGTATCATTAAATAGACGTACATTTTGGTCAACAAAAGAAAAATTAGATCTAAAAGATTCTAATTCAAAGCTATTTATCTCTAAATTATTTATTAATATTTTGCCTTCTGTTGGGATATAAAAGCGAGTTAAAAGGTTTACAAGCGTGGTCTTTCCACTTCCTGTAGATCCAACAACTGCAATTGTTTCGCCTGGTTTAATTGTTAGGTTTATATTTTTTAAAGAGGCCTTATCTTCACCATATGAGAAACTAACATTATCAAATTTTATTTCTCCTTCCAGTTGATCAACTTGATGTTTACCAGTATTTATTTCAGATTTTTCGTCAATAAGCTTAAAGACACTATCAGATGAAACTCGCGCTTGTTGAAGAGGTTTATTTATGTTGATTAAAGTCTTGGCAGGCTTTACAAGCATTCCCATTGCAGTAAAAAATGCTAAAAAGTCTCCAGCAGTCATCACTAGAAATGTTGAAGAAAAATAAACCACACACCCTAAAGACAAACCAATTAATGCATTTACAATCGAAGTATTAAGTCCACTAGCCATATCCACCTTAAATCTTTGTTGACGGATGGTATTGATAATTGCAAAAAACTTATTCTTTTCGTTCTTTTGTGCATTATAAATTTTAATCAAGTCACTACCTGAAATATTCTCATCTAAGAGGTGAGTCATCTTACCCATAGATTCTTGGACACTTTTAGAGCCTTTTCTAATTCGGGATGAGGAAAACTTTACTGCAAAATAAACTAAGGGAAGAAGCACTATAAGAGTAAGGCTTAAAAGGAAGCTTTTATAAAACAAATACCCTATCAATACTACAACCATAAAAGAAGATTTGATGAATTGGAGCCATATGGTTGAGGCTGCAGCAGAAATTTGCTCAACGTCAAAAGTCAATTTAGAAAGAGTCTCTCCAGTTGTGTTTTTATCAAAATAAGTTTTTGGAAGTTTTAAAAGTTTTGAAAACATATCTATTCTCAAATCTAATATTACTTTATTTGAGATCCAAGAACTGGCACTAATTGATATTAGGGCAAAGAAGGAGCTTATAGCAATAACACTTGTCAATATTAATGAATAGAATAAGGCTTGGTCACTTGTGCGTTCAGAGGTAAATAAAGTATCAACTATTTGACCAGTAATTTCAGGTATTGCTGTCTCTAATAAAGTAGCAAAAACCATCATCAGTGAGGTAAAAAAAAGTTTTCCTAAATGATTTTTAATGTATGGAAAAAGTCTCTTGACAAATTGTGTGTATCCCATCATTTTAAGTTTATTTGGATGTGCCCATATTCTACACAAATTTAGGTATCATAACTATTTCAAACTTTGTTAGTTTTTAGATGACAAAATACATCTTTATTACCGGTGGTGTTGTTTCCTCTTTAGGTAAAGGGATAGCCTCCGCTTCATTAGCTTCAATTCTTGAAACTCGTGGTATTAATGTTACACTCCTCAAGCTTGATCCATACATAAACGTTGACCCTGGAACAATGAGTCCATTCCAACATGGTGAAGTTTTTGTTACTAATGATGGTGCAGAAACTGATCTTGATCTTGGTCATTATGAACGATTTGTTAGAATACAACTGGGTAAAAAGAACAATTTTACTGCTGGTAGAGTTTATGAGAATGTTATCCAAAGAGAACGAAGAGGAGACTACCTTGGTGCAACAGTGCAAATCATCCCTCATATTACAGATGAAATTAAAAAGCTAACCAAAGAGGGCGCTGAAGATTCTGAGGTTGCTTTAGTTGAAATTGGAGGTACAGCAGGTGATATTGAATCACTTCCTTTCTTGGAGGCTATAAGGCAAATGAGCCTAGAATTAGGTCGTGAAAATACATTATTTATCCATCTTACACTTCTTCCTTTTATTAAAGTTGCAGGTGAGCTCAAAACAAAACCAACTCAGCACTCTGTCAAAGAGTTAAGAGGGATAGGAATTCAACCAGATATTCTTATTTGCAGATCAGAGCACCAGCTTGAAGATCAAGAGCGTAAAAAAATTGCTCTATTTACAAATGTTCCTGAAGATTCAGTTTTTGTCTCGCTAGATCAAGATTCTATATACAAAGTCCCAGAGGATCTTCATGGTCAAGGCCTAGATAATATTGTTGTATCTAAATTAGGGCTTAATTGTAAGCCTGCTGACTTAAGTGAGTGGAAAAATGTTGTGTCTCAACTAGAACGACCAAATCATAGTGTTGATATTGCTATGGTTGGTAAATACATGGATTTAACTGAGTCATACAAATCATTATCAGAAGCTCTTATTCATGCAGGTGTTCATACACAAACAAAAGTTAATATCCATTATTTTGATTCTGAGGAAATTGAAAAAAATGGTGCTGATAGTTTAAGTAAGATGAGTGCAGTCCTTGTTCCTGGTGGTTTTGGAATTCGAGGTATTGAAGGTAAAATTAAAGCTGTTCAATTTGCCCGAGAAAATAATATACCCTTTTTAGGTATTTGCTTAGGTTTGCAGGTTGCCGTAATTGAATATGCACGCCATATGGCTAATATGAAAGGCGCAAATAGCACAGAGTTTGATGATAAAACTAACTATCCTGTTATTGGACTCATAACTGAATGGCAGGACGAAAATGGTAACACTCAAAAACGTAATTCAGATTCACATCTTGGAGGAACTATGAGGCTTGGTGGTCAAGAGTGTGAACTTATTAATGGAAGTAATGCACAAAAGATCTATGGGGCTAATAAAGTTATTGAGCGCCATCGCCATAGGTACGAGGTAAATAATAAGCTTATTTCTAAAATTGAAGAGGCTGGTTTGTTTGTATCAGGAAGATCTAATGATGGGTCTTTAGTTGAGATGATTGAAATTCCAGGCCACCCATGGTTTGTTGCATGTCAGTTCCATCCAGAATTCACCTCAACCCCTCGGGATGGACATCCATTATTTGAAGGTTTTATAAAGGCAGCAAAGGAAGCACATAACTTAATTCTTTCTTAAGTTTCTTTTTGTAAAAACTTAGAGTAATTCTAATTTTCTTATTCTCTTATGTCAAAAGCAAATATAGTAATTATAGGTGGTGGGGTGATTGGCTTAGTTACTGCATTAAGAATGCTTGATTCTAATCAAGAAGTAACACTTATTGATTATCAAGAGCCTGGAAGTGGAACATCATATGGAAATGCGGGTACGATTGCAGAATATGCAGTTCTGCCAGTTGGATCTCCTAGCATATTAAAAAATTTACCTTCTCTTCTACTAAATAAAAATAGCCCCATAGCTATAAATCGTTCTGAAATTTTTACCCTAGCGCCATGGCTTATAAGATTTTTGTACCAATCTTCATCAAAAAAAGCTGTAAAAAACGCTAAAGCTATTACAGATCTTCTAGTTGACTGCAGGCAGAGATGGGAGTTATTAGTAAAAGAGATTAACGCTAATTCAACTCTTAAAAGTAATGGCTGTCTTTATTTTTATAACAAAAAATCCTCATTTGAGGCAGGTAAAAAAGATATGACTAAGCGAAAAATGCTTGGTTTAAATGTAGAGATGTTGACTCCATTAGAGCTCCAAAAACTTGAGCCAAATTTAGATATGATCGAAGGAGGAGCCTCTTTTTTTCCAGATGGAGCCTATCTAAATGATCCTGGTAAGGTAATGAAGCTTCTATTTCAAAGCGTTGTTAAAAAAGGATGCACGGTAATTAATAAAGCTGCTGATAAAATTGAAAGATCGAGTGAGGGCGTAAAAGTTTATTTAAATGATAATTCACAAATTACAGCAAAACACGTAGTTATTTCTGCTGGAGCATATTCAAAAAAATTTGCTAAGCAGGCTGGAGATTATGTTCCATTAGAGACTGAACGCGGCTACCATATTGAATATGATATGTCTGAACCTTTATTAAATAGACCAAGTTGTTCGGTAGAAAAAGGTTTCTATATGTCTCCCATGACTGGAAGGCTTAGGGTTGCTGGAACTGTTGAGTTTGGAGGGTTGGATCAAACAATTTCAAAACATAGGATAGATCATCTTAAGCGAGGTGTCTCAGAATTCTTTCCAGACTTAGGTGATCCCAATAGGTCTTGGCTAGGTTTTCGTCCCTCAATTCCTGATAGTAGACCTGTTATATCTGAGTCAAGTAAGGGTAACGATATTATTTATGCTTTTGGCCACGGTCATATAGGGTTAACTTTGGCTCCAATTACTGCTGAGATAGTAGAGTCTATTATCACCAAATCTAAACCACCAGTTGAAATTTCTCAATACTCAGTTAAAAGATTTTAATAAATTTTTTGTTACTTCTTTTTAACAAATCTCATTAAACGCTTCTTTTTTTGAATTTGCCTTGCTGAAAGAATATTTTTTTTATCTTTAAAGGGGTTATCACCACTTTTATATTGAATTTTAATAGGAGTATTTGATAGTTTGAGTGAGGATATAAAAAAATTCTTTAAAAATCTTTCATAACTATTCGAGATATTATTGACATTATTGCCATGAAAGATAAAGGTTGGTGGAAAAACATCTGATTGGTTTACGAACTTTAGTTTTGGCCTTTTGCCTCCTACAGGCGGGGCTTGGTGGGCATTATTTGCTTTTTCTAAAATTTTATTGAGTAGTGACGTTGGAAACCTTCCTCCAGCATGTTCAAAAGATTTTTTAATTGGAGTAAATAGTTTACCAACTCCTGAGCCATGAAGTGCTGAAATGAAATGGACAGAGGCATAATTTATAAATGACAACTTAATATCAAGTTTTCTTTTTACTTCGCTTTTTTGATATTCATCTAAACCATCCCACTTGTTAATTACTATTAAAAGAGCTCTTCCTTTTTCTGCAATCATACCAAGCAGAGTTGCATCTTGATCAGTTACTCCTTCATGGGCATCAAGAACTAGAACCACTACATGAGATTCATCTATTGCCTCCTTAGCCTTAATAATACTAAAGATTTCTACTTTTTCATTAACACTTCTTTTACGTCTAATTCCAGCTGTATCTATTAAAGTATATTGCTGTCCTTCTCGCTCAAATGGAATGAATATTGAATCTCGAGTTGTGCCAGGAATATCAATTGCTAAGACTCTCTCTTCTCCTAAGATTCGATTAATTAATGTAGATTTACCAACATTGGGCCTCCCTAAAACTGCAACAGCTATGCCTTTTAATTCTTGTTTTTGTTCATCAATAATTTCTGGAAGTAATGGAATCGTTATTTCAATTAAATCTGAAATTCCCTGATTGTGCTCTGCTGAAATAAGACAGGGCTCACCCATACCAAGTTCATAAAACTCGGAGGCTGAAGCTTTGTTTAGACCTTCAGCTTTATTACATACTAAAATAATATCTTTTTTTAACTTTCTAAGCTGAGAGGCAATATCTATATCTAGTGCGGTAACTCCATCTTTATTGCTAACAATAAAATAAATAACATCAGATTCATCAAGTGCATTCAAAACCTGACCTTGAATTCCTGAATCAATTAACGATTCTTCATTAGTTAATCCTCCAGTATCAACAATGGAGCAATAGGAATTATCATCAAGCTTTATAGAGGCATATTGCCGATCACGGGTTAAACCTTCAAAATCAGATACGAGTGCTTGCCGAGAATTACTCAGCCGATTAAAAAGCGTTGATTTACCTACATTGGGTCTTCCAACCAATGAGATGACGGGATTACTCACAATTAATTACTTAATTAAGTTAATTTAAATCGTCAAGCTTAATTTGAATTAGCTGGGTTAAGCTTGAGTTCTCAGTGATGTTTTCAATTGCAAGGCTATAGTATTTTTTGGCTTCGTCTGAATTACCAAGATCTAAATAAACATCACCTTTAAGATTATAAATTAAACCTGAAAAACCATCTTCAACATCTACAGTAAGAGTCGAAAGTGCTTTATCATGTTGACCAAGTTGTAATTGTATAGAGGCTACTCTTAAAGCTGCAGTAGAAGCTATTATGCTACTTTCACTATTAATTAAAGGTTCAATTGCATTAAGAGCTAGCGAGTAGTTTCCTGCATCAAATAGATATTTTGCCATTAATAAAGTTGCTTGCTCTGAGTAGCTGCTAGAGGAATGATCTTCAATAAGCTTATCATAAGCACCGATATTGCTAGAATCTGCAGAATAACTTAAATAAAGGGCTCTCGCATTGAGTGCTTGGCCATCTTGATAGTCAGCATAGTAATTCCAACCAAAAACACCACCAAGACCTATTATAGCGCCACCAATAATTTGCTTACCATTGGTATTCCACCATTTTTTGATCTTGTCGACTTGCTCTTCTTCCGAATCGCTAATTTCAATAAAATTTTTCATAATATCTCCTGAAGATGCTGAATGATACCCTCAAGTTTAATTAATTGCTGGTCTCCTTGACCTTTAAGAGGTTTAAAGCTTAGCTGTTTATTAGATAATTCCTCTTCGCCTAGAATTAACGCAAAATCTGCATTAGATTTGTCAGCCTTTTTCATTTGGCTTTTGATACTGCCCATGCTAATATCATTAGAAATAATTAAACTAGGAAGAGCTTCAATAATTTTTTTTGATAGTCTCATTGATTCTATTTGAGATTTTTCTCCTAAAACAATAAAATAAATATGTGGTTTATTTTTAGCAATACGATTTTTTAAATCATTAATTAATAAAGCTATTCTCTCAATACCAATAGCAAAACCAATCGCTGGAGTTGAATTACCTCCCATTTTTTCAACTAAGCCATCATATCTTCCACCACCACATATTGTGCCCTGTGATCCTAAATCGTTAGAGACCCACTCAAATACTGTTTTATTATAATAATCTAAACCTCTAACTAGTTTTGGGTTGACTTCATAGTTAATACCAAGACTATCTAGGTAGTTTTTTAAAATTGAGAAATGCAGTTTTGATTCTTCATCAAGATGATCAATCATCTTAGGTGCTTCAGCAATTAACCCTGTCATTTCTTGATTTTTGCTATCTAAAATTCTAAGTGGATTTCTATTTAAACGGCGAAGACTATCTTCATCTAAGCGACTTTTGTTTTGGTTTAAAAATTTTTGCAAGAGCTCTTTGTATGAAGACCTACTTTCACTTGAGCCTAGTGAGTTAATTTCGAGCCTTACATCAATGCCTAGTTTTTTCCAAAGAGAATGAGTAATTGAAATTAATTCAGCATCAATCTTTGCATCTGATGCACCAAAAACCTCTGCCCCAACCTGATGAAATTGTCGGTATCTGCCTTTTTGAGGGCGTTCATGTCTAAACATTGGACCATCATAAAAAACTTTTTGAATTCCTTCTCGGGGTAAATTATGTTCAATCATCATTCGAACGACACCAGCTGTTCCTTCTGGCCTCAGGGTTAATGAATCACCACTGGTATCTTTCCAGGTGTACATTTCTTTTTCAACGATATCGGTAACCTCTCCAATAGCTCGAGAAAAGGTTTCAGTACTTTCTACAATTGGAGGGCGACAATATTTATATCCATATGATAAAAGTAATTCACTAATGGTTTTATCAATTTCTGACCATACTTCAGAATTTGATGGCAGCAAATCATTCATTCCTCGAATCGCTTGGATTTTTTTTGGCATCAGTAAAGAATTAAATTAATGTTAGTCATTATTTTACCAATTAAATTGAATTAGGGGTTTAAGCAATAAATTTGTCAAAAAAATGTTTTACTCATTCTTAATCCCACTAGGAACATGTCCTGTTGGTACATACTTTGATGCCGAATTACAATGCTGATGCTGATCATCAAAGAATATATCTGCAGCAAATTCTCTCAAAAAAACGCCCTTATCTAATCCACCAAGAAAAAAAGACTCATCAATACGAATCCCCCATTCTCTCATAGTATGTATTACTCTTTTATGAGCAGGAGCAGATCTTGCAGTTACTAAAGCAGTTCTTATAGGATTATTTTCTTCTGGAAATGTTGATTGAATTTTTTGTAATGAAACTAAGAATGATTTAAAGGGGCCAGCTTTTAGTTCAATTTTTTCAGCAAGTTTTTCATTTTCATGAAAAGCATCAAGTCCTTTCTCTTGGAAAACTCTCTCAGATTCATCTGAGAAAATAACTGCATCACCATCAAAAGCAATTCTAAGTTGAGAAGGGTGGCTGTTGTTAGATTTTGATTCAATAATTGAGGCTGCCGCAAAACCAGATTGTAAAGCCTTCTGAACATCATTATAGTTGCTTGAAAGAAATAGGTCGGCCTCAAATGCACCAACAAATGGATGAGTACTTTCCCCTCTAGTGAAAGCTGCTCTTGAAATATTTAAACCATAATGTTCAATAGAATTAAATATCCTAAGCCCTGTTTCAGAGCTATTTCTTGAAAGTAAAATAACATCAATAGGTGTTTTTTTGCTATTTAATTTAAGTAATTTCTTTACCAGAGTAAAACCAACACCTGGCTCTAGAACAACTCCCTCATTCTCTTGTTGGTGTTTAGCATAAGCTTTAATACCCTCCTCTTTAAATATCTGATGAGAATGATCCAAATTAAACAACGCTCTTGAAGAAATAGCAATTATCAGTTTTGTACTCTCTTCTTTCATGAATTCTCAATCCATTGGGCACCATCATATCTTTCTAGACAATAATCAAGCCACCTTAACATGAAAATGTTAAGCTCTAATTGATAAGATAAATCACTACAATCAGTAAGTAATGGATGCGAGTTATTAATTCTTGTTTCTTTGCATACTGAGACAACTTCTAGTAGTTTTGCATCAAAGTATATTTTGAAGCAAATATCAGGTTGGTTAATAATTTTTTCTTGAGATTTAATTCTATGTGTAAGAGTATATGTTCCAGTATATGGAGATTTATCATGGCAGATAAGATGCAGATCATTACAAGAATCCTTCATAGCAATAAAGTCATCTTTAATAGCTGGAAGAAGTGGAACAAGTCTTAAAATTTTTTTAAAGTTAAGATCAAAAATTTCACATATACTTGAATATGAAGTTTTTTGATTCTTGGGAATATATTTTAATTTCGTTTGTTTATGAATCATAGTCTTAAAGACTTTATGAAATTTTAATTCTTTTAGAAATCACCCTGATCAAAATTTGTCATATTATTAACATATGATGCATTGATTTGGTCATCATTGACGCTTTGAAAGCGGTCTTCAAAAGCTAGGTCTTCAAATCTGGCGTACTGTCCTATAAAGGCAAGTTTAATATTACCAGTAGCTCCATTTCGGTGTTTCGCTATTCTTAGATCAGCCTTGCCAGTCTCTTCGGGATTAGTATATGCATCGTCATGATAAACCTCATCTCTATAGATAAAGCCAATAATATCGGCATCTTGCTCAATTGAGCCAGATTCTCGTAAGTCAGCCATTTGAGGCATTCTTCCTTTACCAGTTTTAGTTCGAGACTCAACACCACGATTAAGTTGAGATAAGGCAATAACTGGAACATTTATTTCTTTAGCAAGAGCTTTTAATGAGCGTGATATTTCAGAAATCTCTTGAACTCTATTTTCAGATTTACCATGCACAGTCATGAGTTGGAGATAGTCAACCATTATAAGTCCAAGATCTGGGTACTTTCTTTTTAAGCGCCTGCACTTAGCCCTTATTTCAGTTGGAGTAATTGATGGCGTTTCATCAATTAATATTGTATTCTCTTCAAATGCCCTTACTGCATGATTAAAACTATTCCAATCTACCTCAGACATATCTCCATCTCGCAATTTGCTAGAATCTATGCGGCCAAATGATGAAATCATTCTTATTACTAATTGTTCTGTAGGCATTTCAAGGCTGAATACAGCAACAGGGGTAGAATTATGAATTGCTACATGTTCAACAATGTTCATTGATAGGGCAGTTTTACCCATACTTGGTCGACCAGCAATAATTACAAGATCACCATTCTGAAGACCAGATGTAAGCTTATCCAATTCACCAAAACCAGTCTCCAAACCTCTGAAGCCCTTCTTTTCTTGCATCTCATGGACACGATTTACAACATCTTTTAAAATATCCTTGATATTTGTAATTTCTTGCTTGTTACGACTCACTTGTTCTGCGATTTCAAAAATTTTTCTTTCTGAGAGATCTAGAAGTTCATTTACTTCAATATCTTTTGGTTGAAATGCGGTATCAGCTAACTCTCTGCCAATTTTAATTAATTGTCTATAGATAGAAAGTTCTCTGACATGTTTAGCATATGTTTCTATATTGGATACACTTGGAGTATTATCAGCAATTTGAGCAAGATAAGTAAAGCCTCCAATTGAATCCTCGTCATGAGTTTTAATAACCTGTTCTTTCACAGTAAGAATATCTGCTGGCTTGTCATGCTCAAGAAGGGTGACAATTGCATCATAAATGATTCGATGTGAAGCTTGATAAAAATCAGTTGAACTTAGAATATTGACAACGTTATCCCAGGATTCATTATGCAAAAGAAGTCCACCCAATACAGACTGTTCTGAGTCAATTGAATTTGGTGGTAATTTGGTATTTTCAATATCCATTACTATCTTGCAGAGAAATAAAAAACCCTAAATAAGGGCTCTTTATTTTAACTCAGTTATTGAAATTAGATTTACTTATTCTGGTTCAGTTGCAGCGATAACGATAACTTTTACTGGAACAACAACTTCAGCATAAAGTGATACCGTAATTTCATATTCCCCAGTATTTCGAATCGCTTCAGGGATATTAATATCTCTCTTTTCAACTTCAATACCTTGCGAAAGAAGATTTTCAACAATATCAGCAGGACTTACAGAGCCATATAGTTTTCCTTCTTCTCCTGCATTAGCAGAAATAGTGCAAACGATATCTGTCATTGCAGATTCTTTAGCCTGTGCATCTGATAGAGCAGTTGCCTCTTTAGCTTCAAGTTCAGCCCTTATGGTTTCAAAAGCAGCCATATTAGATTTGTTTGCAGGTTTAGCTTTACCCTGCGGGATAAGAAAGTTCCTTGCATATCCAGACTTAACATTTGCAATATCACCAAGATTTCCTAGCTTTTCATTTTTTTCTAATAAAATTACTTGCATGAGATCTCCTATTTTTTATGTTTATCAGTATAAGGAATTAAGGCTAAAAACCGCGCTCTTTTAATTGCAGTAGTTAACTGACGCTGAAATTTAGCAGTTGTACCAGTAATCCTTGAAGGTGTAATTTTTCCACTTTCATCAATGTTTTTTAATAGTATCTCAACGTCCTTATAATCAATTTCTGTATAACCAGCTTTAGTAAAGCGGCAAAAACGATTAATTGGAATTTGAAATTTACGTCTTTTAGTTACTTGTTTTTTTGCCATTACAATCTCCTATTCTTTAACTTCATCAGAAGCTTCAGACTTTTTATCATCTTTAACTTCAGTATCTGCTTTAGCTTCTACTTTAGTTTCAGTCTTGGGCTTTACTTTAGCTTCATCTTTATCTTTATCGTTTCCTTCAAGCATAATAGATGGCGATGTAATAGCTTCAGACTTAGAAATAATTAAATTTCTAATTACAGCATCATTGAAGCGGAAATTATAATTAAGTTTATCTAATGTCTCTTGATCACACTCAACATTCATCATTAAGTAGTGTGCTTTATATATCTTATTGATTGGATAAGCTAGGTGCTTTCGACCCCAGTCCTCACTGCGGTGAACGATACCACCACCAGAGGTAATTAATTCTTTGTATTTTTCAATCATTGTCGTAACCTGAGAACTTTGGTCAGGGTGGACAATGAGAGTTACTTCGTAATGTCTCATCAACATCTCCTTATGGTTTAAAAAAAGCCTGCCAACAACCGTTGATCAAGCAAGGAAGATAGTATTTTATACTACTTATAATGTTTTAATACTAATTATTTGTGGATGCCATACCTTGAACCATACTTTGGGATAAACTATTTATTTAATGTAATAAAATAAATTTGTATGAAAAAAAAACTAGAGGTCTGTATTGATAATTCAAATGGAATTGAGGCTTGTGTTATTGGTAAAGTTGATCGTATAGAGCTCTGCAGTTCATTAACAGAAGGCGGGCTTACACCTTCAGTTGAGTTTATGCGAGAGGCATCATTACTTAAGATACCTGTTCGTGTGATGATTCGCCCTAAAAGTGACAGTTTTCATTACTCTTCATCAGATATACAAAGTATGTGTAATGATATAGATATTGTTCGTTCTTTTGGTTTTGAAGGCGTAGTTTTTGGAGCAACTAAAAATGATGACAGGCTTGATCAATTATCTTTAAAAATACTTTGTGATCATGCAACTGGCCTTAAGAAAACTCTTCATAGGGCAATAGATTCAATTTCTGATCCAATAGGTGCAGTTGATTTAGCAGTAGATTTAGGATTTGATTTTATTTTATCTTCAGGGGGAGCTGAAAATGCTGAAAAAGGATTAAGTGTTCTCAAAGAGATGAATAAGAGAGCAAATGGAAATATTGAGATAATGCCTGGTTCTGGAGTAAATATTTCTAATGCTAAAAAAATTGCTTTTGAGGGTGGTTTTAAATGGTTTCACTCTTCATGTTCTAGTCAAATCCAAAATAATTCTAAGCAAGAGCAAAAAGAAACTTATTCAACTTACACTGACTCAAAAAAAATTATTAGCTTAAGAAATGCAATTAATTAAAAGTAAAATATTTAGATTTTCAGTCTTATTAATTTTTTTAATAAGTATTTCATATTTGTTTTATTTAAATACTTTGATTAAAAATGAATTCTCTAAAGAAATTAAACAAAATCAAAATGTAATTCAAATTCAATATTCAATTGATGATTATCCGAAAGAGTTAATTAATATGCTTTTGCTTGTTGAGGACCAATCTTTCTTTAATCACAATGGGGTTGACTTCAAGGAAATTTTAAGAGTTCTATATGGCTATTTATTTGATGATAAAGAGTTAAGGGGGGCAAGTACTATTACGCAACAACTCATAAAAAATACTTTACTCTCGAGGGAAAAGGCATTTTCCAGAAAGACTAATGAGGCTATGATGTCAATACTGATGGAGTTATCTTACGATAAAAAATTTATACTAGAAAGATATATGAATACGGTATATTTAGCTCAAAAAGGTTCTAAAGCTTTCCACGGTTTTGCTAGTGGAAGTCTTTACTATTTTGAAAAAGATATTAAGCTTTTAAATTTAAAAGAAATGGCCACGCTTGTTGCATTACTTAAGGGTCCATCATATTACAATCCAATAAGTTCGCCTGAGAGACTAAACAAGCGTGTAGAAATGATTTTATTGATGCATAAAAACTATACAAAAATTGTTCAATGAAAATTCTTGCTATAGATACATGTACTGAGGTTGCATCTGTTACTTTATTTTCTTCAGAAGTTAAAGTAACTAGAGTATTAACTGATATACCAAAAAGCTCAGGACATATCCTTAAGCTTTGTGATGAGGTTTTTAATGAAGTTAAAGAGGATTTAAGAAATATCGACTTAATCTCATATACAAAGGGTCCTGGCGCATTTACTGGTGTTCGTATGTGTATTGGCGTTGTTCAGGGGTTGTCTCTTTCTTGTGAAATCCCCACTCTGGGTTTCTCCTCCCTAGAGCTCTTAGGGTTTAGAGCTTCTAAATTATTAAAAAAAGATAAAATTGCTCTAGCTTTAGACGCCAGAATGGGAGAGGTTTATTGGGCAATCTATGAAAAAGGAATAATAAGTGGAATGAAAATTTGCAAACCAGAAGAAGTTGATAATCTGGATAGCAGTTTTATAGGCGTTGGAAGTGGCTGGAAGGTCTATAATGAAAAACTTACTCTTGCTTCCCAAGTGTCTCAGACTGTTCTAAATATTCATCTTGAATCTGGAGATTTAATAGACATGTCAATGACAGCTCTTAAGTCTGGAGAAAAAGGAACATTTGAGCTACCAAAACCTATATATTTACGAAACAATGTCGCTAAAAAGTCATTAAAATAAATCCTTTTATTTTTTGCTTTCTAAGATATGTGGAAATGGATTCAAAGACAAGCCTCTCCTAAGATATTTTATCAAACCTGTGTCAATCTTAGACCTTGGTTCTTGTGGCCATTTTTAATTTTATTAGTTATTGGACTTTATTGGTCTTTAATCATTTCACCTGAAGATTACCAACAAGGAGATGGCTATAGAATTATTTATATCCATGTCCCAAGTGCGATTCTTTCTATGATGGTTTATGCAGTCATGGCTATTTCAGGCGGAATTGGGTTAATTTGGCAAATTAAAATGGCTGAAGTTGTGGCAAAAGTTTCTGCTCCTATTGGTGCTGCCTTTACAATTATTGCCTTATCATCTGGAGCAATTTGGGGTAAGCCGATGTGGGGGGCATGGTGGGTTTGGGATGCAAGACTGACCTCAGAACTAATTTTATTATTTTTGTATTTGGCATACATGTCGCTTAATAGTGCATTTGATGATCCACGCAAAGCAGCAAAGTCGAGTTCAATTTTGGCTATTGTTGGTCTGGTAAACTTGCCAATTATTCATTACTCCGTTAAATGGTGGAATACTCTTCACCAGGGCTATTCTGTTGGAACAGGTGGCTTGAAAGATCCTGATATGTTAATTGCGCTTGCGCTAATGTTTGCTGCGTCTATTTTTCTATATGCAGCCCTTGTCGTCATTAAGGCAAAAACTGAGGTTTTGATTCGTGAGCAAAATTCCAGATGGGTTAAAGAAATAGTTGAAGGAGATATGCCATGACTTTAGTTGAATATTTTTCTTTTCTACCTTATGGTAAGTATGCTTTTTATGTTTGGTTCGCTTATGGTGTAGCTTTCATCACTGTTCTAACTCTTTTTATAAATGCTAAGAGAAACCATAAAAAAACCATTTTAAAATTAAAAAATAAGTACTTGAGAAGTAATGACTAAAAGACAGAATCGAATGATTTTGGTTGCACTAATTGTTCTAGGAATTTCCTTAGCGGGTTATTTAGGTGTCAAGGCCTTTAGTGAAAACTTACTTTATTTTTATACGCCAAGTGATATTAAGGATGGTAAGGCCCCAATTGGTAAAAGTTTTAGAATTGGTGGACTTGTTAAGACTGATAGTTTTGAAAGAAATGGAATGAGGGCAACTTTTGTGGTGACAGATAATAGTGAATCTATAAAAGTTATTTATGATGGAATATTGCCAGACCTTTTTAGAGAGGGGCAGGGTGTCGTGGCAACAGGCTCAGTAACTTGCCCTAGAAAAGGTTGGACTTGTAAAAATATTTTTAATGCAACTGAAGTCTTAGCTAAGCATGATGAAAATTATATGCCTCCAGAAGTAGCAGAAGCACTTCAATACACAACCCCTAAAGAATGAAAAAAATAATACCTTTATTTTTATTTATCATAGTTGTAGGCTTTCTATTTTTTAGCCTGAGCTCTAATCCTAGCAAACTACCATCCCCACTTTTAGGGAAATCATTTCCAAGTATAGAAGGGAAGGACTTTTATTCTGATAAGTCAATAAAGTTTGCAAGTTTGTTTGATAATAAAATGAGCATAGTAAATGTATGGGCCTCATGGTGTTTGACCTGTCGAAAAGAGCACCAAATGATTATGAATATTGCAAAAAATACTGATCTTCAATTAATAGGAATCAACTATAAAGATACTCAAAAAGATGGAGCAAAGTACCTAGAAATTATGGGTAATCCATTTGATAAAATCATCTTTGATCCTGATGGAAAAATTGGTATGGATTTAGGAGTCTATGCAACCCCTGAAACTTTTTTGATTGATAAAGATGGAGTCATCTTATATAAGCATATTGGAGAAATTAATCAGAAAGTATGGGAAGAAAATTTTGAAATCTATCTCAATAAAATAGAAAGTTAAATAATAAACTTTGATTTATAAATATATTTATAATTTTTCCTGAAAGTCGCTTGACATAAGGGTTTAATAATGGATAATAAATTTTAACAGCAAAAAAAATTAATCTGCTGTTTCATCAAATTATTTAATTTTAAGGAGTTAGAAAATGAATAAATCAGATTTAGTTTCAGCAATAGCTGATAGCTCAGGTCTTTCAAAAGCTGATGCTGCTCGTGCTTTAGATGCTGCAACTGGTGCAATTTCAGGAGAGCTTGCAAAAGGGGGGTCTGTTGCCATTACAGGTTTTGGTAGTTTCTTGGTTAGAGCTCGTGCAGCTCGAAGTGGTCGCAACCCACAAACTGGTGCTACTATTCAAATTAAAGCTTCAAATGCGCCAGCTTTTAAAGCAGGTAAATTATTGAAGGAATCTGTCAACTAGTCAGATTTTTTGCCAGTATAATACGCCCGGTTCTTAAAGAGAATTGGGCATTTTTTTTGGGCGCTTAGCTCAGTTGGGAGAGCATCGCCCTTACAAGGCGAGGGTCACAAGTTCAAGTCTTGTAGCGCCCACCAAAATTGGAGCGGTAGTTCAGTTGGTTAGAACGCCTGCCTGTCACGCAGGAGGTCGCGGGTTCGACCCCCGTCCGCTCCGCCAATTGGCCTTTCTTAACCTCTCGTAATCCAACTTAATCCACCTTCTACATCCTGTAAACAAAAGGCTTTGTGTTCTTATTGGATTTTATTGGATTGTAATCCTTCGTATATAGTTTGACCTATATCGTACCTTTTAGTGCAATAGGTACGATTTCAAAAAACTAATAGGTACGATTATGTTAACTGATAAAGAAATTCAAAACGCAAAATTAGAATCAAAATTTTATATCTTCATGAGTCCATAGAATGGTACTTGCATCAGAAGCATGATTGTAATCTACATAGTAGTTATATTTATTAATCATAATTACCTGTTAGAAATCTTCACAAAAATCATCTAATTCTTCAACTTTAAAACCTTCATTATTTAGTCTAATGCAAACATGCTCTATAACTTGGGCATATATATCCTCAAGTTCATCAACTAAACTGTCATCTGGTATATGGTCTTCTGAAGTGCTATTATCAAGCCAAATTCCCTCTGGCTCTTCATCTACTGCTTTTTTACATCTTTCAAATTGTTCGTCAGTCAAAATATTTTTGTAAATTCCATCTTCAAACATTATGTGGTGTATTAATCCATTCAACGAACCTTCATATGCCCCTTGAACTCGATCTAAATAGAAATTATCATATGAATAACCAGGCCTCACCTGGAAAGAATTATTTTCTTTAAAACTATCTAAATTATCATCAATTATCTTATCTAATATTGAGCTTAAATAATCAATTTCATTCATTTCTGAGTTGTACAATTTAGCCTCCAAAATTCTTTATTCTTCTGCTATAGAGTCTATAAATTCTATAAAGTCAGCATCTGAGCCAGTTGATTGAAGATTATGAAGCTCTGAAAGAGCAAACTCATATCCTCTGTTCAGTTTTGATAGAGTTGTGAAATTTGAACAATTATAATTAGCTGCAAATAAGAGTCTCACATACATAACCCGAGTCATTGCCTCCTCTACTTCTTGAAGCAATTCAAAACCAAGGCCATCAGCATAATTAAAATCTTCAGCATCAGGCTCTTCTATGTCCAAAAAAAGCAATGCATTACTAAAAGCAGAGTCAGTTTCTTCATAGTATCCCTTTTCGGCCATAACTCGACAGAAAAGTTCTTTTTGCTCTTGATTTAAATCCTCTATTTTCATTACTATTCCAAATTAAACATCTCTATCCAACATAATATCATTTCGACTTCCCCTAATTCTCTTAACTAGAAATAACCCCATAGATAACAAAGATAGAGGAATAATAAATTTTAGGATCAAGTTTGAAGTATAAAAAATATTCTCATTAAGTGATGAAGATATTCCACAAACAACAACTGTAATTCCATTCACAATATAAAACCATATAAATATTAAATCAACTATGGTAAGTTTTTTTGGTTCTGGTTTTTCAACTGAAAAATATAAGGCAATCGCAGATAAAAAGGTTGTGGTAAGAATGCCAATACTAGAGCCAGAATTGCCATATTCTGAAAAGGTTGTGTAGTAAACCAAGAATATAAGAAATGACATTGGAATACCAATTTTAAATAAAGTAGCATTGTTCTTTCTTTTTAAAATCCAACCAACCCTATTTTCACTACTAATACTTACAGATTTTTTAAGATCAGCATCCTGAAATAGGCGATTTTTTTGAAACTTCACTCCAGAGAAATCACTTTGAATTTCCCATTCCCCTATATCAAACTCATGATCAAGAAGATCTAATGGGATTGGCTGCAATATTTGTTCATTATCATTCTTAACTGTCATGGCAATATATATATTTTGCCAATCAAATGGGTAATTTTCTGCCTTAGGAACAAAATCAAAATTTGCTACAACGTAATATCTTTGCGTGGTGTAATTATCTTCATCATCACGCTGCCAAACTTTTTTATAAGTAAATTTATCGTTTAGAGAGCTAAGGTTATTAAATATTATTTCATCGATAGGATTTTCAAAATGCGAAACAATATCAATAAAGAATTCTGCAGTCCAGTACTTAGAGCTAATATCAATATTAGCAACACTTAAAATATCAATATAAGCATACATAACTCTGCTTTTTTGAACTTCGCCCTCTACCGAATGAAATTGAGTACGATAGAAAATTTTGGGAGTTTTATAATCCTGGGTTTGCAAAGAATTAGGAAATATATATGCAAAGTTATCCCTTATATTATTAACACCATCTGCATCAAAACCAAGGTGTCCCCTTTTTCCAATAAAAATATCCTTTTTGCCATCAAAAGACAAAATTGCGGATCTTAATTTTTCTGTATCCATTTTGTGAATTTCAGAAATATCAATTTTATTTAAAGCTTGAGATATGAGGATTGGAATTTCTAATCTCCACAAACTATCTAGTAATAAAGTAATTTTATTAGTCTCTAGCTCTTCATCAAAAACTTTACTCATTAAATCTTCAATTGACAGCGTTGTATAGAATGGCTGTGTTGATAATTGCACTAAATCAAATGTAATTTTTTGGAATCTGTTCTCGAGTGACCCAAAGGTATTAATAACTCTATTACTAAGCTTATTTTCTTCAAGATAGTCAAAAACTTCTCTAAAGTACTTTAGCCCAATATCAAGAATTATTAGATCACTTTCGTTTGTCTTAATTAAAATATTATTAAGTTGTTTTTTAATATCTACTGGATCAGAAATCTCTTTAACAGAATAATCTTGAAAGTTCTCAGAATTCTTATGATTTTCTAAAATCATTTCATATGTTCGACTTTCATTATGGATATAAAAAACCTTATGATCCTGATATTGCTCTATTTCATTTGAAATAAAAGCTATCTGCGCTGAGCGGTCTAAATGCCCTATATGAAATAAATGATCCTGATTAGGTAGTGACGAAGCTGTATGAAAGTAAAAGAAATCTTTATCTTTAATATGTTCTAAAATTGTTTTATTGTGTTTAAGAACAACATGGCCATTAGTAATAAAAAAGCCATCATAGGATTCAATTTTTTTAAATAGTGGTTCTAAACCCTCTTCACCCTTTTCTAGATGTAAAAAATCAATATCTAATTGATATTTATCACCACTCTTTTCATTAATTTCTTGCTCAATAACTTTACTTGCATTTTCAAGAAAGTTAGCAACAAAATCATTATCTTCTTGCGAGAGTGCTAGATTTGAGTAATATGTCAAAACTTTATATTTCATAATCTGTAGTTTAATATAAATTTTATAACTACTAGCTTCTAATTAATTTACAGTGAAAATGAAACAAATTATGTCATTATATTCTAGTGCTATAATTAAAAATAATCATAGGAGTTATTAATTGGAAAAGTTAAAAGTAATATTCCAAGTACAAGGTTGTGACAGCGATGATGGAGATGATGCAGAATATTCTTTAGATGCTATTCATGAAGAAATAATTGATAAAGACAAAATTGAGGATACAAGACAAGCGATTCTTCAAAAATTAATTGATAATCCCCCCAAACATAAAATCCATGACAATTACCTTGTCAATGATGTTTTGTGGTTAGATCTAAAAGATAATGAATTGTATCGTGATGAAGACTCATTTCATTATGATTTTTGGGAATATATGATAGATGATAAATATGAGGGCTAGACTAGTTGATGAGGCAGTAACAATTGTTAAAAAATAAATGCTTGTTAGTGATATTAGAAAAATTTATAAAGGAGTTTGAATAACAAAATATGGAAATTAATTACCAAAAACTTAAATCTGAAATGGATTCTGATGGAGACTTTATTATTGATCAAATAATATCAGCAGATGGTGAGGAGCCCTATGAAGAAATCTTACTTCTAAGGACTGGAGATGAATCGGATGAATATTATCGAGTTAGTGTTGAAAAACATACTGATGGCGAAGATGATTATACTGTTATCAACGAATTAGGATCTGAGTTAGAAGATATTCAAGATGCTGTTAAATGTTTTTTAGATAATGGGGGCAATATTGAAACCTTTAGTTTCTATAGCTAGCAATGAATTTTAAAGACGAATTTAATAAAAATCTGCGCGATGCTTACTGGGGAAATGCACAGATGCGAGAAGAAATAGAGGAAAATTTTAGATCTGCTTGTAAACAATATAATGCAGCTAAAACTCCTTATAACCAACTTAGTGGCTGGAGAAAAAATCAAATGGGAGGAAGAGGTGTTGGTCGCCGAGGACTAAAATCAGGATTGTGCTCAAAAAACGCTTTAAACAAAATTATGAAAGATGGTTTAACTTGGGACCATGTTATTGGTATAACTAAAATTGGAGAAACAATTGAAGAAATAATCAACAAGGAAGAATTTGATCGGGAATCCTTTATTAAAAAAGAATTAAAAGAACACCTTTATTTGTGGGGAAAAATTAAGGTTACAAAAGATGAGCATAAAAAGAATCGTATTATCCAAAATAAGCACACCCTAGATCAGAAAATTAATTTTGAACATTACATGGGTATTGCTTTATGTACAGATGAAAAACAAATAGAAAGAGAGAAACAGTATATTAAAAAATTTGTAAGAAAGCTTGGGTAAGTTAACCCATAAATTGAATTTATCAAAGTCTCTTTATATTAAAGGACTTCAGTGTGAAAAAGCACTTTGGCTTAAAAAGTATAATCCTAAAGTTTTAACCCCTCCTGGAGATAAGTTAAAAGCTGTATTTGAAACGGGAAATGAAGTTGGCGCCTTAGCATGTAAACTTTTTCCAGAAGGCAAGGAAGTCCCTTATAAAAGTAAAAAAATTCAGCTAACTCAGGATTATCTGAACAAGGGAATAAAGAGTATTTTTGAAGCTGCTTTTGAGTTTGATGGAATTTTAGTTTTAGTTGATATACTCCATCAAAAAAAAGATGATAGTTTTGAAATCTATGAAGTCAAAAGTTCGACTTGGAATCAAAAAAAGTCAAAAGATGACATCTATAATTATATTCATGACGTTTCCATTCAGCACTATGTTCTAACTCAACTAGGATATAACGTTAGTAATACTTTCATCACGCTTCTTAATACTGACTACGTTAGAGGCCCAAAAATAGATATTGAAGAGCTTTTTTCAAACATTAAAGTAACTGATGAGGTTTTAAAGTTAAATGACCATATTCCATCAAATATAGATAGGCTCAGAAAGACACTAAAAGATAATAAAAAAGAGCCAAATATTGATATTGGCTGGCACTGCAAAAATCCTTATGAATGTGATGCATATGAGTATTGCTGGAAAACGCAAAGGAATATTCCTGATTACTCAGTTTTTGATATTTTCCAATTTAATAAAAACGCCAAGTCGTTAGCTTTATATCGAGATGGAATAACAGCGATTGAGGATATTCCTGAAGAATTTAAGTTAAGTGATGTCCAGCAGCTTCTTGTTGACACATGGAAGTATAAAAAAAATATCATTAACAAGGACTCAATCAAAGAATTTATTAACTCTATAAGTTATCCAATCTATCACTTTGATTTTGAAACATTAAATCCAGCAATCCCAAAGTTTAGTGGGATGTCACCCTATGAAAAATACCCTTTTCAGTACTCACTTCATATTGAGAATGAAGATGGCAAAATAGAACATAAAGAGTTTTTAGCAGAAACTGGTTATGACCCACGCGAAGATATAACTAAAAGTATTGTAAAAAATATTCCACTTAATTCTTGCATTATGGCTTACAACAGTAGTTTTGAAATGGGAGTCATTAAGAAACTTGCTAGTTTATTTCCAGTTCATAAAGATCACTTAATGAACCTTCATGATAACTTTATAGATCTTCACAATCCATTTAAAAATAGAGATTACTTAGTCCCAAAAATGCATGGAAAGTCAGGATTAAAAACTGTACTACCAATTGTAGCTCCTAAAATGGAAGCAGCTTATGGTGAACTTGATATGGTTAAACATGGTGGAGATGCTATGAACATTTATAAAAAATTAGAAAACTCAAAAGATTCTAATGAAATTAAAAGATACAGATCCTCATTAAAAGCCTACTGTGAGCTAGATACCCTTGCAATGGTAGAAGTTCTGAGCCAACTAAAAAAAATTATTTAAATCAATTACTTATGATAATATTTAGATATTAATTAATCAATTTAAGGAGTCAAAAATGCAAAACTACAAAATTCATGGACTATCTGAAATTATGCTATTTCATTGTGATATGGATAAAAAAGAATTATTTCAAACTGATAGAAGGGACTATAGTGACTTCATTGATGAAAAGCTTTTAAATGAATCATCTCAAGTATTTGTTCTTGGAGAATCTTATTCAGATAATGAGTTAGTAGTTGATTTTAAGATCGGTGATGGTAACGAAATTAATTGTAAGATTGAATATTCAGAAGAAAACCAATTGCCTGCCATTGAGGAAAATAAAATCAGGCTTGTTTGCTGGGAAATGCTTGAAGAAACCAATGCTTCAATTGATATTCCAGAGGGCATCAGTGAATTAAATCTAAAGATAAAAGGTAACACATATGGGTGCATGGACGAATGGGGTAATAAAGCTTTTGAAAATTATTCTTTTATTGCTGGAAATGAAGATCAAGAACTTTATTTTGAAAGTGAGTCTTTTGGAGATATTAAAGAGAAAGTATTTTATTTTATTGATTTCAATGGAAATTGTGAGGAAATGCGAGGAAAGGTCTCTGCTAAAGAATATTATGAGATTTTAAGAAGGTTGGGTGCAATTTTCTAGAAATTTTAGTATTGAAATTAATAAAAGTTAAAAATAAAATAATAGTTAGAAAATAATGGAGTAATTTATAGCAAAGCTAGTGCATATTTACTTTTAGGGGTGAGGAGACTTATCAATTTTTATAACTTTTAATGTGCGGCTATAATCAGAAGAGCCATCAGACAAGTCAAAATCTTCATTTTCCGCGAGGTCATACCAAAAAGAAGTTACTGTATCTGTTGATTCAACTTTACAAACTGTTATATCAAGTTTTTTTACTTCAAAAGGGCTTTTAGTTTTTAGTTCATAGACCCATGATCCTTCATGCTCTTCATTTCCTATAAAAAAATACTTTACCTCTCCTGGTGCAACTAATTCATCAAATTTTAATTGTTTCTCTCTTGTCAGCTTTAGTCCTTGATCTTTTAATTCCTTCTCATCTAAATAAAAGCTGTAAGACTCGTCATCACTATCAATATTATCAATAGATATACTGCACTCACCAAGTTTATAGTATCCTTCAGTAGAGCTTAGTTCAGCACTCTCACAAAGACTATCCCAATAACCTATAGAATGCTCATCAGGAACCTCTTCCTCATTAAAAATATGATTCTCTAATAACTCATCATTTTCATAAAAATATTCATAAGTTACTTTTGATATTTCTTCAACTATTTGAAAAGCACCACTACCAGAAACTTCAATTTGATAGTTATAAATTGGCATACCAATCTCTTTGACCTTTCTGAAGGCCTCATCGGCGAACTTAAGAGCATCAACATTCTGCTTGACCGCAGCATCGACTATCTCTTTGTCTTTTTTGAGAGAGTCATCAGCGTATTCGAGAGCATTACCATCCTGATTAACCGCAGCCATGACGATTTCTCTGTTCTTTTTGAGGGAGTCATCGACATCCTCAAGAGCAGAACCAACCTGATTGACCGCAGCCATGGCGATTTCTCTGTCTTTTTTAAGTGAATCAGCAGCGTGCCTTATGGTGAAGCCAGACTGCTTAACCGCAGCCATAACAATCTCCCTATCCTTTAATAGAGAACTCTCAAGAAACTGGAGATGCTCACCATTTTCCTTAAGCAGCTCTAAGACTTTATTTTTATCTTTATAGTTATCCATATTTAGTGAAAAGAGCTTTGACCTGCTTAATTTGTATTGCATCTAATTTTTTCATACTAATAACTTATGATATTTAAAAAAAACGTTTTTTCCCTCTAAGCAATATCAACTAACACATTATCAAGATCTTTGAATCTAATCTCATCTTTATAAACAATAGATTGAATTCGGTTAATCACTTCATCCCTTTCTCTAAAAGTTGAAATCTTCCTTTTAAAAGCTGGCTTATAGTTAGCTTTAGGATGAATTCCTTTAGCATCAATAAAATAATCTATTTTTTTATTATCAATAATTTTGTAGGCATATAAATCAGCTGGCCCTTTCGACTGTTGCTCTCCCATAACCCAATAGCCTTTTTTCCATAAATATATTTTTGTGAACTCTACTGCTATTTCTTCAACAATTTTCCGTTGACCCTTCTCTTTTGGCTTAGTAAGTAGTTTTTTTAATTCTTTAATCTTAGTGTTGGATTTATTAGTTTCAGATCTACAATCTCTAACTTCTGGTGAATAATTTCCCATATAAATATCCTTCTTTAAATTAATAACTAGTAATTCATTTGAGTCAAGTATATACCTGATAGTTTAAAACCTCAATTTTTTTGCCTATTCTATTATATCTTTAATGAGTATTAATTGACTTTCCTGGAGAAGGTCGAACCGAATAATTCTGATTATTAAGCTCTTGCTTTATTGAAGATTATTTTTTCAGAATTGTGCAGAAAGTCATAGAGCTATAATTTGAATATTTTGGTAACATAAAATAATTATCTCAATAATGCTTTATGAAAAACTGATGTCAGACAATAAAATAATAGCCCATCACAAAGAGTTACTTAAGGCTAAGAAAAATCTTGAATCACGAATAGAGATAGCAAATTACTCAACCTTGCCAGAGGAATTAGAAGTACTTGCAAATGATAAGTCAAAAGACGTACGCTATGAGATAGCAATAAATCCCTATACTCCTGCGAAATTATTGGAGAAACTGTCAGGTGACAGAATAGCTAATGTTCGCGAGGGTGTTACTAGAAATACGAATGTACCCATATCACTTCTGGATATGCTAGCGATTGATAAGGATGCAGATGTCCGTGCTGCAACGGCTAAGAGCTCTAGAACAACTGCATCAGCTCTAAAGAAACTTGCAGTTGATCAAGATTACGGTGTAAGTCTTGATGGTATGCGTGTGGATGGAGGAGTTCGAGGATTAACTGCAAGAAATCCAAATACTCCCACTTCAGCTTTGGAGAAGCTGGCGACAGACGAAGAAGATTGCGTGCGCAAGCAGGCAGCTAGAAACCCAAGTATGCCTTCATTAGTTCTGGCAAAACTTTCAACAGATGAGTCAAGCAATATGCGTTATGCTGTTGCCGAAAACCCAAATACGCCTGTTCATATATTAGAAAAACTATCAACAGATGAAAATAAAAATATTCGTTCTAATATAGCTGAAAACTCTAATACATCTGTCCATATATTGGATAAACTATCAACAGATAAAGATGAGTCTGTACGACAAGCAATAGCTTCAAACCCTAATACGCCAGTATTAACTTTGGAGAAGATGGTGTTTGATAATGATAAGAACGTAAAGCAATATGGATTAGCCGAAAACCCAAACATATCGGCATTTGCTTTGGAAAATCTAGCAGCCGATGAAGATGAAGAGGTTCGAAGCTCAACAGCAAGAAACCCTAACACGCCAACATCTGCTTTGGAAAATCTAGCAGCCGATGAAGATGAAGAGGTTCGAAGCTCAACAGCAATAAACCCAAATACACCCATATCAATACTAGAGAAATTCGCTTTAGAAGAAGATAGCACTTTATGGCAAAGTCTAGCTAATAACCCTAATACACCTATATCAATACTTGAAAAATTCGCGCTGGAAGAAGATATTTGGATACGAAGAAATACAGCTGGAAACCCAAATACACCTGTTTATTTATTAGATAAGTGGTCAAGCGATGAAGATGAGTCTATACGAATTGCTTTGGCCCAAAACTCAAATCTTCCTATTAATATATTTGAGAAGCTTTTATTGGATGAAGAACAGGATGTGCGTTTTTGGTTAGCCATAAATCCATATACGCCTTTATCAATTCTTAAAAAGCTTTCAATTGATAAAAATGCAAGAGTCCGAAGCGGAGCATTAGAAAATCTAAGCAAACTTGAATTAGCTTCTAAAATTTAGATAATTTCAATTAATTTTCCCAGCTTTTAAAAAACATGGTAATGTGATTAATTTATATGGAGAGATATAATGGAAAAAACTGATCTTAAAAAAAATATGTCAATAATAGAGAATCATTTAAATCAGAATAATATAATTTTGAGTGATTCAGGAATTGAGCTATTTGAGACTCTTGATCTTAGTTGTTGTGAGTTACTAGAAAGCGTCGATGGCATAGCTAATCTGCCTAATTTAACCACTCTTGATCTTAATGAATGTCAGTTTCTAAACAGTGTCGATGGCCTGGCTAATCTTCCTAATTTAACTACTCTTGACCTCAGTCATTGCAATATAAAAAATATTGACGGCTTGGCTAATCTAACTAGTCTGACTGAATTGCATCTTAACTACTGCAACGCACTAAAAAATATTGATGGCCTTGCTAATCTAATTAATCTAACAGAATTAACTATTGCTGGAGGTTGTCCAGTAGATAATCTTAATGCTCTTATTAATCTCCCTAATCTGACTATATTGTTTCTTGAAGGAATGGAATCGTTTCATGATCTTGAGGGTCATGACCTTGATATGTATGATCGCCAAACTGTTTCTGACTTTCAAGAATTTATAAAAATACTATAATGGAGCCAAATTATGGCAAAGTTATTACATATTAACTTTAAGGGCGAGGAAGCCCAATTCAGTCATAAAAAGATTGATCGTTCAAAACTGTATGGCTCAAGAAAACGTGTCCCATTAGACCCATTAGGAGAAAACTGTCTTAGGTGTTCATTGAGTGATGATGGGTTAACACTTATTATGTCGGGAATGACCTCACAAGGTTATTTTGATAGTGATATGAATTGGATTCCAAATAAAGAATTAATAGGTATGGATTCAAGTGGCAAAGTGCTTGATAAGATTCCTGCAACTTTAGGTATAGCTCAAGATGCTTTGCTATCTGATCTAGAACAACTCTTAGACTTAGCGGTTGATTCAATTTATCAACTTGACCCAGAAGTGGTTCATCCATCAATACAAGCTGTTCTAGAGTCTGGAAGGGTTCTAAATTTTCCTTTTAACTATCGTGAAGATTATCATGCTGAATCTGCTTACCTTGTCTTGAATGACGAAGGATATTTTGTGTTAATTGGTAACCCTACGAAACCTATATGGATGGAACTTGACCAGGTTATTGAGGAAAACTTTGAAGATGAAGTGGGTGATGATAATGATGATCTTGATTTTGAAATGTTTTAGAGGTAATTCATGAGAAAACTTCACTTAATGAACAAAGAAAATAGGGATGCTACAGTAGCTATCTCCTCTCTAAAGTATGAAAAACCATTTGAAATGGGTATACCTAACAAGGAACTCAACTTTAAGCGCTATTTGTCTGCAACCCAAGAGAATCTTCATAAAAACCTTGCTAGTTTGTATGGTGATAATTATTCTTCTAAGCTAATTGAGGAAGATCCAGAAATAGATATTGAGGCAATTGGTAAATTTATTTCAGGCTCAGATGTCGTCTATCTCAGTAGTAAAGGGGAACTCCTTTATTCACCCCCAAAAACTGTTGAAGTAATAATTGCCCCTGATGGAACTGAAAAGGAACGAAGAAGCCCTGAAGATATTCCAGGCAATGTAGATGATGAACTTCCTGTTCGATGGACAGGTAAAAAAATGCCTAAATCTAAAGTAGCAGTTAAATTTGCATTTAAAAGAACAATTCAAATCAAACATGTTGATGGCTTAACTTTTGACTATCTATTTGACATGGCAAAAGAGCTGCAAGATGAAGATGTGATGGTTCTAGTTGGGGCTGGTCAAAAAGGCAATGAACCGCTAATATTTCAAGCAAATGGAATGCCATATAGGGGCTTTCTAGAGGGTAGAGTTGATGGTAAGAAATACCAACTGCTTCTGCACTTAAGCAATATGGAACTTAAAAGAATTAGCTCGGAGCCAAAAAAATGAGTATTTTTAATTTAAAAAATGCCAAACCTCTTGGGTCTGGAGTAACTGTTGGAGATAACGGTATTTTGGAGCTAGAAGTACTCTCTAAACTTAAAGGCTACCGAAAGACTGTAGTGGCTGGCTATAGATCGCTCTTATTAGATGATATAAATTCAAATCTAACGCCTGGAGAAATGCATATTTCACCTAAGATAGATGGTGAACTTTGGTTCATGATTATTGAGGGTAATGAAGTAGTTTTATCTAATACAAATGGCAAACTTATTGCTGGAGATATACCGTTAGTAACTGAGGTCACTAATATATCCAGTCGTTTTATTGGTAGATCAATTCTTGTGGGTGAGCTTTTTGTTGCAACTAAAGACAGCAGACCAAGAGTCAGTGATCTTTCCAGTGCCCTAGGGGGCGGTGCAAAGGCAGAAGTAGAAAAGCTAGGCTTTGCTGCCTTTGACATTATCTCAGGCGGAGATAAGCTCTCTAACATACCTCTTGCAGACTATAAAGATCGACTTGAATTAATGCAGAGGCTTCTAGACGGAGGTAAAAGAGTTAAATGCGTCAAAACAGAAGTAATCAATAGTCCTAAAGAGGCAGTCAGCTACTTTGAAGATTGGGTTGGTGCTGGAAAAGCAGAAGGTTTAGTAATTAGAGCAGGGGAAGGAAGAATTTATAAAGTCAAGCCTTCATTATCAGTTGATGCTGTAATCATTGGTTACACAGAAAATAATGATGATAACTCTCAAGTTCGCTCAATTATGCTTGCCTTAATGCGTCCCGATAAATCATTTCAATTGCTTGGATCATGTGGCTCTTTGGGGGATGCTAGATCCAGAAAAGAAATGATGAAAAAAATACAAAAATCTCAAATTGAATCAAATTGGCGATACACCAGTGGGGATGGAGCTGTTTATCACTTTGTAAAGCCTGAAGTAATTGTTGAAATTAAGGCGGTTGACATACAAAGTGAAGATTCCTCGGGCAACTTAATTCGCAAGATGGTGCTCTCTAATAATGACGATAAATGGCAAGCACTCCAGAAGCTTCCTTTTGCAAGCATTCATCACCCTGTTTTTGTTAGGTATCGTTCAGACAAAAACATAAATATAACAGATCTTCGTATCGAACAAATTATAGATAGATGCTTAATTAGCGATACTCAAACGAAAGCAGAAGCTCCAAAATTACCCACAAGTAAAATTATTCGAAGAGAGGTTTATACCAAGACAGTTAAAGAATCTATCTCAGTGAAAAAGCTCGTTATATGGAAAACCAATAAAGAGAAACTTGACTCAAATTATCCAGCTTACGTTATCCATTGGACTGATTATAGTCCAGATAGAAAAGACCCATTAAAAAGAGAGGTTAGGCTCGCTTCAGTTAAAGAAGCAGCTGCAACTATTTCAGAGAAAATGATTGAAAAGAATATTAAAAAGGGTTGGCAAAAAATATGATTAGGAAATTTAAAATCAATTTGTTTTAAATTACAACCTCTTTATCGACTCTTTTTGTGTTTTGGTTATATGAGGTAGAAAAATCAATAATATCATTTACCATTTCTATTTTCAGAGACAACCATGTCGTCTCATCACCATCATATAAAGGATGATAAATGAATACTTTAATTGCCTCACCATCATTAATATTTTTATATTCAATTTTATCCGTTTGAGAAGACTCAATAAGCTCATCAGCATCATAATACCAACCACCGCTATCAACAGTTACAGACTTTAAGCTCATACCTGAAGAATTAACCAAAAAAATATCATAAGCTTCTAAAGTTTCATCATTATTTTTAATTGCATTAGTTAGCCATAATTTTGGTTTTCTTTTATCTGCAGGCCGAGGTGGGACAGGTTGACCAATATTATCAAGCCTTTTATCAGCAGGGGTCCATGTAAAATTATTTTGGAGTCTTTTTTTATGAATTTCTTTCATATTTTTAAATTAATAAAATTAAGAAGCTCTATGTTCATCTTTACTCCAAGGAAAAATTTAAATTCCATTCATATTGAATATCATAGATAAAATCTTCAGATGCTCCATCACTATAACATTCAGCATATCCATTTTCATCTGATTGATAATTATTTAAAAATTCAAGACCTTCCTCGGAGATTCCAATAATATTTCCATCTTCATCAGAATCTTCAAAATCACTCCTTAACTTTTCAAGTTTTAAGTAAATTTTTGCTAAATCTTCATAATCACCAAGTAATGGGGCATCAAACTCACCAAAATCATCAGAGACTGAAGCTTCATGGTCTTCATTAAAATAAAAGAGTCCACCACCACCATCTCCTGAAAAAGCTCCACAAACTTCTTCATTTATTTCTGCATAAACCATATTAACTAGAATCTCATCATTTTGAGCTATTAGAATGCGATATGAATTTTCAGTTGTTATTTCCATTATTTTTTACCTGGTTCTGTTTTCAAATATATATTCTTCATATTTACTTCTTTCTTTCATAGATGAAATCTAAATATACTCTTGAATAAGGAACAATCATAGTCATTAGCCAAATAAACCTTTAAAGAGCAGTTTGTAGTGATATTAGATTAAAAACACTCTTAAGTTAGTTAGAAGTGCATAATCGTACCTATTTGGTACCTATTGATTTTTAATATGTGTTGATTTGCTTTTGTATAGGGGTTTGAATGATGTTGTCTCTCGGACGTCCGCTCCGCCATCTTAGTTGGTTCGATTCAATAATTATATTTCTTTTAAATCCGAAGGGAAATGCATCCACCCGGTAATTATGTATTTAGAATTAGCATGTAACAAATTACCTTTATGAGCATGCGTCCACTCTGCAGGCCAGATTAATGTCAGCCCTTTTTTTGGTTGGATGTCTAAATCATAGTGACTAAAAAAAGTTGATCCACCATCTTCTATATCAACATCATTTAAGTATGTCATCCACGCAAAAATACGATGAAGCGAATCCAAACTACTTCGTTCAGTATGTAATGCACCGAAATGTTGACCACTTTGATATCTTTGAAGATTAAATTCACCAATTTGCAAACTATCAGCGAATGTTGTTAAAAAAGGCCACTGTTTAGTATAGTCTTCGTAGCAAGAAAATAGGTTGTTAAAATATTCTTCAAAAACTTCATTACCAGAAAGTTTCATATCTTTTGGTAATATTGAAATATCAATGCTATTTTTAATATGTAGTTGTTCCCCGCCTGAAGTTTCACCTTGCTTTTGCTTATATTTATTTGCTTCAAAATAGTTAATCAATTCATCGCATACTGATAGAGGATTTAGCATCCATGAACCAATGAAATTAGGATTCGCATTTTGTTTTGATAAAACTACTTTTTTCACTTAAACCTCTTATGTAAAGGAGACACCTTTATTTAAATTAAAAGAAATAAAACCAGCACCTATCATTTCCTCGTAAAGGCCTTCTCGATGTTGTCCAACTTTCATTAATAGTTTACCTAAATTATTATGGGCTTCTGCAAAATCAGATTTCAAAGTTATCGCTTGCCTTAAGCTTGCTTCAGCCTCTTCTAATCTTTTAAGTTCTCTTAACATAATGCCCAAGTTGCAGTAGGCTTCTGCAAAATCAGATTTCAAATTTATAGCTTGCCTCAAAATAGTTTCAGCCTCTTCTAATTTGCCCAGTTCTTTGAGGGTGATACCTAGGTTGTTGTAGGCATCAGCATAGTCAGGTTTTAATGTTATTGCCTGCCTGTAACTATCCTCTGCATCTTCAAATTTCCTAAGCTCTTTAAGAATGATGCCCAAGTTGCAGTAGGCTTCTGCAAAATCAGATTTCAAATTTATAGCTTGCCTCAAAATAGTTTCAGCCTCTTCTAATTTGCCCAGTTCTTTGAGGGTGATACCTAGGTTGTTGTAGGCATCAGCATAGTCAGGTTTTAATGCAATTGCCTGCCTGTAACTATCCTCTGCATCCACAAATCTACCCATATCTTTAAGAATGATGCCCAAATTACTATAGGCATCAGCAAAGTCTGGTTTTAAAGCTATCGCCTCTCTATAACTGACTTCAGCATCATCAAATCTACCAATCTCTTGCAGTAAGGCGCCTAAATTGCTATGGGCTTCCGCATAGCCAGGTTTTAATGCTATTGCCTTCCTATAACTAACTTCAGCATCATCAAATCTAGCGAGTTCTTTAAGCGAGACACCCATGTTATTGTGCACCTCTTCATCTTGAGGATTTAATTTTATGGATTTTTGATTGGCAATTAATGACTCAGATAACTTACCAGTTTGTTTTAGGATCGCTCCAAGAATCTTCCAACTAAAATGGTGTTCTGGAAATTGTTCAGTCATAGATATTGCTAAAGTCTCTGCGTCTTCATATTGCCCGTTTTCATAGTGATTTATAAGCTTTTGTATTTCTGACTCAGCCGGAGAATTTATTGGAATATTTCCTTCCTTAACTAACATCAATTTTTGTTCAAGTGCATGGAGTATTTTTTTAGCAACTCCTTTTTTCTCTCCATTAATAATTGCTTGTTTTGCATTCTCAAATTGCTGGTCTGAGATAAGAGTGTCAATATAACTAATCCAAAATTGTTCAATACTCGAATTCTCCACAATAGCCTCTTCAAATAATTGCAATGCTGACGTCACCTTGCCTTTAGATAAATCGATTAGCCCTAAATTATGAATAACGCGAGGATGTGTTGGTTCAACTTTTAAGATAGAACTATAAAGTCGTTTAGCTTCTTCGAGATCACCAGAATTATGAGCAGCTATAGCTTCTTGAAATATTTGATCTATCGTGACTTCCATTGCATATCCTTCCTAGACTAGCTCATATAAGTTCTAGATAACTATTCTAACTTATATCCTTGTAAATTTCTTAAAAATAAGGCTACAGATATTGTTTTATTAGAAATACTAAGAATTAAATAACTAGAAGTCTTGGGATTGATTTTTGTCTAGTCTAATATTTTGGACCTATTATTTTATGTAATATAAAGATTTTTTTACTGAGGTTAAGATCATATTTTTTGCTCGGACGTCCGCTCCACTATATATTGAGTTTAACCATACTTAAACCCGTAAAATGCACCCATAATTTTCAAATGGTAATTTATGAGCTTCACAACGCTAGGCCTATCTCCACAGATTCTTGATGCAATTAAGACTGAGGGGTATTCTGAACCTTCTCCTATCCAGGAAAAATCTATCCCTATTGTTTTAGAGGGAAAAGACCTTATGGCAGCAGCTCAAACTGGAACAGGAAAAACAGCAGGCTTCACTTTGCCAATTTTAGAAAGACTTTCAAATGGAAAGAGTCCTTCATCTAATCATATACGTACTTTAATACTAACGCCAACTCGAGAGCTTGCAGCTCAAGTTCATGAGAGTGTCAAAACCTATGGACAGAATTTACCAATAAGCTCTTCTGTTGTTTTTGGAGGAGTTGGTATAGGGCCTCAAATGAAAAAGCTTCGAAAAGGTATTGATATTTTAGTTGCAACACCTGGAAGATTGCTTGATCTTCATTCTCAAAATGCTGTGCATTTTGATGAGTTAGAGGTTTTAGTATTAGATGAAGCAGACCGAATGCTAGATATGGGATTTATTCATGATATTAAAAGAATTATCAAACTACTCCCAAAAAAACGTCAGACATTAATGTTTTCAGCAACCTTTTCTGAAGATATACGTCGACTTGCTAAAGGTCTTGTTTATCAGCCTATTGAAATCTCAGTAACTCCCAGAAATACGACAGTTGAAGCTATTAAACACTGGATCTGTCCAGTTGATAAATCTAGTAAAACTGCACTTCTAATACATTTAATTAATAAAGGAGAGTGGCAGCAAGTACTTGTATTTAGTAGAACCAAACATGGTGCAAATAGAATAGCTAAAAATCTAGATAAAAAAGGTATAAATTCAACTGCTATCCATGGCAACAAAAGTCAAGGCGCTAGAACACGTGCGTTATCAGAATTTAAGTCTGGCAAGGTTAGGGTTCTTGTTGCTACTGATATTGCTGCTAGAGGCATTGATATTGACCAACTTCCTCACGTTATAAATTTTGACTTGCCGAGTGTTCCTGAGGACTATGTCCATAGAATTGGTCGAACTGGGAGAGCTGGAAGGGAAGGTGAGGCAATTTCTTTGGTAAGTGCTGATGAGTCTAAACAATTGTTTGATATTGAACGCCTTATCCAAAAACAACTTGAACGTCAGCTAGAAGAGGGTTTTTGGCCAAAACATGATGTGCCAAAATCTCCTGAATTGCAACCAGTTAAATCTAAGCGCCCAAAAAAAACAGATAATACTAAAACTCATAAAAAAAATTCTATCAAGAAAAATTCTTCTGATCCTAGACCTAAAAATAATCAGCGTCGAAGAGATGATCAGAAAAAACTAAATAAACCTAAAAAGAAATTTTATTGGGGAAAAAATAAATAAAGGTCTCAAGCAACAGCGAATATTGAAAATATTAAAGCGTTGAAGTACAATGATGCATTGTTAATTTTACTTAATCATCTAATATGAAAGACAGTCCAGTAAGCTCAACAGTTGATTTTGAGAAAGAAGGTATTCAGCATGGTTTTCTTAAGCTTCCTCATTCTCATGATGATTCAGCATGGGGTTCAATAATTATTCCAATAACGGTTGCTAAGAATGGTGTTGGACCAACAATATTATTTACTGGAGCAAATCATGGCGATGAATATGAAGGCCCAGTAGCATTATTTGATTTAGCAAATGAGATAAATCCTAAAGAACTTTCAGGTCGAGTTATTATTATTCCTGGAATGAATTATCCTGCATTTCAAGCTGGAAAGAGAAACTCGCCAATCGATGGGGGAAATATGAATCGCGTTTTTCCAGGAGATCCTGAAGGCAACTTTACCCAAAAAATCGCAGACTACTTTACTAGAACTCTTTTGCCGCTCGCTGATTATGTTGTAGATTTTCATTCTGGTGGAAAGACCATGGAGTTTCTTCCATTTTGTGCTGCTCATATTCTTGAAGATAAGAAGCAACAGTCACTTTGCATTGCAGCAATGAAAGCCTTTAATGCCCCTCACTCGGTAATGCTTTTAGAGATAGATGCTGCTAATATGTACGATACGGCTGCAGAAAATATGGGGAAAGTTTTTATAAGTACTGAGCTTGGTGGAGGGGGGTCAACAACTGCCTATACTGTTGGTATTGCCAAAAAAGGAATTCGAAATATTCTTCGTCACTCAGGAATTATCAAGGGTGATATGGAGGTAGATGAGACCTTAAACTTAGATATGCCAGATGATAGCTGCTATGTTTTTAGTGAGACTTCAGGCTTGGTTGAGCATTGTGTTGATTTGGGAGAAGAGGTTAAGGCTGGTCAGATTGTTGCAAAGATTCATAATCTTGAAAGAACGGGCTCTCCGTCAAAGGAATACTTCGCGGGTATAGATGGTATTTATACTGGGCGACACTTTCCAGGATTAATAGCTGCTGGGGATTTCCTTGGTGTTATTTCAGTTCCAATTTAGGGCTTAAAGTTGATAACTAAAAATTTTTAAGTTAAAGGACTTAGCCTTGTATAATGCATCTGAACGAGTTTGATGTGTTTGGTAGAAATACCTAATCCTATAGCTAGTAAAATTATTTGAGAGTTAAAAATTAACTCCATTTGGGGCCCTTATTTTATTTTGGGTAAAAGTATTAATAGTTGGTGGTTATTACTACCAACATTTTTTGGTTAAAAAATATAATTATGTTAGGTGCAATAAGAAATAAATCTAAAGGCTGGGTCGCTTACCTTATCGTCGGCCTTATAACTGTTCCATTTGCATTATTTGGAATTCAGGACTATGTTAGTCGAGCTGGTAATGCCTCAATTGCGACAGTAGATGGCGAGGATATTGATATTAACCTCTATTATCAAGAATTAAATACCCAACAAAGAAACCTGCAACAACAATTAGGTTCGGCATACTCACAAGAGATTGATAATGTTCTAAAACAATCTCTATTAGATTCTATGATTAACGAAAAATTAATTGAAAACTATGCTAACTCACTTGATATAGTGACATTAAATCAAGAAGTTCGTTCTGTTATTCAATCAAATCAAGCATTTCAGGTTGATGGGCAGTTCTCTGAGGATCGCTACAGTCAAATCTTGAGGCTTAATAGCTATAACCCAATAAGCTATGAAATAGCCCAATCAAAAGCACTTTCTCAAGAGCAAATCAAACGTAATCTTGTTGAATCTAGTTTTTTATCTAATGTTCAAATTCAGCAACTTAATGATTTAGTTTCTCAGCAGCGAGAGGTTTCTTATATTGCTATTTCAACGGATAAATATATAGATATGGTTGATGTTGATCAGAAAGAAATTTCAGATTATTTTAATGAAAATAATTTTAATTTCGTTGAGGGTCGTAAAGTAAAAGTTGACTTTGTTGAGATGTCTTTAGACAGTATTGATGAGCCTGCTAATCCAGATGAAGATACTCTTAAAAGTCTATATGAAGATAATACTGAGCTATATACCAATCCAGAGCAAAGACGAGCTCAACATATATTGATTGAAGATGAGGGCCTTGCAAACGTATTACTTGTTCAAATAAAAGAGGGTGCAGATTTTGCTGAGCTGGCCAAAGTAAACTCAGAAGATAGCTCCTCAAATGACAACGGTGGTGATTTAGGTTTCTTTGAGAAAGATTTAATGGGCGCTGAATTTGATAAAGCAGTTTTTGCTATGAATATTGGTGACATAAGCGACGTAGTTGCTACTGATTCAGGATATTTTCATATTATTAAACTTACAGATATTGAAGATGAGACTACTCAGTCATACGATGAAGTCAAGGACCAATTAGTAGCACTTCATAAGAAAAATGTTAAGCAAAAAACTCTTTTTGATTTACAAGAGGAGTTTGCAAGTTTGGCCTATGAAGAGTCACTTGATATGGTTGCTGATCAGCTTGATCTCGAGATGCAAACATCTAATTTCTTTGCTCAAGGTTCAGGTGATTATGATCAAGCTTTCGTTGCAGCTGCATTCAGTGAGGAAGTTATTGAGAATAGTGAGAATTCTGAAGTATTAGAGCTTGATGGAGGAAGATTTGTGGTTCTAGCACTTTCCTCTTTACAACCTGAGCGCCAAAAAGAATTGAGTGAGGTTGAGGATCAAATTAGATCAATACTTAGAAATATTGCTGCAAAAAAATTGATTGATGATTTATCACTTAGTATTGCTAGTTCACTTGCGAGTGGCGATGAGGCAATGAGCAAAAAATTATTAGCGGATGTAGATTTAGAGTGGAATTCTGAGGGTTGGATTGAAAGGTCTTCAGATCTACCTTTTAATCTTGCAAGTATTGCCTTTACGATTCCTAGGCCCGTTGATGGAGAGCACACATACAGCTCTAGAAGCGTCAATAATTCAACTTCATTAGTAATTGACTTGAGTGGTGTAAGAACTCCAGAAGAAGTAACAGACACGGGAGTTGGTGAGCTCTACTTAAGCCAAGAAAATAATGAAATGTTTGTCGCCCTTATAAAGCAGTTGCGTGAGAATGCGGAAATAAAAGTGTTTACAGATCTACTTTAAGTTATTTCGTTAAAACAACTTAATAATTTATAAGTCAGGACCTTTTTCGTAAAAGTTGTAGCCTGCATCTACATAAGTAACTTCACCCGTTATTCCAGATGCTAGGTCGGAACATAAAAAGGCTGCAACATTTCCAACCTCCTCAATACTAACATTTCTTTTTAATGCTGAGCTTTCAGCAGCATGGTCTAGAAGTTTTCCAAAGCCTTTAATACCACTGGCAGCCAATGTTTTAATTGCACCAGCGGATACAGCATTTACTCGAATACCTTTTTCAGCACCTAAGGCAGCAGCCATATATCTCACATTAGCCTCTAAAGAAGCTTTTGCTACGCCCATTACGTTATAGTTGGGAATTGCTCTGAGAGCTCCTAAATAACTAAGAGTTAAAAGGGAGCCATTTTCATTAAGCATTGGTAACGCTGCTTTTGCAAGTGCTGTAAAGCTGTAAGAAGAGATCTCATGAGCTTTAAGAAAGCCTTCTCTGGTTGTAACCTCAACATAATTACCATCGAGCTCTGCTCTATCAGCAAAGGCTACTGAGTGTACCAAAATATCAAAACTTTCCCAGGATTTTCTAAGCTCAATAAAGGATTGATTGATTTGCTCATCACTGGATACATCACATGGGATAACAATAGAAGAGTTACAAATTTCAGCACATTTTTCCACTCGGCTTTTGAGTTTATCTGTTTGGTAGGTAAAAGCAACTTCACAGCCATTTGCTACCATTGCTTCAGCAATTCCCCAGGCGATTGAACGATTTGAGGCAACACCAATAATAAGTGCTTTTTTACCCGTTAAAAAACCCATGAAACCTCCACAATATTTATAATACAATTACTGAATTATTATAAACACATTGACTAAATAGATGCTAATTCTTATTAATCATAAACGCTACTACCTTTTGTTTCTTGCATTGGTAATAATGGATCAATTGACAAAACAAATTTTTGTTTCGTCCTTTGATTTAGGTCAATCAATGGTGGTAAATTCCTATCTTAGCTGGACTTATTTACACAATACTGGAGCAGCCTTTAGTATCTTAGCTGATGGCGGCCCAATACAAAAAGCCTTTCTACTTAGCGTTTCAGTCTTTGTTTCTGTTGGGGTTATTATATGGATTCAAAAAACACCAATAAATTATGGTCAAAAGCTTTTAGGTCAATTCTCCCTTCTCTCAGGTGCAGTTGGAAACCTAATAGATAGAGCTCAATATGGTTACGTTGTTGACTTTATTGATATCCATATAAACGGTTTTTATTGGCCAGTATTTAATTTAGCAGATAGTTTTATTTTTGTTGGTGTCATACTGCTTCTATTAGAGCGAAAAAAACTTCCTGATTAATAATAGCCTTGAATTAATCTAGCAGTTGTCATCAGAAACATCTTAAATGGTAGAATATAAAATGAACTTTGAAAAAACCCTTTTATTATGAAAAAAGTGTTCCTACTCTCACTATTAATTTCACTGAGCTTTAGCGTTACTGCTGAGTTTAAAAAAATGGCTAATGATGGACAATTACTTGATCTTGATAGTAAAGAGTGGTCGTGTGTATTAGATCAAAATAATGCTCTTTTATGGGAAATTAAAGCATCTGAAGAGGGTCTTCAATATAGTCAAAATACCTACACCTGGTTTGATGGAGAGAGTGGCAGAGAAAATGGCGCTTTTAGTAAAAATTGTTACTGGGGAAAGGGCTGTAATACCCAATCTTATATTGAAGATATTAATGAGGTGAAACTTTGCTCCTATTCAGACTGGCGACTTCCAACGCGCGATGAGCTTAAATCAATAGTTAATTATTATGTTGATGGTGACATATTAATTGATTCTATATTTTTTCCAAATACTCAAATGGATACTTACTGGACTTCTGCTACTGCAAAAGATAACCCATCCCTAGCCTATGAAATTCCTTTCTTTTTTGGTGGCTCTATAGTTCGTGATAAGACTATAGGTACTCATATCAGACTTGTAAGAAGTGCTAAGTAGAGAGAAAGATAATGCATTATATGAGTCATACTCTGACGATATACCTACGCTTCTAAAGAAAATATACGCCTCAAGATGTGTCACTGAGTCTCAACTTGATATGTCTCTACCAGGACTACTAAAGCCAAATTTTGATCAACTTAATATTGCCCTTGAGTTGCTTGAAAGGGCTATTTATGAGGACAAAAAAATCCTAATTATTGGTGACTTTGATGCTGACGGGGCTACAGCTAGTGCGGTAGCAATAAAGGCTCTTCGATTAATGGGTGCTAAGTATGTTGATTTTCTAGTGCCAAATCGCTTTAAACATGGCTATGGACTGAGCCCTGAGATTGTTAATGAAGCAAAAATTGAAAAGGAGCCAGATTTAATTATTACGGTTGATAATGGTATTTCAAGTAATGATGGAACTGCGCTTGCAAGATCGTTCGGAATTGACGTCATAATTACTGATCATCACTTACCACCTAAAGATCTTCCAGAGGCCAATTCAATCATTAATCCAAATCTAAGAGGTTGTGATTTTCCTTCTAAAAGTTTAGCTGGTGTTGGGGTATCTTTTTATTTGTTTTCATCATTGAAAACCCATCTTGTTGCTAAAGGTTATTTTGAGAAACAAAATATTGAACTACCTGACCTTCGTGAGCTTCTTGATCTTGTTGCTCTTGGGACTGTTGCAGATGTTGTCAAACTTGATCAAAACAATAGAATTCTCATCAATGAGGGAATTAAACGTATTCGTCAAAAAAGGTGCTCAAAAGGCATCCTAGCTATACTTGAGCTAACAAAACGGCCTGTAGAGTCTCTCCAAGCCTCTGATCTTGGTTTTACTGTTGCTCCAAGGATAAATGCAGCAGGGCGACTCAGTGATATTTCACAAGGAATACGATGCTTATTATCAGAGGATATTAATGATGCAAGGAGATACGCCTTAAACCTCGAAGAGTTTAATATTAAAAGACGTAAAGAACAGACGCGAATGCAGGATGAGGCACTAGCTATTGTAGAGGAGCAGTTGATAGATGAGAGTCAATTTGCAATAGTACTTTATGATGAGACTTGGCATGAAGGTGTGGTTGGAATTGTTGCCGGCAAGCTAAAAGAAACCTATCAATGTCCATGTGCCGTTTTTGCAAAAGCTGATAAAGTATTAAAAGGCTCTATAAGGTCAATACCAGATGTACACATCAAAGATTTACTTGAAACAGTTGCTATTAATAATCCAGGATTAATTGAAAAGTATGGTGGTCATGCAATGGCTGCAGGATTATCAATTATTCCTGAGAATTTTAAGATTTTTAAAGAGGCATTTTCAGAGGCTATTACCAAGCATCTTGAAGGTAAAAAACCAATTATTGAGCTTCTAACTGATGGCAAATTAGAGGCTTCTGAAATAACCCTTAAGAATGCTGAGCTTCTTCGTCAGGCTTCGCCTTGGGGTCAGGGTTTTGAAGAGCCTATTTTTTATGGAGACTTTGAGTTAATAGAGCAGAAAATTGTAGGTGAAAAACATCTTAAGTGCACTCTTAAGTTAATTGATAATAGTTCTATTTTTGAAGGAATCGCTTTTTTTCAAGAAAAACTCAAATCTAAGAAGGTCAGAGTTGCTTATAAACTTAATGTGAACTCATTTAGAGGAAATGAATCTTTACAGTTAATGATTGAGCTAATGGAGATCATATAAAAAAGGCCCAATATGATGAATTAAGTAAATTTACCTAATAAGACTTCATTTCCTGCAGCGGGTTTTGCTGGCATATTAAGGGCTAGGAAAAGAGATAATACTGCCATTCCTGCGCCTGCAAGAAATACTAAAGAGGGCGAGTATAGCCAAATAAGACCAAAAACAACAGGTATAAAGACCGCTGCAATATGATTTATTGAAAAGGAAACACCGGCACTCGATGCAATATCAGCAGGATCTGCTATTTTTTGAAAGTAAGTTTTAAGGGCAATAGCGATAGAAAAGAATATATGATCGGCAATATAAAGAAAAACCGCAAAAGTACTACTCTCAACTACCGCATATCCAACAAATATAAAAGCTAATCCAACATATTCAAAAATGAGTGAACGGCGCTCACCAAATTTATGAATAAGTCTTCCAATTTTTGGCGCTAAAGTAACATTTATAGCAGCATTTGCCAGTAATAATAGTGATATTGCACCAACACTAAATTCAAACTTTTCAACCATTAGAAAAGCAGCAAAAACGACAAAGATTTGCCTTCTTGCACCACCCATAAACTGTAAAGCGTAATAAAGCCAGTATCTTTTTCGTAAGACTACCTTTTTGGTCTGAGTGACTTTTTGAGGAAAGTAAGCAAAATGTTGCCAACAGAAAAAAGCTGCAATAATTGAAAAACCTCCACCAATTACATAAATCCAAAAATAGTCTATATTAAATATTTCAAATAAGACCCAGACTAAGCTAAATGCTGCAATTGACGCGGCTGATCGAGTAGCAATTACTCGGCCTAAAAATTCAGCAGTTTTATCTTTATCAACCCACTGTAGGGTAAGTGAGCTTGATAGTGTCTCAAAATAATGAAAACCGATTGACATAATTATTGTTGCTAAATAAAAAGTCATATTAGTTTCAACCATGCCTGTTATTAGAACACCAAAACCCATTAATGCAATAGAGATATAAGCTAGTTTTTGCTCTCTGACAAAAGCCAAAACAAAAATGACTGTAAAAGCAAGAAGTCCAGGGACTTCTCTTAGACTCTGCAGGATTCCAATCTCAGCACCAGAGAAGTCAATCTTTTCAATGGCAAAGTTGTTAAGCAGGTTGAGCCAGACAGCCCAACTTATTCCTGCACCAACAGTCATAATTAGAATTAGTAGTTCGGGAGATTTACGAGCAATTTTCATAGCGTGTTAATATACCTTTAAACTGAGCTTATAAAAGATATTTAAAGTCTTAATTTTGACTAAGTCAGGGGTGCTATCAAGGTAAAATAAATTTTTTTGTTTTTAATCATTAGTTATGCCAAATGTAACATTACCTGACGGCACTATTAAATCTTATGATCAATCACTTTCTGTGGCTGATGTGGCTTCATCTATTGGCTCTGGGCTAGCTAAAGCAGCTATAGCTGGGGAGATTGATGGTCAGCTAGTTGATACCTCCTATCTGATTGAAAATGACTCTAATGTAGCGATTATTACTAATAAGGATGATAAGGCGCTTGAAGTTATTCGCCATTCAACTGCGCATCTTCTAGCACAGGCAACCCAACAACTTTTTCCTAAGGCACAAGTAACAATTGGCCCTGTAATTGATAATGGTTTTTACTATGACTTTGCCTATAAAGATGGTTTTTCAGAGCAAGATTTAGCAAAAATAGAAAAAAAGATGAACGCCATTGTTAAACAAAATCTTCCTATTGAAAGAATGGAAATGACACGTGAAGAGGCTGTTGATTTTTTTAAATCAATTGGTGAACATTACAAGGCTGAAATTATTGAGTCTATTCCTACTAACGAAGTTCTATCACTTTATAAACAAGGCGACTTTGTTGATCTTTGTCGGGGTCCTCATGTACCGTCAACAAGTAAATTAAAAGCCTTTAAATTAATGAAGCTTGCTGGCGCTTATTGGCGTGGTGATTCGAATAATGAAATGCTCCAAAGAGTCTATGGCACTGCTTGGGAGAATAAAGATGACCTAGCAGCTCACTTGCATCGCTTAGAAGAGGCTGAGAAAAGAGATCATAGAAAAATTGGTAAGGTTCAAAACCTTTTTCATACCCAGGAAGAGTCTCCAGGAATGGTTTTTTGGCATCCCAAAGGTTGGACGTTGTATCAAATAATTGTGCAGTATATGAGCCAAGTTTTTAAAGATAATGGCTATCAAGAGGTTCATACGCCTGAGGTTATGGATAAAAGTATGTGGGAAAAGTCTGGTCACTGGGATAAGTTTGGCGATGCAATGTTTACAACCCATTCAGAGAATCGTGACTATGCCATCAAACCCATGAACTGCCCAGGTCATGTTCAAATTTATAATCAAGGACTAAAGTCTTATCGTGATTTGCCAATTCGATTAGCAGAGTTTGGATCCTGTCACAGAAATGAGCCATCAGGAACTCTGCATGGCATTATGCGGGTTCGAAACTTTATTCAAGATGATGCCCATATTTTTTGTATGATTGAGCAAATTCAAAGCGAAGTTTCAGATTTTATTGATCTTACTTTTGAAGTTTATAAGCATTTTGGATTTGAAAATATCGATATTAAGCTCTCTACTCGTCCAGAAAAACGAGTTGGTTCTGATGAGGTGTGGGATCAGGCTGAGGCTTCCTTGGCAGAAACGCTTGATGCTAAAGGAATTAAATGGGAGTTGCAAGAGGGTGAAGGTGCCTTCTACGGGCCTAAAGTTGAATTTGTTTTAAAAGATTGTCTTGAACGTGAATGGCAGTGTGGCACAATTCAAGCAGATTTCTCAATGCCAGGTCGATTAGATGCGCAGTATATTGCAGAAGACGGCTCTAAACAAACGCCTATAATGCTGCATAGAGTTATTGTTGGATCAATTGAAAGATTTGCCGGAATATTAATTGAACACTATGAAGGTGCTTTTCCTTCTTGGCTTGCTCCAATTCAGGCGGTAATTCTCAATATTTCTCAAAAACAAGAGGAATTTAGTAAAAAAATTGAGGGTAATCTAAAAAAACAAGGGCTTAGAGTCATTTCAGACTTGCGAAATGAGAAGATAGGCTTTAAAATACGCGAGCACTCAATGCAACGCTATCCATATATTTTGGTAGTCGGTGATCGAGAAGTAGAGAATAACCAAGTTTCAGTTCGTCGAAGAGGCGGAGAAGATTTAGGCTCAATGTCTATAGAGGCGTTGATAGATTTAATTAAACAGGAGTAATTATTAAAAGACCAAATAAGGTAACAACAAGGATTAATCAATATATTAGTGCACCAGAAGTTAGAGTATTAGATGATAAGGGTGAACAGTTGGGAATCCTAAGCAATGATGAGGCTCTTCAAGTAGCAATTAATGCAGGTTTAGACTTAGTCGAAGTTTCACCAAATGCAGAACCACCAGTTTGTCGTGTTATGGATTTTGGTAAGTTTCAATACGAACTTAAGAAGCAAAAGAGTGACGCTAAGAAGAAACAGAAAAAAACTCAGGTCAAAATGATTAAGTATCGTCCAGGCACTGAAGAAGCAGATTACCAAATTAAATTTAAGAATTTGGTTAAATTTTTAGATAATGGTGACAAAGTCAAAGTTGTTATTTGGTTTCGTGGCCGTGAAGTTCAGCACCGTGAATTGGGTGCTCAAATGTTAGATAGAATTGAAAAGGATACAGAAGAATTTGCCGTTTTAGAACAACGTGCAAAAATGGAGGGTCGCCAGCTTGGCATGATGCTAGCACCCAAATCTAAGAAAAGTAAGGCGCCAGCCCGAAAAATTGAACCCGAAAAGGGTGAAGGAGTAAATGATGCCGAAGTTGAAGACAAATAGAGGTGCTGCAAAGCGCTTCAAAAAGACTGCTAGTGGCGGTTACAAAAGTAAACACTCTCACTTGAGGCATATTCTGACCAAGAAGAGTACTTCTAGAAAACGCTCGTTGCGTTCCCCTGATTCCATTGAAAAGGTCGATGTTCCAATGGTTAAAAGAATGTTACCTTACAGTTAAACTAGGAGTATTACTATGGCAAGAGTTTCAAGAGGTGTGCAGGCGCACGCCAAACATAAAAAAATATTAAAGAAGGCCAAAGGTTACTATGGTGCTCGTTCAAAAGTTTTTCGTGTTGCTAAGCAAGCGGTAATTAAAGCTGGACAATATGCCTACCGTGACCGCCGTCAACGTCGTCGTCAATTCCGTAGACTGTGGATTGTGCGTATTAACGCTGAAGCACGGAATAATGGCTTAAGTTACTCACAATTTATCAATGGTTTAAACAAAGCTGGTATTGAGATTGATCGTAAAGTTCTTTCTGATATTGCTATCTTTGATAAAGATGCCTTTGCAAAAATTGCAGAACAGGCAAAAGCTGGGTTAACACAGTAGTAAAATCTTACTAAAAGACTGTAACTTAGGTTACAGTCTTTAAAACAAAATAATAAAGCAGGCATTTTGATTAAGAAGATTATTACCGACGCCACAAAAGCGATAGCAAGTTCTATGGACTTAAAGGCTCTTGACGATGCAAGGGTTTTATATCTTGGCAAAAAAGGTGAATTAACTGATCTACTAAAAGGCTTAGGTAAGCTTTCTAAAGAAGAGCGCCCAGTGATGGGTGAGGCTATCAATGAAGCCAAGGTTGAGATTCAAAAACTTATAGAAAAGCGCAAGGGTGAGTTAGAAGAGATTGCTTTAATAAAAAGACTTCTAGATGAAAAAATCGATGTCACATTACCTTCAAGGAATTTTGAAAAAGGTAGTCTTCATCCTATTACTCAGACTCTTAATCATATTCAAAATATTTTTACAAAGGCGGGTTTTGAGATAGAATTAGGCCCTGAAATTGAAGATGATTTTCATAACTTCAGTGCACTTAATATCCCTGAGCATCATCCTGCAAGGGCAATGCATGATACCTTTTACTTCGATGCAAATACCGTTCTAAGAACGCATACATCTCCAGTTCAAATTAGAACTCTGGAAAGGCAAAAGCCACCCGTTAGGGTTATTGTTCCAGGTAAAGTTTATCGATGTGACTCTGACGTAACACATACGCCAATGTTTCATCAGGTTGAGGGACTAATTGTAGATAAAGAGGCCTCATTTTCACAACTTAAAGGCTTATTGATTGACTTTTTAAGAGCTTATTTTGAAAAGGATGACCTTAAAGTTCGCTTTCGTCCTTCCTATTTTCCATTTACAGAGCCTTCTGCTGAGGCAGATATTGAATGCGTAATTTGCGGTGGAGAGGGATGCAGAGTATGCAAGAAATCTGGCTGGTTAGAGGTCCTCGGATGTGGGGTTGTGCATCCAAATGTTTTGACTGCTGTTAATATTGACCCTAATGAATTTTCTGGATTAGCATTTGGTATGGGCGTTGAAAGGTTGGCAATGTTGAGATATAGCGTTAATGACCTGAGGCTATTTTTTGAAAACGACGTGCGTTTCTTAAATCAATTCTAGTGCATAGGAAGCAAGTATGAATATTTCAACTAGATGGATAAGAGAGTGGGCTAACCCCGATGTTAGTGATAATGAGCTTTCTGAAAAGCTCACAATGGCTGGTTTAGAAGTAGATAGGATTGCACCTGTTGCACCGCCATTCAATGGACTAGTTGTTGGTCACGTTGTTAATTGTGATAAACATCCAAACGCAGATAAGCTCAGCCTTTGTGAGGTCGATATTGGTGCAGAAAGTAACTTACAAATAATTTGTGGTGCCCCTAATGTCAGAAAAGACCTAAAGGTAGCCGTTGCAACAGTAGGCTCAGTACTTCCTAATGGACTAAAAATTAAGCGTGCAAAGCTGCGAGGAGTTGAGTCTAATGGAATGCTTTGCTCCGAATCTGAAATGGCTATATCAGATAGCCATGAAGGCATAATTGAGTTAGATCTATCGGTAACCTTAGGCGATGATATAAGAGCTGTCCTCGATCTTGATGATCAAGTCATTGAGCTAGATATTACCCCAAATAGGGGCGATTGTTTTAGTGTTCTTGGGGTTGCTAGAGAAGTTTGTGTTAATTACAACCTTGCAATGCCATCGACTAGCTTCAAGGCAGAACAAAAGGGAAGTAAATCATTTGACTCAAAAGTTTCTAATCCAAACGAATGTGCAAAATATTTAACAAGGGTTATTGAGGGCGTTGATAATAATGCTGAAACGCCAAAATGGATGGCACAAAAACTTTTACGAGCCTCTCAACAACTGCATTCCCCTATTGTTGATATTACTAACTATGTTTTATTAGAGCTTGGTCAACCAATGCATGCCTTTGACTTAGCGTCAATTAAAGGTGATATTGATGTCAGGTCTGCTAAAAAAGATGAAACACTTGAGCTACTTAATGGTCAAACGGTAACGCTTTCTAAGGGAACACTTGTAATAGCTGATAATAACTCTGCTATTGCAATAGCGGGAGTTATTGGTGGTATGTCAACAGCTACCCTAGCCAATTCATCAGAAATATTACTTGAGAGTGCTTTTTTTGATCCAATAGCAATCTCAGGTGTTGCCAGGTCATATGGCCTTCATACAGAAGCCTCACTTCGCTTTGAGAGAGGGGTAGACTTTAATATCACTCATCAAGCAATGGAAAGAGCAACCGAGTTAGTGCTTGAGATTTGTGGCGGTAAGGCATCCCCAATTAATGAATGTGTTGATTCGAAATCATTACCTAAGCTTGAACCAATTGAGATTTCAAATGATAAAATTTCAAAAGTTCTTGGTTTTGATCTTGAGCCAACCTGGATAGAATCAAAGTTTAAATTTCTTGAATTTGATTTCACTACTAATAAGAATAACTCTTGGACAATTAAACCACCAAGCTTTCGCTTTGATATTCGTATTGCAGCTGATATTATTGAAGAGCTTGCAAGGCTTTTTGGTTATGATAAGATTCCTGTTCAAAGGCTTTCAACTGTAGCCAATATAAGTAACTCATCGCAAGCAAAAATAAGTTCGAATGAGCTCTCAAATGTACTCGTTAATAAAGGCTATAAAGAGGTCATTACTTATAGCTTTATATCAAATGAAATGCATGATTTTATTGATCCTAAAGCAACCAAAATTTTATTAAAAAATCCAATATCTGATGATATGGCGGTGATGCGCTCAAGTCTGTGGTCAGGTTTAATTCAGTCTGCTAAAGCGAACATAAGAAGAGGCCACCATAACGCTAGATTCTTCGAATTAGGTCAATGCTTTTCTGGGACCTTAGTTGAGGATCAAGTTCAAAAAATTGCTGGCATTATCTGTGGTAATCGATATGATTCACAGTGGGGTAATAGTGATAGTACTGTTGATTTTTTTGATGCAAAAGCTGATGTTGAGGCGTTGTTGTCACTGAGTAAAAATGTGTATGCCTTTGAGGAGGCAGAACATCCAGCTCTGCAGTTAGGACAGACCGCTAAGATAACAAAAAATAATAAAGTTATTGGTTGGATTGGAGCTTTATCTCCAAACCTTCAAAAAGCATTATCAATGCCAAATGCCTTCCTCTTTGAGATCAATCAGGATGACATTGAAGATGGTGAAATTGCATGCTATGAGCCATTTTCATCTTTTCAGGCATCACAAAGAGATATAGCTATAGTAGTATCAAAAGAGGTCAGTGCTGATCAACTAATTAACTCAATCAAGTCTTTAAAGCAGGATGATCTGGTCGATATTAATTTGTTTGATGTTTATGAGGGAGAGCACATTGATGAGGGTAGTAAAAGTATTGCACTTAATCTAACTTATCAGTCAATAGAAATTACCTTAACAGATGAGCAACTTGCTAAAAAAGTTAGTAAAATAGTTTCACATTTAGAATCAAAATTCTCTGCTAAACTTAGATAAATAAATTATGTCTCTTACAAAACAAGATATTGCAAATACGCTCGTTAAAAAAATGAAACTTAGTCAAACTCAGGCACTTAGTTTAACAAACCAATTTTTTGACCAAATAATTGAAACACTCAAAACTGGTGAGGAAATCAAGTTATCAAGTTTTGGAAATTTTATCGTTCGAGAGAAGTCACCTCGTCCTGGTAGGAACCCAAAGACTGGGGAAGAAGTAATTATTAGCGCCAGAAAAGTTGTTACCTTCAAGGCTGGACCTAAACTAAAACTAGCAACTCAAAAGGGTAACTAATTCAAGTTATTCGCTTATCGCGATCATAAAACCTATAAGAATTGGCATAACACCAAGCATTGTTGATTGCTGTAAATTTTCATCAGCCGTCTTTCCAGATACCTGTCGATTTTTATAGTGAGGAACATAGTCATCATCTAAAGCAAATGAAACAAATATAAGATCTTCTGAATCTTCTTCTTTTTGAATCATCTCCACATCATAAATTGCACTGGGCTCTTCAGTTAATTTATTAATGAATAGGATTGTTTCATTGAAGTGCAGAAAAAATCTTTCTGCAGGACAACTTGAAGCTTTTCTAGGCACCAACTCCCCCTCTGACATGGCACCCGCTATTTGATCATGATGTTGTTCAGTTAATCTTATATAGCGGGTATCAAGGTAGTCACCAAGATCATTATCACCTTCATATTCTTTAATATAATCAATTAACTCTTTAAGCATAAGTAATGAAATTTGAAAATCAAAATGTGAATTTTAACGAAAAATGGCTTGTTGAAAAAACTTACTTAGATTTACTAAATTGAATTTGATAAATATCAAAAATAGTAATGGACATTGCAGCAATGATTGGCCCGATAAAAAGACCCAATATTCCAAACTTTATAATTCCTGCTAGAGTAGAAAGAACAGTAATGAGAGTGTTATTAAGTGGGCTCTGATGATTCATGGAGCTTGAGAGTCTCATAATGATGATTGGCCTTAGGAAATTATCAATCAATGTGCCAGCTATAACTGCACCAAAAATAATAATAATAATTGCACTTGTAGGCTCACCGATTGCAAATAAATAGATTGATATTGGTAACCAGACTAACACCCCACCTAGGACTGGGATGAAGCTTGCAAGTGCCATTGCGACGCCAAAAAATAATGCTGGTAACCCAACAATCATGACCCCAATTGCAAAAGCAATACCTTGTGTTAATGCTACTAAGAAGACACTCCCAACTAGTGTAAGAGAAAGTCCTGAGAATTGATTTAGAATTAGATCATTAATTTTGTTATCAAGTGGCGAGACTCTCCTTACCTTATCGATGAATGAGTGGCCATCAACATAAAAGTAATAAAGGGAAAAGATTGTAATAATAACAAAAAAGATGAATTGACTTGATAGCGTTGTAATGCTTTTAAGGATAACTATAGAGAAGTCTTTAATAGCGAATGCAATTCCCTCTAGGTTATTACGAAGAGAATTATCCAAAAACTCACGTATCGAATCAGATATGGGTAAGCCCATAATTATTTGATCTGTAATCCTGCTTATTTCACTAACCTGATAGTCACTTTGAAGTTTATTGATAAGAGCTGTGATCTCAATACCACTGACTAACAATATGTAACCAAGTGGCAGTATTAGGAGGACTGTCACAAGAAGTGTCATGATAACTGCGGCGAGATTTTTGGAGTATTTATTGGAGAGTTTATTAAAGCTACTGTAGGTTGATATACAAATCAAAAGGGATAAAAAAAGGTATGCTATAAAAGGCGTAAATAGCCAGATAATGGCAGCAATAGAAAGCGCTAAAAGAATTAAAACCAGGCCATTACCATGACGGTTGTTGACGTTTTCTGTCATATCTACTCCTTAATGTTTACTCACCTTTGAGATATAATACTATATTGTCTTAAATATTAAATAATAATAATGGAAACAGCTTATTTTGCAGGTGGATGTTTTTGGTGTGTCGAAGCTATTTTTCAACGTGTTGATGGCGTTAAAAGCCTTACTAATGGCTATTGTAATGGTCTTAGTCAGAACCCTTCTTATGAGGAGGTATGTAGCGGTCAAAGCGAACATGCGGAGGTTTTAAAAATTGATTATGATGAACAGCAAATCTCATATGCTGAACTCTTAGAAGTTTTTGTTGCAACCCATGACCCTACAAGCCTTAATCAGCAGGGCGGTGATAGGGGTACTCAATATCGCTCTGCTGTTTTTTATATCGATGAGTCGCAAAAGCAATTAGCAATAGCTCTTTTAGGTACTATTAAAAATGCAGTCACTGAGGTAACTGAGCTTGATGTTTTTTATGCTGCCGAGGGTTATCATCAAAACTACTATAACAACAATACCAATCAACCTTATTGTCAGCTTGTTATCCTTCCAAAAATTAATAAATACTTTAAATAAATATCGATGAACGATCAAGAACTCCTCAGATACTCTAAGCAGGTTATGTTGCCTCAAGTTGATATTGAGGGTCAGCAGAAAATTATTGATTCAACAATGCTCATTATTGGAATGGGTGGGCTAGGTTCTCCAGCTGCTTTTTATTTAGCAGGTGCAGGCGTTGGCCATCTAATTATTGCTGATTTTGATCAGGTTGAGTTATCAAACCTACAGCGCCAAATTATTTACCGAACTACTGATATTGGATCTGACAAAGTTGATGCTGCTAAGGCTAGGTTGCTTGAGTTAAACCCAAATATTAAGGTGACAATTGCCAATGAGCTTTTGCACACTGGTAATCTCGCTTCATTAGTAAAAGACGTTGATATTGTCCTAGATGGAACTGATAACTTTGAAAGTCGCTTTGAAATCAACAAGGCTTGCGTAGAGTATAAGAAGCCCCTAGTTACAGCAGCAGTTATTCGACTGGAGGGCCAAGTTTCAGTATTTAAGGGTTATGAGCCAGATCAACCTTGTTATCAGTGCCTGTATCCCCAAGAGGGTGATGAAAATGAGAATTGTGTGGAAAATGGTATTTTAGCTCCAGTGGCTGGATTAATTGGCTCAATGCAAGCTCTTCAGGCGATCAAAGTTCTATTAGATTTAGGTGACCAACTTACTGGATCATTGCTTGTAGTCGACGCATTAGAACTTAGCTTTAGGAAAATTAAAATTGGTAAAGACAAGATATGTCCAACATGTGGTAGCAATTAGTTTAAGAAGTTTTATTCCTTAAAAAACGGTACCATTGAAGACCAAACCCCATCTTTTTTTAAACGATGATAAGTTGCAGCTACAATATGGAATCCAATAAGCCAATAGATAATTGATACTGTAAATTCATGAATTGCAATTACTGAATTAATTAAAAACCCATCCTTTAAATCTAACCAAAATAACCAGCCAATTATTAATCCAGTAAATGGAATTAATGCAAGGCATATATACATTCCATAATGAACAATTTTAGCTGCTAATTTTTGAGATTTAGATGTGTGTTCTGGTATTGATGACTGTTGGGTGGTTTTCATATAAACAAAGCGAATAATGAGTAATAATAAAAATGCTAAAGCAAATATTATTTCGAACATTAATAGATTTTCATCTTCTAATTGATTAATACTGTCTATTTGCTTTAGTAAACCATAAAGAAATAATAATACAAAACCCCAATGTAGTAGTTTTGCAAAAGGACTAAAATTATTGGAACTCTTTTTAATAACGTTCATTTTTTTAATTTGAAATCTAAATATTAGTAGGTTACATTATCTCAATAGCATCAACACGAAATTCAAATATAATTTGTTTACCAGAAGCAGCTTCAGTTGGTGCTAAAGGAAATGGTGAGGCCTTATAAACAGCTCTTTCAATTGAGTTTTTAAATGAGCTTAGTTTTGGATTGTCATCTATATTCATTATTGAATCGCCACAATTATCAACTTTGACAGTATTAACATTACCATCTAGTCCTTGAGTTATATAAACAAAACAAGACCAATCACTTCTGGCACCAGAGAAACGCCAGTATGTTCTTACTTTTGCTGCAATACTATCAACCCAAAATTTTTCTGATATATTTAACTTTTCATCAAGCATCAAAGAATTATTATCTTCCTCATATTTTGTTTCAGATTCGTAACACCTAACTGATGTAATCATTGCCATATTAGACGACACCTCTATTTCACCAAGTGGAGCTGTTACTATGTCTTCAGAAGCTTTAATAGGCCTGTCATTTTTATCAAAGATTGTGCACCTTACATTAGAAGTCTTATCAGTACTTACGACGATATTGGTCTGATCGCCTTCGTTAGTTCGTTCAAAAGTAAAGCTTTCAACATTAACCTCAGAGATTACACTTAATGAGGAGAGAGATAAAACTAGGACTAAATAAAACTTCTTCAAAGAGTAAATTTAAAATTGAAGCGGAATCTAATAGGGATAGTTGTGTGGGGCTTAATGGTTCGAATAACACGAGTTTTTGGCAAAGGTAAAGCGGTTATTTCTTTATCTTCATAGGGGATTTGAGCTGATAATCCATTAGTCTCATAACTTACATAACATATAGCATTCCTAGCATCAATTTCATTAAGAATTTGCTGAGGAATTGAAGTTGAATCTAGCCATCTGCAAAGGTCTTCATTGGTCCAATCTTTCAAACTATTAGCATGTGAAACACTTATTAAGCTACTTATAAAAATTATCATTAATTTTTTCATATGGTTCTCCATTTTTCTAGTCCAATATAATTTTGAAAGTACCATTCTTTAAACTCAGGATTAGCTTTAAATTCCTTAGACATATCCTTAGATGAATATTTAGCTGACCTAAAATTTTTTGCCATCAATCTAAAACTTTTTAATTTTTCATCCTTCATAGTAAGATTATATTTTAATTTAAATCTTTTAAAGAGGAATTCATATTATTAATTTTTACCAAATTGAAATAATTTGAGTCGGGCTTTTGCTCGGTCATGAATCATCTGGTAATTGACAGTTTTTTGATTTAATAAATTAGCACTTGAATCTCCAATACCCTTTGCATAATCTATCCATTTTCGAATTATTAGAATATCACTTAGATTTATCCCAGAGAGACTAGTTCTGATAATTTGTTCAGTATGCACAGGATTTTTTTTGTCATAAGATACTTCAATTTCTTTCCAATCTTTATCATAGTCCATTACTTGAGGTCCTGATTGATTAATTTCCTTATAATCAGGGTAAGAGATTGCATATTCAGAACAGCCTCTTTTTACTGTGGAACTCAAATCTGACCTTATACTTTCCTTAATTATTATGTCAAGGTGGTCAGCAATTTGATTGGCTTGTCTTAGACCAGAGCAATATATAAGTCCCTTATAAAATCCAGAAATTTCTGGTCTCAACTCCACCATACATTTTCGAGTGTTATTTTCTTTAAGTTCTAGTTGGTCAAAAATAATAAATAATTTTATTAGTTCAATCACTGATCTAGGCTCAACTTGAACCTTATAGCAGCCAAAACAAAACTCTGGAATGACGTTATGCTTATCAAAAATTGACAAGTGCCTTGAGCAGTTCAAGTTGACTGAATTACGTCTAAAAAGTTGAGATTGTTTAGTTTTAAGTTCAGAACCGTAAGTACTTATATAATCTTCAGACTCAGAAAATAAGCTAACAATTTTGTCATCAGAAATGATTTTTGAAATATTTTCTTTTTTACTATTGTTTCTAATCTTGCCATTAATTTTTACTATTAAATTTGGATTATCTTTTTGGGGAATGTAACTAGTTAGTAAAGAAATTAGATTTTCTTTTGCTTCTATATAGTCAGGCTTAATTTTTAAAGCCATATTGTAGCTATCGATAGCAGCTTCTATATCTCCATTGTCCTCTAAGGCAATACCCAAATTATTATAAGCCTCAGCATAGTTAGGTTTAATTCTTAGAGTCATTTTATAGTTATCGATAGCAGCCTCTAAATCACCCATATCTTTATGTATATTCCCCAAATTAAAGCAGGCATTAACATAATCAGGTTTAATTTGAATGGTTTTTTTATAACTGTCAATAGCTTCTTCAAAATTACTAATACTTTTTTGAGCAATTGCCATATTGAAATAGGCTTCAGCAAAATCAGGCTTAAACTTTATAGCTTTCTTATAGCTTTTAATTGCATCTTTAAATTGATTAAGACCTGCATAAGAGGCCCCAGAAATATTATGAAGGAAGACTGAATTTGGAAATTTCTCTAAGAGGGTTTTGGATTCTGTAAGAGCTTGCTCGAACTTCCCACTATTAAAGAGATTTACGATTAACTGTAAATGCTCGGGAGGAGGGTCAAAACTGTTCATTACCTAATTATATTTTAATTTGTTATAGATACTCAAACTAATAATAAAACTCTACTGATGAAACTGATAAATCTGATTTGAAATCACGACCATAAGCAACAATTCCAAAGGTCTTTATGTCTTTAGCATTAATGTTTGAGTCTTTATTATCTTTGAGATTCTTAAATCTATTAAAGGGTATTTCAATGGTTTCCCATTCGGAGCTTGTATCGAAGGTAGCAATTTGATAGCCAGTAGGAAGCCTATAAAAGATAGTAGTCTGAATAAAAATATGATATTTTTCTCCATTGCCTTTAACCTTTAGACGAACACCCTGTAGCTTTTTGCCATCTTTTTTTGAATTATGAAGTCTTTTGAAAATCAATGGTTTATTAGATAATGATGTCGTAGTTCTTAGTTGAATAAATCCACCGTTATTAGCCGTTCGAACATCTCCATATAGTCTTATAAAAACCTGGCCCCCATCTTGCTCAAGTGAAACCTGACCTTCAGAGACTCCTCCCATCACTTGATCGCTAAAAAATCTCCAGTCTTTAACATTATCTTGAGTAAATGGAAAACTAAGACTGTCTGCATTTACAGAGGTAATTGCTGTAAAAATTAATATAATAAAAGAGAGTATTTTTTGCATACTAGAATTATATCTAGACAAGTTAAAATTATGAAGGTTCTTTGTCTAATTAGTCAACAGGTGTTGCTTTATTTATAGCTACCAATTCTTGATTTTTACCCATTTTGACTTCATCAATCCAAACAACTTGAGTAGGCATTGGCCCTGAATGTTGGCTAACGAATGAGCGATAAATACCATATTTAATATAATAACTCTTGGGCCAAAAATTCACAAACTCTCTCAATAAAGCTTTACGCTCATTATTTAAATAAACCTCGATTAGGCTTTTGTTATTAGTTGTATCAAAATGAATTTGTATGTCTGTCCATTGTCCCTGCATATCGCTAATAGCTGATAAATTATAATATTTACACTCATCAACGACATTATTATCAGAACCAGAAAGAATATGTATACAAGCACGATAATTGTTACCTTTTGCTTCCAATTGTATTAGTGGTGGAAAAGATGGCAGAGATCCAGCAATACCACTAGGACCTCCTATTTGATGAATTTGCCCAATTGTTGTACTTACAGAATTACTAGTTTTGAAATTATCAGGAATAAATACACTAAATGCTATCCACTGGTTATCACCAGGGAAAAAGTGGTTTTCAAGTGATATTTCAGATCGCTCTCTATTATTATTACAGTCACTCCATGCTTGATCTTCGCCACAATCTCCAGGCCTTACTTCAAAGCGTTGAGCCTCTTTACCGGCACGAACTATATCATTGACAATCTTATAACCATAAGATGTAGTGCTAAGACTGCGAAAGCCAGAAAGTCGACCTGTATTTGGTCTGCTATTTTCTTGACACTTATATTCATAGTAACTTCCATCTGCAGAAACAGCCTTTATAGGCTCATTTCCATCAGCACATGATGCTGCAAAGCCTTGAATTGAAATTACAGAAAGTATAAAGAATAGTAGTATTTTTTTCATAAATCGATTTCATTTAAGATAATCATTGTAATAGGTAAAATAATTATTTTTTGGAGTTTATGTATGATCTTTATAAGTATTCTTGTTTCAGTCGGTTTTGGTTATTTGTTTTTTAGAATTGCTAGACCAAAAGAAGAGTCTGGATCCAAGCCTATATTCTATGCAAGAACCTTTCTTGCTTGGAGTCTTTTTGCATCAACTTCGTTTTATATCCAGCCTTTTGCCTCAGGACCAAGTCTAGATACTTTAGGTTTTTGGGCGGTAAGGTCAATTCCTTTTGCTCTGGTCGCTCTTTTAGTTGGCTTTCTTTACGGTAAATTTCGATAAATTTAATTATGAAAACTAGATTAGATGGAAAGGTTTTGTTTAATGAGGAATGCAGTATCTGCAACTTTGAAATTAAGCACTATAAAAAACGCTCTAAACTTGAATATGAAAATTGCAGCCAGAAGGGTGATAAATATTTAAAGGCACTTTATGTAGAGTTTCCAGATGGCTCAGAAATAAAAGGTGTTGAAGCTTTTATCTATGTCTGGGGCAATACTAAGGGCTATAAATGGTTAGCAAAATTTGTAAGTCTGCCAATAGTTTTCTCAATTGCAAAAATAGTATATGCTTTCCTTGCATTTATTCTCTATTGGCGCTTTAAAATCTTTCGAAAAGCTATTTAAAAAAGATATAGCATCAAACTATTAGCAAAGTCTAAACTATTTTCAGTTACTTAACTTCTGGCAGCTGATATAGCTTTTTGAGGACTGTATCGAAGAAATAATGCTATAGCAAGGATAAAGGCAATACCTTCTGCGATTGAAAGGGCGGCAATAAATCGGAAATCGGATAGTAAGCTATAAAAAAATATTAAAAGGCTTGTTGGAAGAATCAATCCCCGACTCATCGCTAAAAGCGCAGACTGAAAAGGAAGATGAATAGCAGTTAAGTAGCCAGTTATCATCATATTGAAGCCAGCAAAAATAAAAATTGGCCAAATATATGTCACAAATTCCAAAGCTAACATGACAGTCTGGTCACTATCCTTGTCATTAACAAATAGATAAATTAGAGGTTCACTTGCTGTAAGCAATATTGTTATAAAAAATAAACTTAATGAAGCAACTATAACACCAGCAGTTTTAAGGAAAGCCTTAGTTCGCTGTGCATTTTTAGCTCCATAATTTTGAGAAATCATTACCTGACTTGTATCTTCGATTGCAAAGAACATCATAAATCCTGTCATCAACATATAATTTACAACAGTAATCGCAGCAACGCCGTCAACTCCAGCTCGCTGAATAAGCATCCAATTAAAAATAAATGCAATAATAGCCCCAGAAACTTCATTAATAAATTCAGAAATTCCATTGTATGCTGCCTGGAATACTTCCATCCAGTTATTTTGACGAAAACTAAAACTTAACGTCCTCTCTGGCATAAAAAAATAAAACAAAATAACTAATAAAGATAGAACTTCTGATATGCCTGTTGCCCATGCTGCACCGCTTAATCCCCAGCCGTAAACTGCAATAAATAAATAGTCCAGTGAGATATTAACTACCGCGCCAACGCCAAGCGAAATGGCGGCAAGATTAGGTAAGCCATCTAAACGGATAAAGAAATATAGAGGGATAATAATCAACTGGAAAACGACAAATGGCATTATGATGCGGTAGTACTCACTCATTACAGGGAACAGTTCTTTGGTTGCGCCAAGAGCTGCAAATATCTGTTCTTCAAATACAAGGGTCAGAGTAATAGATGAAATACCATAGAGAGCCATAAAAATTAGCGACTTGCTAAAAATTGAAGATGCAGCTGACTTATCTCCCTCACCAAGGTACTTTCCACCTCGAACTGAGCCACCAATCGACATCATCATGCTAACGCCGAAGAGGAGAGTGATTATTGGAATAATAAGATTAACTGCAGCTAGAGCAGTAATACCCACATAGTTTCCAATAAAAATGCCATCCACCAATGAAGAGGATGTCATAGCAATTAAGCCCAGAATAGAGGGAATCAAATACCTAATGAACGTAGGAAAAATATCACCGTTAAGAGCATCATTATCTTTCGTTAGATTAACATTCATAAGACTTTGAGTCTATATTTTAAATGGATACCATTTTCACATAATTAATCTAAATATCCGAACTTACCACTATTAAAGTCATCGATTGTTTGTTTGATTTCTTCATTAGTATTCATTACAAATGGACCATAAGATGCAATTGGCTCATCAATAGGTTCACCACTAAGTACTAAAATAGTTGAGTCTTCACCAGCTCTTAAAGTAAATTCAGTACCATCATTATTGAATAGTACGAAATGGTTAGTAGGTACTTTTTCAATGTTATTAATAGTTACGTTACCTTTAATAACTAATAGGCCAGTATTATGACTTTTATCAAAACTCAAATTTGTACCTTTGCCTTTATTTAAATCGATACTGAAGAGGTTTATAGGACTAAATGATGAAGCAGGTCCTTTTTTATTATCGTACTCTCCAGCAATAATATCGATTGATCCAGCCTTATTTTCTAATTCAATTTTGGCAAAGTTCTTTTTATTTAGGTTTTGATATTTTGGGGTAGTCATTTTATCTTTAGCTGGAAGATTGACCCACAGCTGGACCATTTGCATTTCACCACCTTTCTTACCAAAGTTTTTTTCGTGATACTCTTTGTGTAAGATTCCAGAGCCTGATGTCATCCACTGAACATCACCTTCAGCAATGATTCCACCACCACCACTACTATCATGATGTTCAACCTTGCCTTTGTATGCAATTGTGACTGTTTCAATACCTCTATGGGGATGAGAGCTAACTCCCCTTGGAGCACCTTTATTTGGTGGAAAGTAATGAGGGGGTGCATAATCCATTAAAAGAAATGGACTCATACGCTTCATTGTAAGAGGCTCTTTTCTTCCAAGAATTCCATAAACTCTAAAACCATCTCCAACATAGTGAAGATTATTAGGTTCAACTACTGCTTCAATACTTCTAAATGACATAACAATATGTTTAATTATTTTAAATTAATTATAGATTTATTTTTTAATCACTTACTTTATTTATTGAAACTATGCGTTTCACTTTGTACAATAATATTGTGATTATTTAGTATTACGATTATTTTTAAATTAGAATGTAGTTTTATGGAAAAAATAAAGATTTGAAAAAAAATATCCTCGTTTTTAAGCATATGCCATCTCAAAATCCTGGAATTTTTCGAGATTTTGCAGAAAAACAGAATGTGAATTTTGTGGAGATTGATTTGCATGCTGGTGAAAAAATTCCTGATTTAAAAAACTATGATGGACTCTGGGTTATGGGCGGCTCTATGAATGTTTGGGAAGAAGAAGAATTCCCCTGGTTGGTTGCAGAAAAAGAAGCAATTCGATATGCAGTAGATGACCTTAAGATGCCTTTTCTAGGTATTTGTCTGGGTCATCAATTACTTGCAGTTGCAATGGGTGGTAAGGCTCTTAATACTGGAAAATATGAGGTTGGTCTATTTGAAATAGAACCCACTAAAGAGGGTATAAATCATCCACTACTTAATAACCTTAAAGATTCTGAAAAATGGGTTAATGCTCACTTGGTGGAAGTCGTTGAGGCTCCAAAAGATTCTATAATCTTAGCATCATCAGATGTCTGTAAAAATCATGTCATGCAGGTTGGAGATAACGCTTTTTCATGCCAGTTTCATCCTGAGGTATGCAGTCATACCTTAGATGGTTGGATGCAAATCCCTGGAGTGCCGGATTTTTTTGAGGAGTTAAGTGTTAATGGGTTGGATGAATTAACTAACAGCATTACTGATAATTTAGTAATCAACAATAAGGCTTCATCAGTTTTATTTGATAATTGGTGTAATCTTGTTTTTAAATAGTAATGAGTCTTAAAGATTGTTCTAAATGTCAAAAACCGCTTAATTGTGGAGCTGGGACTGGAAGTTGTTGGTGTATGAGCTTTCCCCCAATTATGATTCCAACTCTCGAAGAAGACTGTTTCTGTGCTAAATGTCTTGGTGAGGCAATGAATGATAGAATTGATACTCTTCTTGATGAAAAGGGCATGGAGCAATTTCAAAAGCTAGCTGAACCCTATAGAGATAAGTCAAAACTTATTGAGAATGTTGATTATATTATTGATGAAGGGCTTTATGTTTTCTCTAAATGGTATCTTATTAAGCAGGGAGAATGCTGCAGCAATGGTTGTAAAAATTGTCCTTATTAATCAAATATAAAAACGCTTGTGATTAAAAATATTTTTATTATTGTAATGTTCTTGTTACTCACTGGTTGTAATCCTGGAGAAAATAACAGCAGCTCAGGTGAAGATATAGCACTTGGAGAAAGTGTTTTTAATAAAAATTGTATTGGTTGTCATGGTTCTGAAGGAGTTGGCATTAAGAATTGGAAAGTTAAAGATGAAAATGGTAATTATCCAGCACCACCACTTAATGGAACAGCCCATACTTGGCATCATTCTCCTGCTCAGCTTCTCTATACAATTAATAATGGAGGCGTTGAAATGGGTGGACAGATGCCTGCATTTAGTGAGCGACTCAATGAACAAGAAAAACTAGCTTTAATAGAATATATGTATAGTTTGTGGCCCAGTGAAATTCAAAAAAAATATGATGAGATGTTTAAATAATTTCTAAAATAATAAAAAGCTTTATTAATCTTTATCTATTATAAAAAATGATTAGAAAAATAGTACAAATTGGAAGTCCTGCACTTCGTCAAATTGCCAATGCAGTTGCTCAAAGTGATATTCCTTCAAATAATATTCAGAGTCTTATTGATGACCTTATTGAAACCATGAGGGATTCAAATGGTGCTGGTCTTGCTGCAACTCAAATTGCTGTTCCTTTAAGAGTATGTGTCATTGAAGTAAATAAAAACCCGCGCTACCCTTACAAGCCTGATATTCCATTAACTGTAATAATAAATCCAAAGATTACCTTTCTGACTGAGGAGAGAATTAACGTATATGAAGGCTGCTTATCAGTTCCTAATCTTCGAGGTAAGGTCGACCGATGCCCTGAAATTTTAGTTGAGGGTTTTGATCGAGAGGGTAGAGATCTTAAATTTACATCTAAAGGAATTAGTGCTGGCACATTTCAGCATGAATTTGATCACTTAGACGGCTTAGTGTTTACTGATCGAATGCATGATAACAGTTCACTTTCTACTATAGATGAGTTTGCACTGAATCATGAAGACGAATTTAAGAGGCAAGTAATAAATATTGTTAAGACCTATGGCAGTTAATAATCAAGATATACATTTTAAGTTAAAGAGCTCAGAAGATAGAGGCTCTGGAGTTTTTACAAAGAACTCTTTTAAAAGAGAAGATGTTGTTATGAGAGGTGTCATTGAAAAAATAGAATATGTTAACCATGTTGGGGTTTCACAAATGGGCAAGAATGAGTATTTTGCACCCATCGGCTTAATGGCTTTAGTTAATCATTCATGCAGTCCTAATTGTGGAATTAGGATTAATGAAACCGGTGCTCAAGATTATGTGGCTATGAGAGATATTGCCTCAGGAGAAGAGATCACTTTTGACTATGCAATGCAGAATTACATTATAGATCATTTCCCAATTAGTTGTCTTTGTGGCTCTCTAGAATGCAGAGGATCAATTGGTGGCTGGGTTGATCTTCCAGAAACTAAGAGACGTAAATATAAGTCTTTTGTTGCCCCCTATCTACTTGAGCTTGATAAAAGAAACAATTAAAAGATACCTGTAGTTCATTTTGAAATACTAACTATTGACCCTGATATTTGCAGCATATCTGTAAGTGATTGTTATTACAAAAATAACTTTTTAAATTACTCTTATTTGTCTCAATTAATGCAAAATTTTCTCGATATGTTTGACTACTTTGTATATACTCATTACTCGTAGGGATTTAATTTCTACAAAGAAAAAACGGAGAGAGTTTTTTTTTAAACTAAAAAAAGGAGAGATGTTTTGGAAGATCAAATCGCACAAATGCAGGCTCAGCTAGATGCTGTAACTGCGGCGGCTCAGATCACAAACACCATGTTTGCTGAGGCGTATTATTACTTGACAATCCCTCTGATGGTTATTATTCATGCTGGCTTCCTTCTCTATGAGATGGGTGCGACACGTGTGAAGAATGTTCTATCATCGGGTACAAAAAATTTATTAGCGTTTGCGTTTACAATCATAACGTTTTATCTGTTTGGTTGGTGGTTCTACTGGGCCTTACCAACGTTTCCATATGACCTCGCCTCTGGCGCAGGTGCGATGGGAATTTCAGGTATAGAGTATGCTAATGCTATAGCTTTACCATGGGGCGAATCAGCTCAATACATGGGTCCAAATATGGGTGACCGCGCGTCAGGTGTATTCTGGGGAGCTTTTGCCTTATTTGCTGCTACAACTGCATCTATCGCTTCTGGCGCATTGATCGAGAGAATACAGACCGTTGGTTTTGTAATCTGTGCGATTGTACTAGGCTCGTTTGCCTGGGTTGTTGCTGCTGCGTGGGCATGGCATTCTGATGGTTGGTTAGTAACAGAGTTTGGTTTTCATGACTTTGGTGCTGCTGGTCTTGTTCATGCTGTTGCTGGATTCTTTGCACTTGGTATCTTATTAAACCTAGGACCTCGTGTAGGTAAATTCAATGCGGATGGTTCTGCTAATCACATACCTGGACACAGTATGGTTCTGACAGTAGTTGGTTTAATGCTTATTATTGTTGGTTTCTTTGGATTCCTCATGGCTTGTATCATCCTGCCTGGTGAAGGTTGGAGTTGGTATGCTAATGCTGGAACAACCATTTATGGTACTCCAATTACACTTTCAGCTTTAGCTTTCAACGTGACGTTGGCTGCTTCAGGTGGAATTATTGGTGCTTGGATTATTACTAAGGATCCGTTCTGGATGATGTCTGGTTGTCTTGCAGGTATTATTTCAGTTGCATCTGGTATTGATGTGTATTTCGGTTCTCATGTAATCATAATTTCTGTGGTTGCTGGTATGATTCTGAAACCATGTGCTGACTGGTTAGAAGGCTTTGGGATAGATGATGCTGTTGGTTGTGTAACAGTCCACGGAACAATCGGTCTGTTTGGTGTTGTCGTTCTTGGTATCTTTGGTTCAGGTCTTCCTGGACTAGGTGCAGGCGCAGAAGAAATGGACGTTGTTAAATTAAGTCTATTTGGACAAGTTGTTGGTGCTGTAGTAATGTTCTTACTTGGATTCGTGCCTGGATACGTTGTATCTTGGTTGGTACATAAAGCTGGAATGCTACGTATACCAGAAGCGGTTCAAATCAAAGGACTTGACCCAGTCAAGGTTCCTGCTCAAGCTTACCCTGAAGGTATGCAGAGTCCTGAATCTGAAGCTTAACTATAAGGAGAAAAATTATGGGATATTTTGCTGATTCTTTTACTGCTTTATACAATGCCGATGGATGGATGGATATGGGTATGTACATAGGTGCTGGTACTTCTGCACCTGGATGGTACACGCTGATTGCCTCGGTTATGTTGGTAGTGATTCTAGCTGTTGGAAATAAACAAGAGCAAGATCATTATGATAAGCATAAGTAATTAAAAAGGAAGTAAAACTAAAAAGGGCGGTATGAAAATACCGCCCTTTTTTTATATACAAAATTTAAACTTTAAGTAAAAGTCTTGCTGGATCCTCTAGAGCTTCTTTGATTGAGATAAGGAATTGCACCGCTTCCTTGCCATCAATAATTCTATGGTCATAGGATAGTGCTAGATACATCATTGGCCTGATAACGATCTCGCCATCAACGACAACTGCTCGATCTTGAGTTTTATGCATTCCTAGAATAGCGCTTTGAGGAGAGTTCAAGATTGGAGTTGATAGTAGTGAGCCAAAAACACCACCGTTTGAAATAGTAAAGGTACCTCCACTCATCTCATCAATTCCTAGGGTCCCATCCTGGGCTCTAATTGCATAGTCAACAATTGATTTCTCAATATCATGCATTGCCATTTTATGAGCATCTCTTAGAACAGGAACAACAAGCCCACGATCTGAAGATACTGCTACAGAGACATCACAATAAGCATGATAAACAATATCATCACCATCAAGATAAGCATTAACCGTTGGAAATTTTTTAAGAGACTCAACAGCAGCCTTAACAAAGAAGGACATAAATCCTAATTTGACATCATATTTCTTTTCAAAAGCTTCTTTAAAGCTCGATCTCATAGCTAGTATCTCACTCATATCAACTTCGTTGAATGTTGTAAGCATAGCTGTATTTTGGGTAGCAGAATGAAGTCTAGTGGCAATAGTTTTACGGATTCGAGTCATTGGAACTCTCTCTTCCATACGATCACCAGATAAAGGTACATTATTATTAACTGCAGGAATTTTTAACTCTTCTTTAATGGGTTCAGGTGCAGCAACTTCTTCTATAGTTTCTTTAATAATTTCTTGAACAGATTCTTGTTTATGTGGAATAGGTTCTTCAGCTTTAACTTCCTTGACTTCATCTTTAGGTTCTTTCGTTACAGCAGTAGATTTGGCCTCATCATCTAAAAGTGCAAGAACCTGCTGCTCACCAACAGTCTCACCTTCTTTTGCTAAGATTTCAGTTAGGATGCCTGCTTCTTCAGCTGGAACTTCAAGAACCACTTTGTCTGTTTCAATCTCAACAATGACATCATCAATTTCAACAAATTCACCCGGCTTTTTATGCCAAACAGCAACCGTAGCTTCACTTATAGATTCAGGAAGAATAGGTACTTTTACTTCTTTCATTTCTTAATACTCCTAACCGTATTTATCGCCTGTAAACCTAGTGCTTTTTCAATAATTTCACTTTGGTTAATGTTGTGTTGTCTAATACTTCCTTCAGCTGGAGCAGCATAAAGGTCTCTAGCAACAACATGAAGAGTTTGTCCTTTAATTATACTCTGCGTAAAATGATGTCTTGAGGCATACCATGCGCCCTGATTAATAGGCTCTTCCTGAGTCCAAATAATATCTTTAGCCTTTGGATATTTTGCTAATTCAGTTTTTAAAGCATCATGTGGAAAAGGATAAAGCTGCTCTAATCTTAGAATAGCAACATTATTAATTTGATCATCTTGTCGTCGCGTTAATAGTTCGTAAAAGACTTTACCACTGCACATAATCACTCGGTCAACTTTTTCAGGTTTTATATTGTCATACTGCTCTTCATAAACATTTCTAAATTTACCTTCAGTAAATTTAAAAAGAGGCGATGCTGCAAGAGGGTTTCTTAATAAACTCTTTGGCGACATAATAATAAGAGGTGACCTAAATTTTCTTAAAACTTGACGTCTCAGTAAGTGAAATATTTGTGACGCAGTTGAGGGTACACAAACTTGCATATTGTGACTAGCACAAAGCTGAAGAAATCTTTCAAGTCTTGCAGATGAGTGTTCAGGGCCTTGTCCCTCCAGTCCATGAGGAAGAAGCATTACTAGATTTGATAAGCGACCCCATTTAGCTTCAGCTGAGGCAATAAATTGATCAATAATTGCTTGCGCACCATTAACAAAATCACCAAACTGAGCTTCCCATACAACGAGTGATTCAGGGTTTGCAGTAGCGTAACCGTATTCAAAACCAAGGGCAGCTTCCTCAGATAAAATAGAGTCAAATATCTGCACTCTTCCTTGCTTTTCACTAATATTTTGAAGTGGTGTGTAGTCTTCATTAATCAGCTGATTATGCAGAACTGCATTGCGGTGAAAAAAAGTACCTCTTCCAGTATCCTGACCGGTAAGTCTTATAGAAGTACCGAACTCTGTAAGACTTGCAAAAGCTAAAGTTTCAGCAAATCCCCAATCAGCATTTATTTTGCCATCAGCCATTTTTTGTCGCTCTGTTAACATTTTTTTAACACGAGAATGAATTTCAAATCCTTCAGGAATTTTTTGCAATTTTTTGTTTAAATCTTTTATGTGTTTTTTACTAATTGCTGACTCATATGGTTCATGCCAACTAGTATCAAAGTAATCCTCCCATAACATTTCCCAAGCTCTTTTATTTTTTGGTTTGATAATGTTATAGGCTACCCTTTGACCATCTTTTAGTTCTTGGCGATAATCACTTATCATGCCGTCAACCTCACTTTGTTTTATGACTCCTTGCTTCATAAGCGTAGAAGCATAATTAGCTCTTGTAGTAGGTTTTTTTCGAATTGCTTCATACATTAAAGGTTGGGTAACTGCAGGCTCATCAGCTTCATTATGTCCATGTCTTCGATAGCACATCAAGTCTATCACCACATCTTTTTTGTATCGCATACGGTAATCAAGTGCTAATCGAGTAATAAAACTAACCATTTCTGGATCTTCAGCGTTGACATGAAATACTGGAGCATTAATCATCTTGACGACATCAGTACAGTAGTCTGTAGATCTTGCATCATTTTGTTTTGAGGTTGTAAATCCAATCTGGTTATTAATAATAATGTGAACAGTACCCATTGTTCTATAGCCTCTAGACTGAGACATATTTAATGTTTCCATGACAATTCCTTGTCCCGAAAAAGCAGCGTCACCATGAATAAGTACAGGTAATATTTGTTGACGATTAGCATCTTCAATTTTGTCCTGGTGATAACGTGCATAACCCTCAATGACAGGATTAACTAGCTCAAGATGAGAGGGGTTAAACATAAGGGCAAGATGCACATAATTTTTATCAGTTTTAATATCTGATGAAAATCCTTGATGGTACTTAACATCGCCAGTTTGTTTTTTAGTAAGTCCTAAGTCACCAGCAAATTCTTGAAAGAGTTTTTCAGCTCGCTTGCCCATGATGTTAATTAAAACATTAAGGCGTCCTCGATGAGCCATTCCAAGACATATCCTCTTCATTTGGTGCTCACCAGAATGCTCAATCAATATATTAAGAAGTGGAATTAATGTGTCACTTCCTTCTAAGGAAAAACGTTTTTGACCAACATATTTATTATGCAGAAATTTTTCGAAAACCTCAGCAGCAGTTAATCTTTGTAGTAACCATTTCTTATATTCAGCTGAATTTTCTTTTTCAAGAGACATGGTTTCAACTTTAGTCTGAATCCACTTCCTCTCTTCAAGATTAGGAATGTGCATGTATTCAACACCAAGGCTACTGCAATAAGTTTTATTTAGAGAAGTAAAGAGATCTCGTAAAGTATTACAATTTGGCCCTTGATAAGAACCCATATCAAAATTTTTATCAAGATCAGCTTCACTCAAACCAAATTCTTCAAGAGTAAACGGCGGCGTTGAATGGTGTCTTGGCCTTTCTAAGGGGTCTAGTTTTGCTCTCAGATGGCCTGAGAATCGAAAAGCATAAATTAAACGAAGGACCCCGAGTTGGGCAGCGCTTTGACTAGATTTATTTGAGCTCGTTGAAGACTCAAAATTATTTTCACCATAACTAATAAAGCGACTTACAACATCATCGTGTGAACTAGAATTGTTATTCATTATTAAAAGAGATTAATGATAAAAAGAATTGCTGATTTGAAGGTTTAATAAAGTGACAAAAGTCGACTATATTGCTAGGAGCTTGAAGGCAATTTTGTACTTTCTTTGTTATCAAAATGTTCACAATTTGTGAGTTATGATTTTCAACTTGAGATTATATAGGGATTGGTATCTAGAAGTAATTAATTATTGAAATTAATCGCTATAAAAATTTAAATAAGGTTTAGATTGAACCTTGTTTGCAACCAATGTATACTTACATTAATAATTAAAGGAATAGTTCACCTTACGAACTGGGCGGTTGACCTATATTGTATGCCCTGGGATTTCCCTAAATTACTCAAAAAAGGAGCAAGTAATGCCCCCTAAATATAAAAAATTTAAAACCTTATCTAGAGGTAGTTCTTCGAATAATTTTCATAAACTTTTACAGCTGAAGAATCATATTCTTGCTGATGGTGCGACTGGGACTAATCTATTTGATATGGGGCTTGAGACTGGAAATCCACCAGAACCCTGGAATTTATTTCATAAAGAGAAGATACGTTCTTTACATCAGGGTTTTGTTAATGCTGGCTCAGATTTGTTCCTAACAAATAGTTTTGGTGGAACATCATTTAGGCTGAAATTACATAATCATGAAAATAAAGTTTTTGAATTCAATAAGGCTGCTGGCATTATTGCTCGAGAAGTTGCAGATAAAGCAGAACGATTAGTAGTTGTTGCAGGCTCAATGGGTCCAACAGGAGAAATGATTGAACCCCATGGTTTGATGACCTCCAAAGATGCAACAACAGCATTTAAGGCTCAAGCTGAGGGTTTAGTTGAGGGAGGTGTTGATGTGTTGTGGTTAGAAACTATGTACTCGATGGAGGAGTTAGAAGCTGCATTTGATGCAATTAAAGACTTTGGACTGCCAATTTGTGCAACGATGAGTTTTGATACTGCCGGTAAAACAATGATGGGAATTACTCCAAAAAATCTTGCTAGAAAATCTCAAGATTTAGAATTAGCAGGATTTGGTGCTAATTGTGGAATTGGTGCTGCTGATCTTATTGCAACAATTAATGGTATAACTCAAAATGTAGACTCAAAGACAGTAGTTATTGCAAAAGCTAATTGTGGTATACCTGAATTTCATGATGGCAATATCCGCTACTCTGGGACTGAAAATCTGATGTCAAAATATGTAAAAATTGCAATGGATTCTGGGGCAAAAATTATTGGTGGTTGTTGTGGAACAACTTTCAATCATATCAAAGCAATGCGAGAAGCCATGGACAATCATAAGGTCGCCTCTTTACCTACTCTAACTCAAATTGAAAGTAGGGTAGGACCATTATCAAAAGGATCTAAGGCTATTTTAAAGGATGATGATTCAATTCCAACTAGGCAAAGAAGAAGTCGAAGGAATAGGATATAAAATTAATTTAATTTAATTTTTTAAGTTTTATGTTAGTATAAATTTCTTGATAATATATATTTTTTTATTCTTAGTAAATAATTGATTGATGGTTTCAAATTCGGATATTACGCATAAAAAGAAAGGCGTATCAATAATAAATAAGGAGCTTCCAAGATTTGGAAGTGATAAGCAATTAGAGGCCTCAATTGGTAAGCAAGTTCGTCTTGCACGAAAAAGTGCGGGGGTTACTCTTCAGCAACTCTCAAATCAATCATTATTATCGGTAAGTATGATTTCAAAGATTGAGAATGGTCAAATTAGTGCTTCGCTAAAAACCATTCAACAGATTTGTCATGCTCTAAATATTTCAATTACTTCATTATTTAAACAACACGACAAAGATGTTGAGCCAACATTTGTTAAATCAGGAGATGGCTTAACAATTGAGAGAGCTGGCTCAGATGAAAGCCGCCATTATCAACTTTTGGGACATACAGTTGGTGGATCTCTTAATGTTGAGCCATGTCTTATTACGGTTTCCTCAAGGGATTATGATTTTCCTGAATTCCAACACAAGGGCGTTGAGTTTATTTATATGCTTAAAGGTAAGATGGATTACTATTATGGAACTAAGGTTTACCATTTTAAGAAAGGTGACTCAATATACTTCGATGCTGATAAACCCCATGGCCCAAAAAAAATAATTACTGATGAATGTCAATTTTTAACGGTAATTTGTTCTAATAATTCTGACTAATTTTCTCTTATTTTAGACCTCAATATTTTCATTAAATGTGCTGAAAATTCGCCTTTTATTTAATTTCTTAGAGGTAAAAAAAATTTATTGACAATGGAATATCATTAGGCGTATACTCGCGTAGAGTTTGTTGCAACATTGGTTTTTTCGGAGTCAAAAAGGACCATAAAGGATTATCTTTGTTTAGCCTATCCATTTTGTATAGCAATAAATTTACTAATGTGCTTTTTTTGTTTTTGATTTCATAATAAAGCAGAACAAAGTCATATAGGGGGCAAATCTTTAAAAAAGATTTTTTTATTTTTTTCGGAGAGATTAAATGACAGATTTAGAACTTCACGTTAATGAACCTGGACGCGATAAGCTTGTAAAACAAGTTAAAGATAAGATCGAAGCGTTGGGTGTTACATATGTATATTATCAATTTGTATCAGTCACTGGTCGTATTGTTGGTAAGGGTATTCCTGCAAGACATTGGGAAAGATTAGCTGAAAAAGGCTTTCAATTAGTTTACGGATCAACTGCAAATCTATTTGTTGATCGTCATGGCGATTATATTGGTTACGGACCAGAATCTTCAGAGCTTGTTGGTATTCCAGATCCTGATACTTTTTGTCAGCTTCCATGGGATAAGAGAGTAGCCCGTGTTTTTTGTCGACTATATAGAAATCGCGAAGAGCGCGAAAACCCAGGACAAGCTTTGACATCAGATTGTCGAGGTAACCTTTATAGACAACATAAAGAATTCCAAGATCAGTATGGACTTGATATGCGTTGTGGAACAGAGCCTGAAATGATGTGGCTAAAGCGTGGCGAAAATGGTGGAACAGATGGTGGTGTTACAAAACCAAACTGTTACCATATTGATCAGTTTGAAGAGTTACGACCTGTCTTTATGAAAGTTATTGAATATTCTGAGCAAATGGGACTTGATATTATTCAAGGCGATCATGAAGATGCTCCAGGACAATTAGAGCTTAATACGCAGTTTGATGATGTACTCAGAAATGCAGACCGTCTAACAACTTACCGTCAAATTTGTGCTCAAGTTGCTCGTGAGTTTGGGTTACTTGCTTGTTTTATGAGTAAACCTTTTATGGGTGTATCAGCTTCAGGCTGTCACCACAATATGTCTTTATGGAAAGGTGGTAAGGATGTCTTTCATCCAGAAATTGCCACTGGTGATGGTGAACTTCCAGGAATGCCTGGGTGCTTTACCTATAAAGAAGGTGGTGAAAATACATTTATGCCTGATCCATCAATAGATGAAAAAATGCCAGGTCCAATTGGGCTTCAATCAATTGGTGGTGTAATTAAACATTTACCAGCTTTGACTTCAATTGGCTCTTCAACGGTTAATTCATATCGTCGTTTATGGGATACCGGTTTTTGGGCGCCAATTTTTGCAGATTGGGGTTATCAAAATAGAACTTGTGCACTTCGTGTGTCTGCTCCTGGTCGCTTTGAGTACCGCTCGGTAGACTCAATGGTTAATCCATATTTAATGGGTTCTGCACTTCTAAAGGCAATGGGTGATGGTATTGATAATAATCTTGAAGCTGGAGAGCCTGAAGAGCGCAATATCTACGAAGCAATGGAAGCGGGTAAACAAGTTACTAAACTTCCTATGTCTCTTGGTGAGGCTCTTAATGAGCTTGATAATGACGATGTTATTAAATCATCTATGCCAAATGAGATGTATAAGGTTTTTCATCATTATAAGACTGATGAATGGGAAAAATTTAATGCCACAGTTACAGACTGGGATACAAGTACGTATTTGGATTGCTTGCCATAGGCTAGCTTCATTTAGGTTTTTTTGGAATGCCCACCTTTAGGTGGGCAATTTTTAGTAAAGGGAGATTAGTTTATGTGCGGAATAGCAGGTATTATTCATAGAAATGCTAGCAAAGATGAAAACATTGGTGGACAAATGACATCGATGCTTCAAGCCTTAAAACATAGAGGGCCAGACTCAACGGGCTACGCTGTTTATGGTGAAGATAATGGTAATCAGGTTGTAAGATTTAAGGTTGCAGAGGGAGCAGAACTAGAAGGTAGTTTTGATATCCATGCTCAGATTGAAGAGAGGATTAAGTTAGTCAATTCTCGTCTTACAGATCTTGGTGCTAAGGTTGTAAAAAAAGATAGTGCAAACGAGTACTCTCATCGCTATGAGATTCAATTTTCAGGTGACATGAAAAAGTTAGCTGACTTTGTTGAGGATATTGAAGGTGTTGAAATCTTATCAATAGGAAACTCACTTGAATTGATTAAGGATCTTGGTGATGCTTCGGTTGTATCAAAACAGTATGGTCTTGATAATTTTAATGGTACTCATGCGATTGGACACACAAGGATGGCAACTGAGTCAGACGTAGATATTCGTTCTGCTCACCCTTACTGGGCATATCCTTTTAGTGATGTTGCTGTTGTTCATAATGGGCAGTTGACAAACTATTGGACAAATAGACGTGCTTTAGAGCTTAAAGGTCATCGTTTTTCTTCAAACTGTGACTCCGAATTAATTGCAGTTTATATTGCAGATAGAATGAGTCAAGGCTCAGATCTTGAAACTGCTATGAAGGATTCTGTTGAATATTTAGATGGTGTTTTCACCTATTTAGTAGCTACAAAAGATCAACTTGGAATGGCCAAAGACGTTATGGCTGCTAAACCAATGGTTGTTTATGAGAGTGACGATATGATTGCGCTTGCTTCAGAGGAAGTAGCAATTAGAACTTTGTTTGATCATCGAATTGAAACATTTGACCCATATCACGGAGAGGTAAAAGTATGGCAGAACTAAAAAAAGAAACGGCTCAGGAGATGGGTCTTCATGATGAGCAGTTAAAAGGAAGAACTCAACAGCGATTTTTTGCTATTGATGAAAGTGAAAATTTAACTTATTTTCATTCTCACGAAGTTGATACCAGTAAAACTGCAACGATTGATGCGCTTGACATGACGCCAAGAGAAATTAATCGTGAAATCAGAGAGTTAATGGAAAAAGGCATTGGCGACATTACAGTTGATAATCCTATGTCAAGACATGGTGTTGGAGTTGGGATATTAAATCGTCTTAATCTTACCTTTACAGATAGTCTAGGCTATTTTGGTTGTGGTTTGATTGATGGACCTAACGTTCATATTAAAGGGCGAGTTGGTTGGTCATGTGCAGAAAATATGATGTCTGGAACGGTTGTGATTGATAAAAATGCTGGCTCTACATTTGGTGCTGCTATTCGAGGTGGTGACTTAGTCTGTAAAGGTGATGTTGGCGCTCGAACTGGAATTGACCAAAAAGGTGGAACAATAATCATTGGTGGTAAGACTGGTGCATTTTCAGGCTTTATGATGCAGCGTGGCAGAATGATTATTTGTGGTGATGCTGGAATGAACTTAGGTGATTCAATGTATGACGGCACTATTTATGTTGGTGGTGAAGTTGAAGAGCTAGGGGTGGATTGTGTTCCTGGTGAAATGACAGAGCTTGATATTCGTTATTTATCAGAGAAGTTAGCTATTTATGGTATTAAAACTCCTAAAGGTGTAGAAAAGATGAAAAAGTATGTTTCAGGCAAGATGTTATGGAACTATGCAAGTCTTGAGCCTAACGAGAAAAAACTAATTCTTTAATCGTACTTTTTAACAAATTAAACTAAAGGAAATATTATGAGTGATTCAGATCAAAAACATAGACTAGGTAAAAGTTTCATCTTCCCTAAATCAGTGATGGACGATATTCATATCAAATCTGATTTGGGTAGATATAGAATGAGAGGTTTCTCTTTATTTAAGAAAATTCCAACTTGGGATGACCTTACTTTTATGCCAGGAACGCTAACGCGTTTTGTTATTGAAGGTTATAGAGAGAAATGTTTGACCAAAACTATTATTGGGCCAGAAGCTCCAAGACCATTAGAGCTAGATATTCCAATTTATATTACTGGTATGAGCTTTGGAGCGTTAAGTTATGAAGCTAAAACTGCTTTAGCTCGTGGCGCTACTATGGCTGGAACAGCTACTTGCTCAGGTGAAGGTGGAATGATTCCAGATGAGAGACGCTATTCTAGTAAGTGGTTCTACCAATGTATCCAGTCTCGTTATGGATTTAATCCTCAGCATTTACGTCTTGCTGATAGTGTTGAATTTTTTATTGGACAAGGTTGTAAGGTTGGCCTAGGTGGGCACTTAATGGGTCAAAAAGTGACCGATCAAGTTGCAGAAATGCGTTCTTTGCCTGCTGGTATCGACCAGCGTTCCCCTGCAAGACACCCAGACTGGCTTGGACCAGATGATTTAGCTCTTAAAATTGAAGAAATTCGTGAAGCAACTGATGGCCAAATTCCGATTCAATTGAAACTAGGTGCTGCACGTGTATACGATGATGTTCGAATGGCTGCTAAAACAGGCTGTGATAGCATATATATTGATGGCATGGAAGGTGGAACTGCTGCTGGACCTCACATTGCAACAGAAGAAACTGGCGTCCCTGGTATTGCTGCAATTCGTCAAGCACGAAATGCAATTGATGATGTAGGAATGACTGGAAGAATTTCTCTAGTTTATGCTGGTGGAATTCGAAATGGTGGTGACGTTGCAAAAGCTGTTGCACTTGGCGCTGATGCCGTTGCTATTGGTCACTCATCGCTTATGGCGCTTAACTGTAATAGAGACATTCCTGAAGCTGATTATCCAGCAGAAATGGGTGTTAATGCTGGTGAATGTTATCACTGTCATACTGGTCGTTGTCCAGTAGGTGTTGCGACGCAAGATCCAGAGCTTAGAAAGCGTCTTGATCCAGATGAAGCATCAGAAAGAGTATATAACTTCTTACATACATTAGCTATTGAAACTCAAATGATGGCTCGTGCATGTGGTAAGACTAATATTCACTCTCTAGAGCCAGAAGATTTGGCTGCTTTAACTATGGAAGCCTCTGCTTGTGCTCAAGTTCCTATTGCAGGTTCTCAGCATACGGTTGGTCGTCCAGATATGACACGCTTTTAAGAATAGGAGAAATTATGAGTACTAATGAAGAAGAGTTTGTAGTTGGCGCTGATGGTTTAGATACTGATCGTGAACAAATGATTGGTCAGCATATCGGTTATCGATATGATGTAAACCTAGTTCCTGACCTTAAATTTATAACTCCCTTTTTGCAAAAATATATTGACAAAATGGGCTGGAAAGATCTTAACTGGTTAGAAGATATTCATATGGGTTATGAGGGGGATCAAGCTGCTGTTTTTGATAGAAATATTAATGGTTGGGTCACTATTCCAGATAATATTAAACTTCCTGATAATCAACAGGAGCGAGATATGATTGCTCGTGAATTACTAGTAAAGTTTCAAATGTCTGAAAATCACCCTATGGTTGATTTAAATAACGCTTACCGAAAGTTTTAATGGCGGTAAGTGATTTTAGGGCTTATAAGAACGTTTAAAACTTTCTTATTATTTCCTTAGTTTAGCGGCATCCTACCCCCTAGGGTGCTGTTTAAACTATCAATAGATTTAGTTAAAAAGATAACTTTTCGGTTAAATTAATCAAATTGAACTATATTTTAACTGCAGTATAATCAAGCTTATGATAGATAAGAATTATTGAATGAAAGTATCCAATATTAAATATAATGGTAATTGTGAGACCTACCAGATTCATGGTGGAGAGGCTGTTTCTATTGATTTAAAAAGTGGAGATTCTGTAGAAGTTGTTGATGTAGAGGGTGATCAACAATGTAGTGTTCTCGCCTTTGATGCTATGAAGTCTTCCGTATTAGAGTCTTTAAGCTGGAACTCAAGTCCAAGCAGTAACCTATCCAATATAATTTCAGACGATTGTTCAGAAATGCTTAAAGCAATTCTTAATCATAATAAGATTAAAGCTAAAAATCTTAGTAGTACTGAGCTTTTTTCTATATCTAATCCTGCAGAATCTAGTCAATCGTTTGCAATAGATAAGGACATATTATGCATTTTTGATGCAAAGGGAGGGCCTATGCTTGTTGATAAACAAAACTCTCCAACTGAAATATTAATTAATGTTTCTCGCGCGAATCCCTCAAAGCCTTCTGAAAGACTTCCAGAGCCTCTTGCTAAATCTAAAAGTGAAATTAGAGTTAATGATAGTTCAGCAGTTGCTTATAAAGTTGAAGCTGGCGAGTTCATTCAAATTATTGACGTTGAAGGGCGTCAATGCTCCGATTTTCAAGCATTTATCGCAGAGGATTTAAAAAATAATTTAGAGTTAAGTCTCGATCCAACAGTTACAAGATCACAAATGCTTGCAAGCTATCCTGCACCTGGCACTCATGACAAATTTTATAATCAGAACTCAGTTCCTTTGGTGGAGATTATTCAAGATACTGTTTGTCGGCATGATACTTTTGGGTTGGCTTGTAACTCAAAGTATTATGATGATCGTGGATTTCCTGGCCATATAAGTTGTACTGATAATTTCAATAAATCTCTGGCTGAATATGGCGTTAAACCAAGAAAAAATTGGGCTGCTGTTAATCTTTTCTTTAACACTGCAATAGAAGAGTGCCATTCACTTACTTCAGATCTTTCTTGGTCAAGGCCAGGAGATTATGTTTTATTTAGGGCAATGGATGATCTAGTATGCGTTTCATCAGCATGTCCTGATGACACCACTTCAGCTAATGGTTGGAATCCAACTGATATTCATGTTAGGATTTACGACAAAACAAATAATTTTTCATCGGCAACGGCATTTAGACCGGACCCACAATCAATACCTACTATGACTAAAGAAACTGGCTTTCATAAAAATACATCGAAGTTGACTAAAAACTTTGACAACTATAATGGTTATTGGCTCCCACTTGATTATACCAATCTAGGTGCCATAAAAGAGTACTGGCAATGCCGAGAAGGGGTTGCAATGATCGATCTTGCTCCTCTTAGGAAATTTGAAGTATATGGTGAGGATGCTGAGGCTTTGATGCAATATGCGATAACAAAAGATGTTCGAAAACTTGCAGTTGGCCAAGTAGTTTATTCCGCAATGTGTTATGACAATGGCTGCATGGTTGATGATGGCACTCTATTCCGACTTGATGAGAATAATTTTCGTTGGATTGGTGGTTCAGAGGATAGTGGTAAGCTATTAAGAAAAATTGCAGATGATCGTAATCTAGATGTGCGTGTCAAATCATCTACAGACCAACTTCATAATGTTGCTGTCCAAGGACCGAAAAGTCGTGAAACATTAGCCAAAATAATTTGGACACCAAAGCTGCAAACAAATCTTGAAGATCTAAAATGGTTTCGTTTTACAATTGGACGTATTGGAGGAGAGTTCGGCATTCCTGTAATGGTATCAAGAACTGGTTACTCTGGTGAGCTTGGCTTTGAGGTTTTTGCACATCCAAGGGACTGTGAATCTGTATGGGACGCTGTTGCAGAAGCTGGAGAAGAATTTGGCATTTGTCCACTTGGTCTTAATGCGTTGGATATGCTAAGAATTGAAGCAGGTTTGATTTTCGCAGGCTATGAATTTTGCGATCAAACCGATCCATTTGAAGCAGGAATAGCATTTACAGTTCCCCTTAAAACAAAGGAAGAGGATTTTTCTGGCAAGGAGTCTTTGATTTTAAGGAAGAATTCACCACAAAGGGTTCTTGTTGGACTAGAATTAAGTGGTAATGAAGTTGCACTCCATGGCGATGGCGTGTATATTGGCAAGCAACAAATAGGAATTATTACAAGTGCAACACGTTCGCCAATTTTGAAAAAAAACATTGCACTTTGTAGAATTTCAATCTCAGAATCAGAAATAGGTACTGAAGTTGAAATAGGTAAATTAGATGGACATCATAAGAGACTAGCTGCTTCAGTGGTCCGGTTTCCATTTTATGACCCTGAAAAGACAAGGGTAAGAATGTAAGTTTGTCTGTGGGTTCGGAACAATCTTAAAAAGTATGATGAATTTTTAAGAATGTAAGCATGGTTTTTTTTTAACGATATTTGTTTAAAGGAAACTATTTTCAAAGTTAAATATTTTTTATAGTTATTTACTTTAATAAATATTTAATTTAACTTTAAAGGAGAAATAAATGAATAAGTTTACAAGTAAGGTAGCTGCAGCTGCTTTAACGATGACTTTAGCTTCTGTATCTGGTCAAGCACTTGCTGCTGACTCTTCGAAGCCAATTGTCATTCCTACACATAACTGGTCAAGCCAAGTTGTTATGGCATATGTTATTGGTGGTATTTTTGAGAGCATGGGTAACAATGTAGAATATGTTCCTGCTGACTCACAAGCAGTATATGAAGCTATCCGTAATGGAGACGTAACTATTTCACATGAAGTATGGCAGTCAGCATTTGGTGCGTCTTTCTATAATGCAATGGAAAAAGGTGGAATTGTCGATGCAGGTAACCATGCAGCAATGACCCTTGAAGAGATGGGTGTTCCACAATGGGTTGTGGACGAAAACCTATGTCCAGGACTTCCAAACTGGGAAGCACTAAAAGACTGTAAAGATGTCTTTGTTACTGCAGACTCAGGTGGTAAAGGTCGTTGGTTAGAAGGACCACAAAGTTGGCATGGTAACCTTATGCCAGAGCGTATTGCTGCGTTAGGTCTTGGTGATGACTATATGGTTAAGTTTGCTGGTGGTGCAGATGCATTATGGGCTGATTTAGCTGCTGCTAAGAAAGAAGGACGAGGAACAATTGTCTTTAACTGGACTCCAAACTTTACAGATGCTGATGGATTTGCATTCATTGAATTCCCTGAGTACTACGATGGTTGTAGAGTTGTTGATGGTGGTGATGGTGCTTGTGGATCTCCAAAAGGTTGGTTGAAAAAAGCGGCTAACTATAAGTTCCCTAAGACACATCCAGCTGCTTATACAGCTTTCTCAAAGATGTCTTTCACAACAACTCATATTGGTCAAATGGCCGCACTTGTTGACGTTGATGGCATGAGCCACCAAGATGCTGCAGCTGCATGGCTTGCTGCTAATCAGGATGTTGTTTCAGCATTTAAATAAGGCTTATATAGCTTAGACTTCTTTATTTTTTAAGAAGTTTATTAGTAATTTAAATCTCTCCCCTAGGCTTTTTCAGCTAGGGGAGATTTATTATGTCCTTTAAAAAAACTTTAGTTAGAATTACCTACTAATAACTTTCAGAAAGAAGGTATTTTTTTGTATACTACAGTTATAAGATTTAAATCAATTTTGGAACTTTTATATGACAATTAAAGAAAATTCTATCCACAGTAAACAACCAGTCATCAAGTGTGACTCAGTCTATAAAATTTTCGGTGATAATGCAAAAAAATTATTGCAAGAAGCTAACGGTAGGGTTGATGCTCAAGAATTTCAAGATGCTGGCTGCGTAGTTGGTGTAAACAGTGCCTCATTTGAGGTATATGAAGGAGAGATGCTGGTTGTCATGGGTCTTTCAGGCTCAGGTAAATCTACGCTACTTAGATGTATCTCAAGGCTAACAGATACAACTGCTGGAAATATATACATTGATGGTGAAGACTTGCTTGCATTAAACTCGAAAGAGCTTATTGAGCTAAGAAGAAATAAAATGGGAATGGTGTTCCAAAGCTTTGCATTGTTGCCCCATAAAACTGTTTTAGAAAATATTGCCTTCCCTCTTCAAGTTAAGGGAAGTAGTACTGATGACAGTATGAAAAGAGCGATGGAGATGGTGGAGCTTGTTGGTCTTACAGGTCGTGAAAACTACTTCCCTAGAGAGCTTTCTGGTGGTCAGCAGCAGCGAGTTGGGATTGCTCGATCATTAGCCGTAGAGCCAGATATTTGGTTCTTAGATGAGCCATTTTCGGCTTTAGATCCTCTGATTCGTAAAGAAATGCAAGATGAATTTTTGAGGCTACAGGGTGTTCTTAATAAAACAATTTTATTTGTTACCCATGATTTTGATGAAGCCCTAAGACTTGCTGATAGGATTGCAATTATGAAGGATGGTATTATTGAGCAATTAGATACTCCAGCTAATATTGTTTTAAATCCCGCAACTGAATATGTTCGTAAGTTTACTGAAGAAGTTCCTAGAGAAAAGGTTCTAAAGATTGAGTCAGTAATGGATCCTGTGGGTAGCACTGATGAAGAGTTAAGTAAACTTCAGGTTTCTAAAGACGCAATTATTGAAACTGTTGCGGAAGAAGTGCTAAGTGAACAAAAGCCAGTAGCTGTATTAGATGAAAATAATAATATAGTTGGTGTTTTAAATTGCTCAACTATTATTCATGTCCTTTTTGGTGATCGCTCTAAATCATAATATCTAGATAAACTGACTATGGAATTTTTAAAAAATAACCCTAAGCTACTGCAATTTGTTATTGTTTTAATTGTATTTTTTATTCTTATGTCAATGACAGGAGAATATCACGATATTATTTTGTTACGTGATGGTTTTGCTAATAAAGTTAATTCGGGAGAAATCGATGCCATAGTTGGTTTTTCGGAGTCATTTAGAATGCTTCTTAGTGGTCAACTCCCACCTCAATTAGTAAGACTTCCAGAATTAAACTTTTTTAATCCAGTTACTGATACTTCATTAGTATTTAAAATCATAGCTCTCTTGACTATTCTTGGCTTACTATTTAAAAACTTTCTTTTGACTACTAAGGTGACTAGAGATGTTCCAATTGTCTGGTTTAAACAAAACTGGACAAAGTTGTTTGTCTATATCCCTGCCGGAATTATTGTTGGCTTTTTAATCCTACCAACACTAATGAATTGGTTTTTTGATGACATCACTACAAGTAGTTTTTGGTCAATGAACCAAATCATTAATGATTCCGCAGAATTTGTAATGTACGAATGGTGGCCGGTTGAAATTTACGATCCAGAGATTGAAGATTATGACGATTCTGCAATGATTAAGGAGATAACTAGAGGTTTTTCTCGGTCTATTCTCTTTGCTATTGAGTTTATTCGTGAGATCTTATTGGGTGGAATTAAAACAATTGTTGCCTTTACAAGCTGGGAGTGGTCTGATGCTAATGAATGGGCAGTTTGGCCTGGACTTCCTTGGACTGTTGTTTCGGCTTCAGCAATTATGATTGGCTATTATTTAAGTGGAAGAGGTTTGGCAATATTGGCTGCCTTTTCTACCATATATATCAGTGTTTTTGGACAGTGGGAGCCTTCCATGGAAACACTCTCATTTGTTCTAGTTGCTGCTCCAATATCTTTTATTTTGGGTCTAAGTCTTGGCGTTTGGGCCTATAAGAGTAAAACAACTGAAACAGTCTTAATGCCTCTGCTAAACGTAGCACAGACAATGCCCCATTTCTCTTATCTTGTTCCAGTAATGGTTTTCTTTGGTGTAGGTGATCATGCAGGCGCTATAGCAACTATTATATTTGCTACACCCCCAATGATCAGGCTGACACTTCTTGGCTTAAAAAAGGTTTCTCCTGAAGTTCTTGATGCGGGGATGATGAGCGGCTGTAATAACTATCAACTGATGTCTAAAGTTTTAATTCCCTCAGCTAGAAGAGATATTCTGATTGGCGTAAACCAGGTAATTATGCAGTGCCTTGCGATGGCAGTAATTGCCTCCTTTATTGGCGCAAAAGGTTTAGGCTTTAACCTTCTTCTTGCCCTAAATCAGCTAAAAATAGGCCAAGCTTTAGAGCTTGGTATTTGCATTGTACTTATCGCGGTATTTTTAGATAAACTTTCTCTAGCATGGGCTGATAAGCAAACTGATTATTTTGCTGACCTTCCTTTTCTTCAACGCCATAAATATTCATTCTCTTTTCTTGTGATTTTGTTTGTTGGAATTTTATTGGCATATCTTGGTACGTTTTTGTTTAAGGATGGAATCAATTATCTATATATGATTCCTCACAACAAGGGTTACACATCTCAACTCTTCTGGCAGTCGGGTGTTGACTGGATTTGGGATACTTTTTTCTTTTCGTTGCAGGGGTTTAATACTTGGTTAATTCAGGGTGTCCTTATTCCAATGAAGACGGCTTACCTCTCGATGCCAGTTATAGCAACCTTTACCCTTGTAATGGGCATTGGCTATATTATTGGTGGAATCAGATCTGCGTTGGTAGTTGGCGGCTTTTTATTAGTAATTGCTCTTCTTCAATGGTGGGAGAGAGCTCTTATTACTGCCTATATGGCAAGCTTTGGCGTTCTTGTGTCTGGTTTAATTGGAATAACTGTTGGCTCGCTTTGTGCTCGAAGTAAGATAGCTAGTAAAGTTATTTTATTAGTTTGTGATACTTTCCAAACATTTCCTTCTTTTATTTACTTAATACCTGTAATTATGCTTTTTGGAGTGACTGATACCTCTGTATTAATTGCTGTTATTGTATATGCAACTATTCCAGCAACACGCTACACAGTTGAGGGCCTCACAAGCGTTCCACAAGCACTTCAAGATGCTGGTTCAATGTCAGGTGTTAACCGAATGCAGAGGTGGCTTAAAATAGAGATGCCTCTAGCATTACCTCATATTATGTTAGGTCTTAATCAAACGGTTGTTTTTGCCCTATTTATGGTCATCATTGGAGCAATGATTGGAACAGATGATTTAGGTCAGTTTATCTTGAAGGCTTTATCTGATAAACAAGGAATTGGTAATGGATTGTTGTTGGGACTCTGTGTTGCATTTATTGGACTGGCAGTAGATCATCTTATTCAAACTTGGGCTAAACAAAGAAGAAAATTATTAGGCATAGATTAAAAAAAACTAATTTTCTAAGGATCTAAAGTTTTTAATATGATTTGCAATCCAACGATGAAAACAATGCGTTGCGCTATCCATAGTTGGTGAGAATTTACCACCATCAAACATGATTCCTTTTCTGCCTCTTTGCATACCCTCTACAACACCAATATCTTCACTAAAAACGGTTTTCCAAAAGAGAGCATTGGAATCAATAAGTGGTTTTAATTCTGGCATTTCTTCTGGTTTCTTGGCGTAATAAAGTGAAACATGTTCAACTGTTTTATTAGTTGCAATAGGTTCAATAATTATTGAGAAAAAATGATCTCTATGAGTTCCTAAAAGCACATTGGGATAGAGAGCTATATACTCACTGGCTTGATCCCATTTATTAGATAGACCTTCAAAATCAGGGAATACTGATCCATCTTCACTTTTGATTTGGTTGTAAACATATGAGCCTTGTCCTGAAAAGAAACCTGGCTCTTCAATATGGTAGTGATCCTCAACACTTGAAGTAATATTTAGCTCAGGATGAACCCAGGGTAAGTGATAGCTCTCACAATAGTTCTCAACAGCTAGCTTCCAGTTAGTATTAAGATTTAGAGTGAACGAAGATGTTTCACCACCATGATAAATTGGTTTATCAAATTCAGACCATCTCTCAATTGTTTTGGCTGCATAATCAGTAAATTCTTGAGCATTATTAGAGATGTTGACAAAGATAATATCTTGCCAGACAGCGGATTTTATTTTAAAGAGTCCTAGCTCATCATTTTTTATTGCTTTATGGGTATTAATATCAGTTCCACCTACCATTGGTGTGGCGCATAATTCACCTTTAAGGTTATAGCACCAGCTATGATATGGACAAGTAATTAGTCCTGATAGATTTTTCGGTTCTTCTATTAAAATCATTCCTCGATGCCGACAGGTATTTTGGAAAACATTAATATTATTATTCTCATCACGAGCCATTAATAATGGCATATCTACAAAACTCATAGGTTTTATATCGCCTGTATTAGGAATATCTTTTCCAAATCCAATGGCTGACCAGTTGTTAAATAGGATTGCTTTTTTTTCCTCATCAAAAACGGCATCACTTATATAGTGCTCATTAGGAAGACCTTTAGCCATAGCTGTTGATGTTAAAACTGAATCAAGATTGCTGTGTGGAGTCGTTGCCATAAAAAAATTAACAGAAAAAACATATAATACTATGAAGTATTATTTATCAGTAGTAATTAAATCCCATTAAAAAATTGAATTAATTTCAATTAATCGATGCCCTTATTTATGATTTAGATATAAGAAAATCTCTTAGGATTTTTACATTTTCTGGAAGTAACTCTTCTTTCTCACTCATTATGTAAATTGCAGACGGTGCTGGTATTGAGGTGTCTCCTAGTATTACAAGTTCACCACTATCAAGCTTTGGTTTGCATAAATGCTTCCATCCAAGAACAATTCCCATACCATCAGAGGCTGCTTGAAGGGCAATCATATAATTATTTACGTGAGTACCTGGAGAAATCTTACCTTTATAACCAAGTGCACTAAACCAAGAAAACCAGTTAGACCAGTTTTTATCTTTAGCTCTAAGATGAATGAGAGGCGCTTGAGCCAAATCTTCAATACTTGGATTTGGGAATTCTTTAGCAAATTTAGGACTACATACAGGCACTAATTCATCTTGAAATAGGGTGTGTTTTTGATTTGATTCATTTTCCACAAAGCCATAACATATTTTTAAATCAACAGCGATACCCTGTGAATCTGGATTATCAGTCACATGCTGATTGACAGGGATTTCTGGATGAAGCTTCCAGAACTCAGATAAGCGTGGGGGGAGCCAAAGGAAAGAAACAGCTGTGGTAGCACTAAGTATAACTTCTTTATCACTTGCAGATCTTCGAAGATTAGCGAGTGTTGATGAAATTGCAGTAAAACTACTTTGCAGAACGGCAAATAATGATTCACCATGATCTGTTAAGTTATTACCATGATGTTTTCTGTCAAATAAAGATAAGCCAAGCTCAGTCTCTAAGAACTTAATTTGATGACTTACTGCTCCAGGTGTAACTCCTAGTTCTTCAGCAGCACCTTTGAAGCTTCGATGACGAGCAGCAGTCTCAAACGTTGCTAAAGAGGTTAGTGGCGGTAATTTATAGTATCTTCTAGACATAATAGAATCCTAATGTTGAATATAAGTATACTTACAATTCGTTTTGTTATGGTCAGAATGACACCTTTTTAGAAAAAAAATCATCTTACTTATAATAAATATATTGATAAGTCATTAAAAATTAACATTTTTTTTATAAACCATGTAAATAGGCCTCTCTAGGCTTTTTTCTATAATATAATTCTAAAAATTTTAATCTAATAATTAATTTAAATAGGATGAATAAAAGTTATTTTTTTTTTAAAAAGAATTTATAATTAATTTCACTTTAGTTTGAATTTTTTAACTATTTATTACAACTTATTTAAAGATAATATAATTTGTCAAAAATGAATATATTTATAACTAATAACCTACCTAAAAAATTAAAGGAGATTGAATATGTCTTTACCAACTAAAGCTCAATATGTCGTTGCTGGTGCCGGAATCCATGGGATGTCTACAGCTTGGCGATTAGCTGAAAAATTAACAGCAAATGGTGAGAGTGTTGATGGACGAATTGTGATAATTGATAAGGCTGATAGAATTGCTGCTGGGGCAACAGGTATTGCCTGTGGTGTAGTTCGTAATAATTATTTTCAACCTGCTATGCGCAAGTTAATGGCTCATTCTGTAAGTATATGGGAGAGTGATCCTGAGGCATTTAGCTATCATCCAAATGGTTACATGCAAATTTCATGTGAAAAAATGCGTCAAGACGTAAAACAAATACATACTGAGCAAGCAGCAATTGGTTATGACAGTGTTTTTATTGAGGGTGAGGAAGAATCTCGTAATTATATGCTTGAAATGTTTGATGATTGGCAAGCTGAGGGAATCACTTCAGTTCTGCATGAAAAGCCTGGAGGTTATGCAAATAATGTTAAGGCAATGGAAGGCTTATCAAAGAAGGTTTTAGACTTAGGAGTTAATGTAATTCTTAATACTGAGATCACTGGTTTTGTATCTGAAGGAAATGGAAAAAGAGTTACTGCTGTTGAGACAGACAAAGGTACTATTGAATGTGATAACCTAATTATTGGAGCTGGTCCGTGGGTACGTGATTTTTGGCATATGCTTGGACTTCCTTCTCAAATTGAATTAAAAGATCTTGAAGGTGAGGTTCATCAAGATATTGATATGTGGCGTTTTTGGCAGCTAGAGGAGGGTGTTTTAGAAGTTCCACCAGAAACTTTAGTAACTAATGACGGTAATATCCCACCTGTGCTTCATATTGATACTGATGCACCTCTATACTCAACAGTTGATGGCTCTTTAATTACAGATCAATTATGGGGAATTTATTATAAACCAGATTGGAGTTTTGGTGGAATCCAAGGCGGTGCATCTCCTTATACTGTCGATACACCAGTAGATGAAGTTGCTATTGATCCGTATGGTCCTGAAAGTAAAGAGTTTACAGCAAGTAAAGATTTTCCAGAAATGTGGGTATCTGCTCTTGCTCATTGCCACAAAAGATTTGAAGGTAAGATGCCGCACTATCATAAAGAGCCATCTGGCGGTATTGGTTGTTTCACTCCAGATAGCTTTCCAGTTATTGATACTTATAATGAAAATGTCACAATAATTGCAGATAGCAATCATGGATATAAAATGTTAGGTGTTGGCTGTTTAGTAGCAGAGGAATTAATGGGTGAAAAACAGGAGCTTCTAGAGCCTTTCAGATTTAGTCGTTTTAAAGAAGGAAAGTTACACCCAGTATCAAATAGTCCTTATCCTTGGAGCTAATATAGTGAGTAAAACTCGTTATTCTGCTTTTAAAGTATTAAAAGAGGCGCTTACTGGCCATAAAGGTTGGGAGCCGACCTGGCGTGATTCTGAGCCTAAAGCAGATGGCTATGATGTTATTATTGTTGGTGGAGGTGGGCATGGTCTAGCTACGGCTTATTATTTAGCTAAGAATCATGGAATTACAAATGTGGCTGTTATTGAAAAAGGCTGGATTGGTGGTGGTAATGTGGGAAGAAATACTACCATTATTAGATCTAACTATTTACTACCTGGTAATGAGCCTTTTTACGAATTCTCATTACAACTCTGGGAGAATTTAGAGCAAGATTTAAACTACAATGCTATGGTTTCACAGCGTGGAATCATGAATTTAATTCACTCTGATGCTCAGCGAGATGCCTTTATTAGAAGAGGTAATGGAATGTTGTTTGCCGATGCAGGTTGTGAATACCTTGAGGCAAAAGAGGTCAAAGAGAGATACCCTTTTTTAGATATGAATAATGCTCGTTTTCCAATTAAAGCTGCACTAGCTCAGCCTCGTGGAGGAACTGTTCGACATGATGCTGTTGCATGGGGATATGCCAGGGGTGCAAGTGATCTTGGGGTTGATATTATTCAAAACTGTGAGGTGACTGGATTTCATATTGAGAATGGAAAATGCCTTGGAGTTAAAACAACTAAGGGTGATATTAAGTCAGGTCGAGTAGGTGTCTGTGTTGCAGGTTCTTCTGGAAGAGTTATGGCAAAAGCTGGAATTAAGCTTCCTATTGAAAGCCATGTGCTCCAAGCATTTGTAACTGAAGGACTAAAACCAGTAATGGATAATGTTATTACTTTTGGAGCTGGACACTTTTATTGCTCACAATCAGATAAAGGTGGGCTAGTTTTTGGTGGTGATATTGATGCCTATAATACTTATGCTCAACGTGGCAATTTACCAGTTGTCGAAGATGTTTGTTCTGGTGGCATGGCTATTATGCCAATGATAGGCCGTGCTCGCTTATTAAGAATGTGGGGTGGTGTCATGGATATGTCCATGGATGGCTCTCCATTTATCGATAGTACTGAAATTGAAGAGTTATTCTTTAATGGTGGCTGGTGCTATGGTGGATTTAAGGCAACTCCAGCTAGTGGTTATTGCTATGCTCATTTACTAGCAACAGACTCTCCACATGAGGTTGCAACTGCTTTTAAGCTTGATCGTTTTAGGCGAGGTGCAATGATTGATGAGAAGGGTGTTGGTGCTCAACCAAACTTACATTGATAAATTAGATAATGATAATTAATCATCCATTATTAGGTCCCCGAGATTCTGAAGAGTTTGTATATTTGGGCTCTACTGATTTAATTAGTAGACCTACTAATTGGGAAGATGAAGCTTCCGCTGAAGATTTTTATCAATACCAGTATATTAGAGAGAATATTGCAGGAGAGCATCGAGAGCTTTGGTATCACGAGCAAGGTGATCAGTCCTGGTTAGTTGTAACTAGAAATACAATTACACATGAAATTACTGAAGTAGAGTTGGCTCAAGACGTTTCAAGATCAATGGGTCGAGGCAAATGAGTCAAACTAATAGAATAGATGGTGGCTTAATTGACCATAAAAAAACACTAAGTTTTACTTTTAATGGTCAAATTTTAAGAGGCTATGAGGGCGACACTCTGGCTTCAGCTCTTCTTGCTAATAATAAACAGTTAGTTGGTCGTTCATTTAAATATCATCGTCCTAGAGGGATTGTAACAGCTGGATCTGAGGAGCCAAATGCCATTATGGAGATTGGTAATGGTTCCTATAAAGAACCAAATACACGAGCGACAGTTACTCAGTTATATAATGGATTAGAAGCAAAAAGTCAAAATCATAAAGGACCTCTTGGTTTTGATTTAATGGCGATTAATGATTTTTTATCACCACTTCTTAGCGCAGGCTTTTATTACAAAACCTTTATGTGGCCAAAGGCATTCTGGGAGAGGCTATATGAGCCAGTTATTCGAAATGCAGCGGGACTTGGATCGCTCTCTGGTGAATCTGATCCAGATACCTATGATAAGGGTTTTCGCTATTGTGACATCCTAATCATTGGGGCAGGTGCTTCAGGATTATCCGCAGCATTAACTGCAGCTAAATCTGGAGCAAAGATAATCCTTGCTGATGAAGATTTTTTGATGGGTGGACGTCTGAACAATGAAACTAATAAGATTGATGGTGTTTTAGGAAGTAAATGGGCAGCTGATATTGTTGCTAAGTTGAGTGAAATGCAAAACGTCACTTTAATGGCTGATACAACTATTTTTGGTGTTTATGATCATGGTATATATGGTGCGCTAGAAAATAAATCATCTGAAGCAAGAGAAAATCACGATAAACCGCGTCAAGTGAATTGGCGAATCTATGCGAAACGAGCCATTTTAGCTTCTGGCGCAATAGAGAGAGCTATTGCTTTTGGTAATAATGATCGTCCAGGAATCATGATGGCCAGTGCTGTTCGAACTTATGTAAACCGGTTTGCAGTTACTCCAGGTCAAAACATTACAGTTTTTACAAACAATGATGATGGATGGCAGACTGCAAGAGATTTGTTATTAAAAAATATTAAGGTTGCAGCTGTTATTGATTCTCGACCGATTAAGCCTGTGCTAAGAATAGCAGGAGCTGAGATTTTTATGGGCGTAGATGTTATTGATACCAAAGGAAGAAAGGGCCTTAAATCAATTAAACTGTCAAATGGTAAGACAATTGAAACAGATACTCTTGCAGTTTCGGGTGGTTGGAATCCTAATCTTCATTTAACTTGCCATCATCGAGGTATTCCTAAATGGAATGAGGAGATTGCCTCATTTATTCCTGATGAGTCTGTTCCTCCAGGAATGATAGTTGCTGGACGTGCAAAGGGCACAATGGTTCTTGCTGATGCTATTATTGAGGCTCATAATATGGGGTCTTTAGTAGCTAAAGAGCTTGGTTTTAAAGCTGCTAAATTAGCACATGCCTCAACTCCAGAAGTAGCGTACAAGGTTTCAGCTCACTGGGGAGTTGAAAGTGGCTCAAAGCGTGCCTGGGTTGATTTTCAAAATGATGTAACGGCTAAAGATATAAAGCTTGCAAATCAAGAGGGGTTTAAGTCTGTAGAGCATGTAAAACGATATACCACTTTGGGTATGGCAACGGATCAAGGAAAAACAGCTAACGTTCTTGGTATAGGAATCATGGCTCAGAATATGGACCAAACTATTGAAGAAACTGGAACAACTATATTTAGACCTCCTTATTCTCCAATCTCTATTGGTGCATTTGCTGGAAGAAGACGTGGAATGGAGTTTTATCCAACACGATATACACCTAGTCATAAATGGTCAGAAGAGCAAAATGCTGTTTTTGTAGAGGTTGGAATGTGGTATCGCTCCCAATGGTTTCCGCAACCAGGTGAAACTCATTGGCGTCAATCTGTAGATCGTGAAGTGATGCAAACTAGAGCATCAGTAGGTATTTGTGATGTTACAACTTTAGGAAAGATAGATATCAAGGGTGCAGATGTATCTGAATTTTTAAATAAAATTTATGTTAACGCATTTGCAAAATTGCCTGTTGGAAAAACTCGATATGGTCTAATGCTTAGAGAAGATGGTATGGTTATGGATGATGGAACAACAGCAAGATTGGCGGAGGATCATTTTGTGATGACCACCACCACTGCAAATGCTGTTAGTGTCTATCGCCACTTACAGTTTTGTCATCAAGTTTTGTGGCCTAATCTGGATGTCCACATGATTTCGGTGACTGAGCAGTTTGCTCAATATGCCGTTGCAGGACCAAATTCACGTAAGTTACTTGAAAAAATCATTGATTCTGAGCATGACATTTCAAATGAAGCATTCCCATTTATGGCTGCAGGTCAAATAACAGTTTGTGGTGGTGTGCCAGCTAGACTATTTAGAATATCATTTTCTGGCGAACTTGCTTATGAAATTGCTGTTCCAACAAGATATGGTGACTCCTTAATGAGAGCTATGATGGAAGCAGGAGAAGAGTTTAATGTTATTCCATATGGTACTGAGGCATTAGGTGTGATGAGAATTGAAAAAGGTCACGCGGCTGGACCAGAATTGAATGGTCAGACAAGTGCCTATGACTTAGGTATGGGTGGTATGGTTTCAGGTAAAAAAGATTTTATTGGTTATAAGTTAGGTCTAAGAGAAGATTTACAGCGTGAAGATCGAATGCAAATGGTTGGTTTTAAGCCAGTTAATAAAAATGATTTAGTTGAAAAAGGCTTCTCTATGGCTGGAGCTCATTTACTTGGTTTACGTGATCAAGCAACTACTGAGAATGATCAAGGTTGGATTTCGTCATCTATCTATTCTCCAATGTTAGGTTGTTATATAGGTCTTGGATTTATAAAGAATGGATTAAAAAGAAAAGGGGAGTTTGTTAGGGCTGTTGATTTAGTTCGAGGTAGTGATATAGAGGTTGAGATTTGTAGTCCACACTTTTATGATCCAGAAGGAGAGCGTTTACGTGTCTGATTATATTCTAGAAAAACTTTCAGCCCTTGAAGGGGTTGAGTATGAATTTGATGGTGTAGCGGTTTCTGAGGTAACAGATATGTCTCTTGTAATGGCCGCTATTCCAAAAGGAACACTAGCTAATGTTGAATCTGCAATAAAAAAATCATGTGGATTATCAATACCAGAAATACAAAAATCTAGCGAATCTTCTGATTCCTCTATTACCTTTTGGAGGCTTCAAAATAACCAAGTTTTGGTTTTTTTTGCTTACGAAGGTAATGATGCAGAGTCATATCTAAAGAGCAAACTTAATGCACCTGTTTATTTAACGGATCAATCTGACACATGGGCTATGATAAGGGTTAAAGGTCCCAGATCTAGAGATATTCTTGAGCGTATATGCCCAATTAATATTGACAAAGATGTTTTTACAGTTGGAAGTGTATCAAGGACAGTAATGGAGCACATAGGAACAATCATTTATAGAGACGAGGATGATTCTTACATTCTCTTAACAATGCGCTCATTTGGGCGCTCTATGATTCATGCAATAGAAGTCTCGGTGAACAACGTTCTTTAAAAATAACTAGTTTTTCTTGTATTGTGTCATATAATTAACGCTTACATCATCACCTAATTTATATCTTTTTGTAATTGGGTTATAACTCATTCCAATAATTGAACTTATTGATAATTTAGATGTTCTAGCCCATTCATCTATCTCACTAGGACGAATAAACTTTTGATAATGATGAGTTCCTTTAGGTAATAAATTAAGGATGTACTCTGCTCCAACAATTGCAAAAACATAAGATTTTGGGTTTCTATTTATAGTTGAGAAAAAAACTCTTCCACCTGGCTTAACTAATGAAGAGCAAGCGTCAATCACAAGTGACGGGTCTGGAACATGTTCTAACATTTCAAGACAGGCTATTACATCAAAAGACTCAGACTCAGTTTTAGTTAAATCTTCAGCAGATATTGATAGATAATCAATATCAAGACCTGACTCTAAAAGATGAAGTTTAGCAACTTCTAAACCAGCTTCAGCAAGATCAATTCCAACCACTGTTGCACCTTCAAGAGCAAGAGACTCACTCAAGATGCCTCCACCACATCCCACATCAAGAATACGCTTACCTTTGAGTGAACCACCACATTGTTCTTTTATATAGTTTAGGCGAAGTGGATTTATATCATGAAGAGGCTTAAACTCAGAATTTTTATCCCACCAGCGCGACGCTAGCGCTGCAAATTTATTTACCTCTTCATGATCAACATTTGAATTCATAGTGCCTTTATAAAGTCTAGTACTTCCTGTGCATGACCTTCAACCTTAACTTTGTCCCATTGATTAAGGATCTCTCCATCTGGGCTAATAACAAAAGTAGATCTAACGATTCCAATATGCTCTTTGCCATACATTTTCTTCAGCTTTAAAACATCAAATTGCTTACACAAAGACTCGTCCTCGTCTGAGATTAGGTCAATTGTGTAGTTGAATTTATTGATAAATTTATCATGCGATGAAATGGAGTCTCTAGAGACGCCATAGATCACTGAGTTATTTGCAGCAAAGTCATTATTGAGGCTTGTAAAATCATTACCCTCAATGGTGCACCCAGGGGTGTCATCCTTCGGATAAAAGTAGAGAACAATATTTCTTCCTTGGTCATCAGGAATGTTTACATTTAGATCACTTGTTGCGACACATGTAGTAGGATTTACTTTATTCATATACGATATAATCTCATGGTTTTAATAAAAGCAGTCATTTTATCATTGATATGCAAAATATCCGAAATTTTTCCATAATTGCACATATAGATCATGGCAAGTCTACAATTGCTGACAGGTTCATCCAATATTGTGGAGGACTTAGTGATCGAGAGATGTCCTCACAAGTTCTTGATTCAATGGACATTGAAAAAGAACGTGGTATTACAATCAAGTCTCAAAGTGTCTCCTTAAATTATGATTCTAAAGATGGCCAAACCTATCAATTAAATCTTATTGATACCCCTGGGCATGTTGATTTTTCTTATGAAGTTTCACGCTCACTATCTGCTTGTGAGGGAGCATTATTAATTGTTGATGCCTCTCAAGGGGTCGAGGCTCAGACTGTTGCTAACTGCTACACAGCTCTGGATCAAGGTTTAGAGGTTTTATCTGTTCTTAATAAGATTGACTTATCTGCGGCTGAGCCAGAAAGAGTTGTTGATGAAATTGAAGATGTTATAGGTATAGAGGCTCATGATGCTGTTCATGCCAGTGCAAAATCAGGAATAGGAATAGAAGATATCCTTGAACAAATTGTGGAAAGAATTCCAGCACCTGAAGGAGATATAAATGGCTCTATCAAGGCGCTTATTATTGATTCTTGGTTTGACAATTATTTAGGAGTTGTCTCATTAATTAGAGTTATAGACGGAGAAATAAAGCCAAAATCAAAAATCAAAATATTTTCTAATGGTAATGAGCACCTTGTAGATGAGGTTGGTATCTTCACTCCTAAAAGAACCAAGACTGATAGTTTAAAGGCTGGAGAAGTTGGCTATTTGATTGCTAGTATTAAAAATATTGATGGTGCTCCAGTAGGTGATACTATTACTGGAAGTAAAGATCCAGTTAAGGTTCCATTGGAGGGTTTTAAGCCAGTACAACCAAGAGTTTTTGCAGGTTTATTTCCAACCTCTGGAGAAGATTATGAGAAATTTAGAGATGCACTTGCAAAGTTACGTTTAAACGATGCTGCCTTACAGTATGAGCCTGAAAACTCAGATGCACTTGGGTTTGGTTTTAGGATTGGATTTCTTGGTCTTCTTCATATGGAAATTGTTCAAGAACGTTTGGAGAGAGAATACGATTTAGATTTAATAACAACAGCCCCAACTGTAATTTTTGAAGTTTTAGATACTAAGGGAAATGTAACTAAAATTGATAGCCCATCAAAACTTCCTATCGTTCAATCTATTGTTGAGTTTAGAGAGCCAATTATTACTGCTAACATTTTAGTAACTAACGAATATGTTGGGCCAGTTATTAGCTTGTGTGTTGAAAAAAGGGGTGTGCAAAAAAACATCAACTATATGGGAAGACAAGTTTCTATAGTTTATGAACTTCCACTCAACGAAGTAGTACTTGATTTTTTTGACAAACTCAAGTCAGTTTCAAGAGGTTTTGCATCTATGGATTATCAGTTTGAACGCTATCAAACTGCAGATCTTGTCCGTCTAGATATTCTTATTAATAATGAGGGTGTTGATGCTCTTGCGTTAATAATTCATCGTGATAACTCTACTCATAAAGGCCGAGAAATTGCTGTGAAAATGAAAGAGCTGATACCAAGACAAATGTTTGATGTAGCAATTCAAGCTTGCATTGGATCGAAGATTATTTCCAGAACAAATGTTAAGGCGCTCAGAAAAAATGTAACCGCTAAGTGTTATGGTGGTGATATAACAAGAAAGAGGAAGCTCCTCGAAAAGCAAAAGAAGGGTAAGAAAAGAATGCGCTCAATAGGCCGGGTTGATATTCCTCAAGAGGCTTTTCTTGCTGTCCTTCATATTGATTAAATTATCTCATCTAACCTAGTAAACCAGTCAGTATGATCCTCAGGGCAAACTAAGGTAGGTTTTATATTGGGGGATTTGATAGAGCTTCCCAGAGGAAGTAACATCCATCCGCGTGAAGTCTGTCTTGGAACTCGTGAACCACAATTATGACAAAACGCATTGCCAAAGGTATTTGGAGAAGGTAAGGCGAACTCTCCTCTATTATTCTCTCCTGAAAGCCATACGAATTGTTCAGGCTTTACAAAAAGATTTGTTGCAAAGGCTGCTCCAGTAACTTTGCGACACCTTGAGCACTGGCACATTCCAAAAAACTCATAGGGACCATTCATTTTCCATGATACTTCTCCACAAAGGCATTCACCATTTAAAGTTTTTTCAGTTTGCATAATTAAGTAATTTTTTTATTAATTTTATTACATTGCTAGTATTTCTATAAAAAACTTTGTTCCAAAGTAGGATAGAACTAAAACGGCAAAAGCAATTTGTGTTGATCTTGATACAAGCTTTCCTCTCCATCCAAAAAACTTATGACCAAGAACTATACCCACAAAACCAATCCATGCAATTATTGATAGGATTGTCTTATAGGTAAGCTTCTGAGTAAAAAAATCATCAATATAGTAATATCCTGATATTAAAGAAAAAGTCAATAATAGTGAACCCATCTTTAAAGTTTGATAAAGAAAATCTTCCATTGTTTGGAATGCAGGAAGCTTATCTACAAATGTATTAATATTATGCTCATGTAAAAATTTCTCTTGAATACTTAATAGTATTGATTGAGCCACAGCAAGAGCTAAAAGTGCATATGCACCAATTGAAAGAAAGACATGAATTGCAATTGAAGTTGAAAGAAGCTTTCCCTGGGTTCCAGGAAAAAATAACGCCAGCATTACTAAAATTGCACTTAGAGGGTAAACCAGAATTCCTAAAGAATGAATAGGGCGACTGAATGAAGTTATGAATAGGAGCGTTGCTATAACCCAGGCAACAAAGGACATGCTTATTGTTAGACCAAAAAAAATCCCATTTTGTTGCCAGACATCAAACAATATAAAGCCATGAGAGCTGCTAGCAATTAGAAGTATTAAATTAACAATTGTTCTATGCTGATTTGTAACTTTATCAAGAACAAAATATCTTGTTAAAAATAAACCAGCTATAAGATAAGCAACAAAGGGTAGGGTATGAAGTAAGGGCATCTCTAGCTTTGTAAGAGTAAAAGATTATATAATGGAATATTACACTTTATTTGAATCAAATGTTTGACAATTTAACTGATCGTTTATCTAATAGTTTTAAAGCTATACAAGGTAAAAATAAACTTTCTGAAAATAATATTAAGGAGGCTTTAAGAGAGGTCAGAAGGTCTCTTTTGGAGGCTGATGTCGCGCTTGATGTCATTAAGTTTTTTCTAGATCAGGTTCAAACAAAATCGATTGGTCTTAAGGTTGGTGAAGGCCTGAGTCCATCTCAATCATTTATAAAGCTCGTTGAAAGTGAATTAACTGAAATTATAGGTGGTCAAAATGAATCATTAAATCTTGCGACTCAACCACCAGCTGTAGTAATGGTTGCTGGACTTCAGGGTTCAGGAAAGACTACTTCAATTGCAAAACTTGCTCGTTATCTGAAAGAGGAACAAAAAAAGAAAGTGCTTGTTGTTAGTGCTGACGTTTATAGACCTGCAGCTATAGAGCAGTTGAAAGTTCTTGCTGAACAAGTTGGTGTTGATTTTTTCCCATCAACAGTCGATGAGAAACCAGAAAAAATAGTTTCTGATGCAAAAAAACAAGCTCAGTCGCAGTTTCATGATGTTCTTCTTGTTGATACTGCAGGGCGTCTTCATGTTGATGAACAAATGATGTCTGAAATTCAAGTGCTTCAAAAGCAGGTTAACCCAATAGAGACCTTGTTCGTTGTAGACTCAATGACAGGACAGGATGCTGCACATACTGCAAAAACATTCTCTGATATGCTTCCATTGACTGGTGTTATTCTAACCAAAACTGACGGTGATGCAAGAGGTGGAGCTGCTCTTTCAGTTAGGCATATTACTGGAAAGCCAATTAAATTTATGGGTGTTGGTGAAAAAACTGATGCTTTAGAGCCGTTTTATCCAGATAGATTAGTTTCTCGTATTCTTGGAATGGGAGATGTACTTTCTTTAGTTGAGGAAATTTCAAAAAAAGTTGATCATAAAAAAGCTCAAAAAAATGTCCAAAAAATGGTCAAGGGTAGATTTGATCTTGATGATATGCGAGACCAACTTGAGCAAATGCAGCAAATGGGTGGAATGGGAGCTTTAATGGATAAACTTCCTGGAATGGCAAAAATGCCCCAAAGTGTAAAAAATCAAGTCATTGGAGATAGTGATAGTTCTAGAATGATTGCCATTATAAATTCTATGACACCTAAAGAAAGAACCCACGTTAATCTTATCAAAGGCTCTCGCAAAAAAAGAATTGCTGATGGTTCTGGTACAGATGTTCAAAATGTCAATAAGTTGTTAAAGCAGTTTGAAAAAATGCAAAAAACTATGAAAAAAATGAAAGGTGGAAAAATGAAGAAAATGATGCAACAGATGGGAGATATGCAAGGTGATGGAGGTATGCCAGATCTTTCTCAAATGCCAGGGCTGGGTAATAAAAAATTTCCTTTTTAAAATTGTCTATTGCAGTTTATTTTTTTTGATATAAAATTCTTCGATTAATTAATACTTAATAATAAAAAATGAAACTAAATTTAAAAATATTTGCAGTTTTTTTGTTTAGTTGTTTTTTACTTCAGCCAGGATTATCCCTTGCAGATAATCATGTTGAGACTATTCAACTTTCCTTGGTTATTTCTTCAGCTGATGAAATTAATCTGACTGCAGTAAAGCAAGTAGAAAAAGGATTAAATTCTTTTGAGGCAATTAGTCAACTAGTTATTGTTGGTTCAAAGGATACTAGTTATGGTCCACAAATTATGTCTTTAGGTGGAATAGAGGCTATTGGTAATACTTATTGGGCATTATACGTTGATGGCAAAATGTCAATGGTTGGAGCTCAGGATGTTATTCTTATGAGTGACACATTTATACGCTTGAATATGGAAGCTTTTTAATATATTATTAGACACAAAAAAAGGAGATCTAATATGAGTAATCAAGATCAAAAACTTAATTCGAGTTTTAGTTACTTAGTAATTTTAGCCGTCTTGATTGTTCTCGGTGTTGCTGGTAGGTTATTACCTCACCCACCTAACTTTACTCCAATGGCAGCTATTGCACTATTTGCTGGATTTATATTTATAAAAAGATATATGTCGATTATTGCTGTTGTTGCAACAATGCTTCTATGCGACTATTTTGCTTTTGGCTCACTTTCAGCTAGTTGGTTTGGTTCAAAATCAATGTTTGTTGTTTATCTTGCGTTGTTATTTCCAATAGTTTTTAAGAATTTCTTACAAAAGAAACTTGGTTTACTTAGACTTACTGGCGCAGCACTTGCAAGTTCAACAGTTTTTTTCCTTTCAACTAATTTTGCAGTTTGGGCATTTTCACCAATGTATGAAAAAACATTTGAAGGATTTATTCTTTGTTACACGATGGCTATTCCATTTTTCCATAATACAATCGCAGGTGATTTGGTTTGGACAGGCTTAATATTTGGAACCTATTTAGCTTTACGTAATTATTCCAACTTGCAAATTTTTAAGCAAAAAAATACTCTTATCTTTAATTAAAGCTAGTAGCTTTTTTTGGTTTATGATTCAGTCATAAAAATAACCTTTCTTCAATGAAATAAGGCTCTAGATGACAACACACTTAAAAGGACTTTTAATGACTGTTTTTGCGGTTATTATTTTGAGTCCTGACTCAGTTCTTATTAGACTTGTTGAAGATGCTTCTCCTGAGGTTGATAGTTGGACTGTTTTATTCTGGAGAGGTCTGTTGTATGCAGTTGGTGTCTCCTTGCTTGTTTTTATCAAATATCGGTCAAAAACTATCAAGGAATTTCAAAATATTGGCAAGGGTGGTCTATTAATTGGTTTCTTTTCTGGAATTAGTACTGGAACCTTTGTTTTTGCTATTGTCTACACTTCAATTGCTAATGCGCTAGTTATTATTAGCACTGGACCAATAATGATCGCTATTGTGTCATGGTTTTTATTAAAAGAAAAATCTAGTCTAATTACCTGGGCCTCTATGATTATTGTTTTTATTGGGATTTATATCGTAATGAGTGGTAATTTTGGGGGAGATAAGTTAGTTGGTGACTTATTTGCATTAGCAACAGCTGTTATGATGGGCTTTACATTTACCTTGACTCGAAAATATAAAACAATAAATATGGTTCCAGTGAATGCAATTGGTGGCGTTATTGCAGCTTTCATTGCTTTTATAATGGCTAATAAAATTGCGGTTCCAATTGAAGTTTTTAAATATGTACTTGCAATGGGGACTATCCTTTCAATATCATTTAGTTTGATTACAATTGCTCCAAGATATATGCCAGCAGCAGAAGTTGGGATGATTATGCCCCTAGAGACTGTTCTTGGAACGCTAATCGCTTGGTATGTAATTAACGAAGAGCCAACAGCAAATGCACTTATTGGCGGCTCTATAGTCATTGTTACCTTGTTTTTGCATTCATGGTACAGTAGCAATCTAGCCCGTAAGATTGAAAAAATCTAGGAGAAATTAAGTGTCAAACCATCTTAAAGGTATGTTGATGGCATTTTTTGGTGTTTTTATATTAAGTCCTGATGCTGTTTTAATAAGACTAGCAGATGCAGATAGTTGGTCAATTCTTTTATGGAGAGGTATTTTTTACGCTCTTGGAATTCTAATTATTTTATTAATAACTCATCGATCCAAAGCTCTAAACGAAGTAAAAAAAATTGGTAAAGATGGTGTATTAATTGGAATCCTAACTGGGCTTGGAAGTGTTACTTTTGTATTTGCAGTTCAACTCACTTCAATTGCAAGTGCTCTTGTCATAATTAGTATCATGCCAATGATGACCGCTATCATTTCCTGGCTTATACTTAAAGAGAAGTCAGGAATTTTCACCTGGTTCTCTATGGTGCTTGTGTTCATTGGAATCTATATTGTAATGGATGGTGAACCCAAAGGCTCAAGCTTAATAGGAAATCTATTTGCATTAGCCTCAGTAACATTTGGAGCCACTGGCTTTACGCTTATTAGAAAAAATAAAAGTATTAATATGATTCCTGCAATGGGTGTTAACGCAATTGTATCTGCTCTCATTGCAGCTATTTTTGTAGAAACAGTTATATTGCCACTTGACTCTATGCTCTATATTTTTGTTATGGGTTTAATGGTTTCTTTATCTTTCAGCCTACTTACATCTTCAGGAAGATATATACCTGCAACTGAAGTTGGGATGTTTATGCCATTAGGAGCTGTATTTGGAACTTTAGCAGGTTGGCTAATAATTAATGAGCAACCCTCTAGTGGAGCCTTAATTGGTGGTTTTATTGTCCTGCTAACTATGTTTGTCCATTCTTGGCATAGCAATAAAATTGCAAAAGATTAACAACAAATTAAATTAAAGGTAATTTATTTATGACTAAAATAGTTGCCTATTCGATATTCAATATTTTGACTCAAGTTAATGATAAAAAATAAAGCAATTAGAGCTGATTTAATAATGCTAATAACGGCCGCTATTTGGGGTTTTGCATTTGTTGCTCAGCGGGAAGGGATGGAGACTATGGGACCTTTCCTTTTTAATGGCTCTAGATTTTTTATCGGCGTTGCTGTTTTGTCTCCATTAGTCTGGTATTTATCAAAAAAGAAAAAAACATCAAATAAAGAAGAAGTATCAACTAAAAAGTTACTATTAGCTGGAACGGTAGCGGGATTATTTTTGTTTGCAGCATGTAGCTTTCAACAGGTAGGGTTGCAATATACAACAGCTGGTAAGTCTGGCTTTATTACTGGTTTATATATATTTTTTGTTCCTTTAATCGGTTTATTTTTTGGACAGAAAACAGGTTCTGGCACATGGATTGGAGCTTCAGTTGCTCTCATAGGTCTTTATCTTCTGAGCATCAAGGATGACTTTAGTTTTGCTGAGGGTGATTTGTTTCAACTAATCTGTGCTGTATTTTTTGCTGCACATGTTCTAGTAATTGGCTATCTTGCAAAACGAATGGACCCTTTAAAACTCTCTCTAATTCAGTATGTGGTATCTGCTGTCTTAAGTTTTATTATTGCAATGGCAATTGAGGATATTCGTTGGGATATGATCGTTGATACAGCAATTCCTTTACTTTATGCTGGTGGAATGTCAATAGGTGTTGGCTATACTCTTCAGGTGGTAGCGCAACAGCATGCTAAATCTTCCCATGCGGCAATTATTTTAGGGCTTGAAGGTGCTTTTGCGGTATTAGGTGGCTGGTTGCTCCTAGACGAGCATCTATCAACTAGAGGGCTTATTGGTTGTGTATTAATGTTGACTGGGATGCTTTTATCTCAATTAATACCTAAATTTAACTTAAAAAAGTTGAGCTAGTGATCCAATTATTATTTTTGGCGTGGTATCATAATTTTACACCTGTTGCTAAGAAATAAAATCGTGAAAAACATCATTGAACTTCAAAATATATCTGTATTTCAACAAAGAAATAAAGTCTTTGATGAGTTATCTTTAATAATCAATGAAAGTCAAAATACAGTCATTTTAGGTCCTAATGGCTCAGGGAAAACTACCTTATTAAAGCTTCTAAATCGTGAGCTTTACATTGTCCAAGATAATAAAAGTTATATAAAAATTTTTGATAAAGAGCGTTGGAATATTCAGGAGCTTAGAACTCAGTTGGGAGTTATTTCACAACATCTCCAATATAACTATTCTAATAGTGCTATTGGCCTTTATGTTGTTTTATCTGGCTATTATGCAAGTGATGGTATCTGGCAGCATCAAGTTTTTGATTCTGAAAAATTAGACCGTGCCCATGAGGTTATGGATTTATTAGGATTACTAGAATTAAAGGATCGCCCATTTTTTTCAATGTCAACAGGAGAGCAGCGAAAGTTTCTTTTAGCAAGAGCTCTAGTCCATGACCCTGAAGTACTTGTTTTTGATGAGCCAACAAGTGGACTTGATTTGCGTGCCTGTTTTCAATACCTTGAAATTATTCAAGAGCTTATGAAAAATGGAAAAAAAGTTGTTCTTGTGACTCATCATATTCATGAAATACCTCCTGAAATCACCAGAGTGATCATGATAAAGAAAGGCCAGTTAGTGGATGATGGTAAGAAAGAGGAGATTCTTACAAATAGCAAATTAACCAGTTTATTTGATTGGCCTATAAAGGTTATAAAAGAAAATGGTTATTATCAGGCAATACCTGGCTAATTATTTGTTTTTTGTTCTAAAGAGTGCAGATCTTGCATGGGCCTCTAAACTTTCCCCATCAGCTATAGTAGCCGCAATTTGACCTAAAGTATTTGCCCCTTCTGGTGAAGCCATTATGATACTAGATTTTTTTTGAAAGTCATATACTCCCAGAGGGGATGAAAATCTTGAAGTGCCTGCAGTTGGCAGCACATGATTTGGTCCTGCACAATAATCTCCTAAAGCTTCGGAAGAGAATTTACCCATAAATATTGCACCAGCATGTTTAATATCATCTAACAATGATTCTGGTTCTTCTACTGAAAGCTCTAAATGTTCAGGAGCTATTCTATTAGATATTTCTATTGCTTCATTAATATCTTTGGTTAAGATAAGAGCACCTCTATTTTTAAGCGCCTTTGAAATAATATTAACTCTTTTCATAGTAGGAAGAAGTTTTTTAATGCTATTTTCAACCTGGCTTATGAAATCTTTATCTGGACAAAGAAGAATAGATTGAGCATCTTCATCATGCTCTGCTTGGGAGAATAAGTCCATTGCAATCCAATCAGGGTCTGTAGACCCATCACAAATTACTAAAATTTCAGAGGGGCCTGCAATCATATCAATACCAACTGAGCCAAATACTTGACGTTTAGCAGTTGCAACGTATATATTGCCAGGACCGACTATTTTATCTACTTTTGGAATACTCCCAGTTCCATAAGCAAGAGCTGCAATTGCTTGAGCACCTCCTATGGTAAATACTGAATCAACTTCAGCAATATAAGCTGCTGCTAGAACTAAGTCATTACAAATACCATTAGGCGTAGGAACAACCATAATAAGTTCTTCAACACCAGCCACTCTAGCTGGAATTGAATTCATTAGGACTGAAGAAGGATAGGCAGCTTTTCCACCAGGAACATATAAACCAACACGATCTAAAGGAGTAATTTTTTGACCTAATACAGTTCCATCATTTTCAGTATAAGTCCAAGTTTTGCTAATCTGTTTTTGATGATAACTTTTGATTCTATCCGCAGCAGTTTTGAGAGCATTTTTTTGGTCATTAGATAGATTATCAAATGATTTTTTAAGTCTATCTTTAGATATAGTTAACTCAGCCATTGATGAAACATCAAGAGAATCAAATTTAGCTGTGAGACTAATAAGTGCCTGGTCACCTCTTGTTTGAACATCAGAAATAATTTTTTTAACTACTTCATATATTTCGTCATTAGAGTCATTATCAAATGATAGTAAGGATGATAATTCAGAATCAAAATTTTTACTTTTTGAAGAAAGTTTACGAATCATAAGCTTTTTTCTATCTTTTTTAGCCAAACATTGATTTCTTTATGTTTTGTGTTGAATGAGGCAGAATTAATAATTAATCTTGAGCTAATATTTCTTACTAATTCTCTAGCAACTAAATTATTTGCTTTAAGAGTGTCACCTGTATCTACAAGGTCAACAATACAATCAGATAGTCCCACTATTGGAGCAAGTTCCATAGCACCAGAAAGTTTTATAATCTCAACTTGTTTTCCTTTTGCATGAAAAAATTCTTTAGTAGAATTTACATATTTCGTTGCCACCTTTAAAGAATTTAAATTAAGATCTTGTTTTTCATTAGAGGCAACCATAAGGCGACATTTAGAAATACCTAAATCTAATAATTCAAATACTCCTGATGATCCATGCTCCAACAAAACATCTTTACCAGCTATACCAATATCTGCAGCTCCGTGCTGAACAAAAACTGGAACATCACTAGCTCTAAGAATAATAACTTTAATATTTTCAATATTAGTATTAAGTATTAACTTTCTACTTTGCAGTTCATCAGGCGCAACAAAGAGACCAGCCTTTTTAAGTAGGGGTAGGCTTTGTTCTAATATTCGACCTTTTGAAAGTGCAATTGTAAGCATTTATTTTTTTTATAATAAGTTTAGTGCTGAACTCGTTCAATGTCAGCACCAAGCATTTTAAATTTTTCTTCAATCATTTCATAACCACGATCCAGATGATAGACGCGCTCTATTGAAGTTAACCCATTAGCAGCAAGTCCAGCTAATACAAGACTAGCAGAAGCTCTCAAGTCAGTTGCCATCAGATTTGCTCCAGTAAGTAATTTTACCCCTTTACAAACTACAGTATTGCCTTCAAGATTAAGATTTGCACCCATTCGACTGAGTTCTGGGACATGCATGAAACGATTTTCAAAGATAGTTTCCGTAATAGTGCTACTTCCATCCGCAATAGAGTTTAACGCCATAAATTGAGCTTGCATATCAGTTGGAAAATTTGGGTACGCACTGGTACGAATATTAACTGGTTTTGGACGTTTACCTTTCATATCAAGTTTAATAGAATTTTGATCAGTTTGAATATCAGCTCCTGTTTCAATTAGCTTTCCAATTACAGCCCTCATAGAGTCAGGCTCTATATTATTAACAGTTATCTTGCCACCTGTAATTGCTGCAGCAACAAGATAAGTGCCAGCTTCTATTCTGTCTGGACAAATACTATAATTAACACCATCAAGGCTATCTACTCCTTCAATAATTAATGTAGAAGTATTTTGACCTGAAATTTTAGCACCCATTTTCTTTAAACAAGAAATTAAGTCAGTAACTTCAGGTTCTTGAGCAGCATTATTAATTGTAGTTATTCCCTTAGCAAGGGTCGCTGCCATCAAAATATTTTCTGTTGCAGTAACAGAAATCATATCAAAATTAATTTGTGTCCCAATAAGCTCTTTAGCTTCTGCAAAAATATATCCGTTTTTTACTTCAATCTTAGCACCCATTTTCTCAAGTGCTTCTAGATGAAGATTTACAGGCCGAGTCCCAATTGCACACCCTCCAGGTAGAGAAATTTTAGCTTTTTTGTATTTTGAAAGCATCGGGCCAAGGGTAAGTATTGAAGCCCTCATAGTTTTGACTAATGAATATTCTGCTACAAGATTTGTCAAATTAGAGGAGTCAATATAAATTGAACCATCCTCCTCAAGTACAAAGTTCGCACCCATATCCATTAATAGACGGAGCGTGGTTGATACATCACTTAATTGGGGAGTGTTAGATAGTTTGAGCGGCCCATTAGCAAGAATTGATGCAAAAAAAATAGGTAAAGTAGCATTTTTAGAGCCAGAGGTTTTAATGCTTCCATTTAACGGTAGCCCCCCATTGATAACTAATTTATACATTTATATTAGGATCTACTGAGCATTTTTTCTATAAGACCATCAATTCCTTGACGTTTTATTTTAGAGTCATATCCAACCTTTTCGATATCAACGATACTTATTGTTTGATATACTAAATCATATATTTTCCATCGATTTTTACGAATTAATCGAAGTGTAACTTTAGCACTTGAGCTTTCATTTTTTAAGGAAACCAAGACTTTAACATTTGCAATATTATCAGTTTGAGAATATTGATTATCAACAGATACATTAATATCTTTCCAATCTTTCATATCAGCTAGGATACTTACATAATCTTTAATTAAAGAATTCTTAACGTCTCTTTCAAATATTTTTCTTTGTCTTGTATCAAGGTCCTTCCAATAATCACCTAAAGCAAGTTTGGTACTATGCTCTAAATCCATATATGGAATAATTTTCTTTTTGGTTAAATTTAAAGTGTTTTGTAATGTTCCATTACTTTCAGAATGAAGTGCAATGAATGAGCAAATTACATCATTGACAATTGCCTCAACTTGTTCAGTGGGATTATCAGCAGCCATTTTTGGAGAAATTGATGGACAATCAGCTGCTGAAGCAATTCCGATAAAGCAAAAACTGAATAAGAAAGCCTTTAAAATATTAAGTATAAATTTCATGAAAGCTATTGTACTATATCTACAAAAAAAATTACTGAAATGAAAAGTCAAAATATTAAATTAAGACTGAAAAATCTTTCTAAAGAATCTGGGGTTTATAAGATGCTTGATAAGAAAGGTTCCGTAATCTATGTTGGCAAAGCCAAAAATCTTAAAAATCGAGTTTCAAGTTATTTTAAAAAATCATCAGGAGATGAAAAATTAAAACAACTTCAAGCAAGAATATCTGATTTTGAGGTATTTATTACTAAAACTGAAATCCAAGCTCTTATATTAGAGAATGATTTAATAAAGCAATATAACCCTAAATACAACATTCTTTTAAAAGATGCTAAAAGTTATCCATATTTATACATTAGTGACGACAAGCATCCAAGATTAGGTTTCTTTAGAGGTAAAAAGAATAAAAATTATAAATATTTTGGACCATACCCATCTAAATATGTAGCAAGAGATGCTCTAGTACTATTGAAAAAAATTTTTAAAGTTAGGCAGTGTAGTAATAGTTTTTACAGGGCTCGCTCAAGACCATGTTTAGAATATCAAATAGGCCTTTGCAGTGCACCATGTGTTGGAAAGATTTCAGATGAAAAATATGTTCAAGATGTTAATATGGTCTCTCTATTCTTAAATGGTAAGGCAGGAAAGGTTCTTAATCAAGTGTCTCAGAAAATGGAGAGCGCTTCTATTGAGTTGGATTATGAAGCCGCTGCTGATTATAGAGATCAATTAATTATTCTTAGAAAAATTCAAGAACGTCATGGCTCTCAATTTGAATCGGATATGGATGTAATAAGTGTATCAACAAGTTCAGGTGTCCATTGCGTTGTTATTGTATTTGTTCGCTCAGGAAAACAAGTAGGTAATGAAAAATTTTTCCCAAAGAATGCTAAAGATGAATCTAGTGAAGGAGTCTTAAAAGCTTTTTTGCCACTTTACTATTTGGGAAAAAATATACCTAGAATGATTTTAGTTAGTCATAAATTACAAGATAAAGCTATTTTGGAATTAGCTTTGAAAACTAAAATAATTCAATCTCCTAAATCTGATAAAAAGCATTTTCTTGAAATTGCAAAGCTTAACGCTGATGACCATTTAAAGCAGCATCTAGAGTCAACTTTTACAAAAAATAATCAACTTATTAGTATTCAAAAAGTTTTAGCGTTACCAAGTAAGCCAAATTATATGGAATGTTTTGATATCAGCCATACCATGGGTGAAGCTACAACAGCATCATGTGTGGTTTTTGAAAATGGATTACCAAAGACTAGTAAATATAGGCAGTTTAATATTAATGATATTACACCTGGGGATGATTATGCTGCAATGAATCAAGTTATTTTTCGTCGATACTCAAAACTTCAAAAGCAAAAAAAACAAATGCCAGATATAATTTTTATTGATGGAGGTTTAGGTCAATTGAATCAGGCGATTATGGTAATGGATTCTATTGGGATCGATTCACCTGTTCTTGTTGGAATTGCAAAAGGGGAGGGAAGAAAGGCTGGACTTGAAACTCTTATAATAGTTGAAAATGAAAAAGTTAAGAAAATTAACCTACCACCATTTGATCCAGCTCTTCTTCTCATAAATCATATTAGAGATGAATCACATAGATTTGCAATTAAGAATCATCGAAAAAAACGAGCAAAAAGTCGAACCCAGTCCTCTCTTGAGTCAATTAAAGGTGTTGGTTCCCTCAAAAGAAGCGCTCTGTTAAATCATTTTGGAGGTCTTCAAGAAATTGAGAATGCTAGTGTTGATGAACTTCAAAAAGTTGTTGGCATTAATAATAAATTAGCGTCTAAAATACGAGAGTCATTAAAAAAATAAAATTAATATGTTTATACTTAGATTGTTCATTGTTGCAGGTGTAGTTAGCTACGTAATTTGGCTTTTTTATACCCGAATTTTAAAAAAAGATATTGCTCTTACCATGGTCATTTCATGGGTTCTAGTAGCAACATTTTTGATTTATCTTGTGCTTGGTAGTATATCTTTTTTAGTTGAAGGCTCTATCCCTTAGAAGAAATTACTAGGGTATTTAGATGATTTGTATTAGTAATAATTCGGTTTGTGGCATTAACTATTATCGATAAATTAGAGACCTCCCAAACTGGTATATCTCGCATATGATCTCCCATATAGTCAAAGTTTTTTTCACCATAACGTTTCACTAAGGTTTCTGCCTTATTATGACTTGACAAATTAAAGTCTTTATTACTAGCCATAACATCATCAAAAATTTTAAGATGCTTTGCTACTGCAAATGCATAATTTTTATGTGAAGCTGTTGCAAGTACTATTTGACTCCCTTGTTTTTTTCTTTGCATAATAAAGCTAATAACATCTTCATTATATGGCAGCTCAGATATATTAATTTCAAATCGCCTTACTAATTGGTCTTTAAGAAAGCCCTTGCCTTTCCAAAGCCAAAATAAATAATGGAAAATTAACCATGGTCTTTTAGATAAAACACCCAGAGAAGATAAAAATAACAAATCAGTATCAATAAGAGTGTGGTCCAAGTCAACAATTAAAGGAATTAAATTTTTATCCATTATCTAATTTACTCCATTGTTCATAAAGTGATTCTAATTTTTTTTCCATCTCATATAATTTGATATTTAAATTGTGAGCATCTGGATTTTGATAGAAATCTGGATCAGAAAGTGATTTTTGAGCAACAAAAATTTCATTTTCTAGATTTTCAATATCACCAGGTATGGATTTTAATAGTTGTTGATCATTATATGAAAGCTTTTGCTTTGGTTTTTCTAGCCTAGCTTTTAAATTGTTACCCTTATTAGAAATTATATTTTTTTTATCTTTAACTTGGGCAATATAATCATCATATCCTCCTGAATACTGCTCAATAACAGCATTTCCCTCCATTACTATGGTTGAGCTAACAATATTGTTTAAAAATGTTCTATCATGAGAGATTAGAATTACTGTTCCTGAATAATCAATTAACATTTCTTCTAATAATTCAAGAGTTTCAACATCTAGATCATTAGTAGGCTCATCAAGTACTAAAAGATTCGCAGGTTGAGATAAGATTTTTGCAAGCATTAGTCGATTTTTCTCACCACCTGAAAACATTTTTATTGGAGCCATTGCTTGTTTACCTGTAAATAAAAATTGTCTTAAATATCCAATTACATGCTTATTTTTGCCATTTATATCTATGTAATCTTTGCCTCCAGACACAAAGTCCATAGCCTTCATATTTGGCTCTAGAGTCTCTCTCATCTGATCATAGTATGCTAGTTGGATTGTCTTCGATCGTCGAATAGAGCCTAAATCAGGAATTAATTGACCAAGAAGAAGCCGAATTAAGGTAGATTTTCCAGAACCATTACCTCCAATAATGCCTATTTTTTCTCCCTTTAAAACTAATAGAGAAAATAATTTAACAAGCTCAAGTTGATTAATTTTATAGCTAATATTTTTTACTTCAAAAACAATTTTAGAGACTCGTTTTTCATCTTCTAAAGCATGAATTTTTACTTGACCTTGTTGCTTACGTTTATTAGTAAACTGTCTACGCATTTCTTCAAGTGCTCTAACGCGGCCTTCATTTCGGGTTCGTCTAGCCTTAATACCCTGTCGAATCCATGTTTCCTCCTGAGCAAGTTTTTTGTTAAATCTTGCATTTTCAAGCTCTTCACTATTAAGTAAATTTTCTTTTCTTTTTAAATAATCTTGATAGCCACAATCAAATATTGATAATTTTCCACGATCAAGATCAAAAATTTTATTAACAATTCCTCTTACAAAAGAACGATCATGGCTAATAAGAATAAGTGTTCCATGATAATCTTTTAACATTTTTTCTAAATCAAGGATTGCTGTAATATCCATATGGTTTGTTGGCTCGTCAAGCAAAAGAAGATCTGGTTCTTGAACAATTGCTTTTGCTAGCATTACTCTCCTTTTCCAGCCGCCAGATAGGGTTGAGAGTCTTGCGTTAGCATCTAACTTAAATCGATTTAAAATAGTTTCAATTTGATGTAAATAGTGCCATAAATCCCTACTTTCAATTTCTTCTTGTAGTTGAGAGTTTTTTTTATTATCACCATTTTGTAATGACTCATGATAACTTGCAAGAAGATCTCCAACTTCTCCTAGGCCTTGAGCTACAATACTGAATAGAAAATAATCATTATCTTCAGGTGGTTGTTGCTCTAGATAACTTATTCTAGTGTTATTTTTGACTTTTAAATTGCCATCATCTGCATTAATATATCCAGCTAAAACTTTCAGAAAGCTTGATTTCCCCTCACCATTTCTTCCAATCAAGCCTATCTTGTCACCTTTTAAGATTGTTGCATTGATTTCATCTAGAATTATTTTTTCAGAAAATCTTAATGAAATATTGTCTAAGGTTATTAGTGGCATACGTTAAAATTTATATTTTTAAATAACAGCTATTTGAATGCGTTATTTTATTCAATTTATAGTCTTACTTATACTTATTCAAGGTACTTATGCTGAAAGTATAGAGGCCAATGATTTTAACAATGTTGTTCAAGAAGAAAGATATACTGAGCTAATCAATAATATTAGGTGTCCAGTTTGTCAAGGCCAAAGTATTGGTGGATCCAATTCAGGTCTTGCAAAAGATCTTCGTAAGCAAGTTCAAGATATGATTCTTAGTGGTGACTCTGATAAAGATATTTATTCATATATGATTCAACGATATGGAGACTTTGTTGTTTTTAAGCCACCAATTAACTATACAACTTATTTTCTCTGGTTTGCACCTTTAATATTTTTAGTTCTTTGTTTTATTTATTTATTTAAAGCCACACGAAATAAAAACAATTCAGACAATAAAACACCCAATGAAATTGAAAGAGCTAAAAATTTATTGAAATGATAAATATGAATACTAATAATGAAATAAGTGATTTAGTAGTTGAGGCATATAAGCATCAAAAAAATGGAGATTTGTCTCTTGCAATTCAGGGTTGGAATGCGCTAATTAATCATAGCTCAACGGATAAAGAATTAATATCAAATGCATTTTTGAATCTTGGAAACCTTCATTTACAACAAGGTAATGGAGATCTTGCTTATGAAAGTATGGCTAAAGCTATTTCAGCTAATCCAAATAGTTCTGAGGCATTTTTTTGTATGGCCTACATGGAGCAGGAAAAGGAAAACTTTAATGAGGCAATAAATTTTTTTGAAGCTGCATTAAAACTTAAACCAAAAGATGTTGGTGCAATAAATAACTTAGGTAACTGTTATGACCGATTAAATGCTGCTGATAAAGCAATAAATACTTATTCAAAAGCAATATTGATAGATTCTAAATATATTGCAGCTTATTATAATCGAGGAAACGCATACTCTAAAATAGCAAAGGATGAATTAGCGCTTAAAGATTTTAATAAGGCTATTGAATTAGATAATAATTTTTATCAAGCATATTATAATCGAGGCTCTGTTCTTGAAAGACTTGGAAAGAAAAAGATGGCAGAAAGTGACTTTAAAAATGCTAAAAAAATAGCTGAGGATGAAATTGAAAAATCAAAAAAATGATGAGACTAATGTGAATTATCAAGAAGAGAATAAATTAGTTGCTGAAAGAAAATCAAAATTAGCCTCCTTAAGAGAAGCTGGTAATCCATTTATTAATGATTTTAAACCTGAAAACTTAGCCAAATCTCTTCATGAGGAATTTGACGAGTTTTCCAATGATCAGCTTCAAGAAAGTAAAAATAAAGTCTCTATTGCTGGAAGAATAATGCTTAAAAGAGTTATGGGAAAGGCAAGTTTTGTTCAGCTCCAAGATACCTCAGATCAAATACAGCTTTTTGTCACAAGGGATGAGCTTGATGATGGTTTTTATAATGAGCAATTTAAGAAATGGGACATTGGAGATATTGTTGGCGCTAAAGGAGTCCTTTTTAAGACACAAACTGGTGAACTTTCAGTTAGAGTTAGTGAAATCAAATTGCTTACAAAATCACTGCGACCTTTGCCTGAAAAGTTTCATGGCTTATCTGACCAAGAAACAATATATAGACAGCGATATGTCGATTTAATAATGAATGAAGAATCCCGTAAAGTTTTTCAAAGGCGATCAGAAATTATTGCTTATATTAGGCAATTTTTTATTACTAATCAATATTTGGAAGTAGAGACTCCAATGATGCAAGTTATTCCTGGAGGTGCAGTAGCAAAACCATTTATTACTCATCATAATGCATTAGATATGGATTTATATTTAAGAATCGCTCCAGAGCTTTATCTCAAGCGCCTTGTTGTTGGTGGATTTGATCGAGTTTTTGAGATTAATCGTAACTTTAGGAATGAAGGCCTCTCTACAAGACATAATCCTGAATTTACGATGATTGAGTTTTATCAGGCTTATGCTACATATCATGATTTTATGGATCTTACTGAGAGTTTAATTAAGGGGATTGCCTTAGATGTTTGTAAAGCTTCTAAAATTAAGTATCAGGAAAATGAGTTTGATTTTTCAAAACCATTTGATCGTTTAAGTGTATTTGATTCAATTTTAAAATACAATCCAAAATTAAATGCCAGTGACCTATCAGAAGAAAATGCTATGAAAACTGCAAAGAATTTAGATATTCATATTAAGGATAGTTGGGGTCTTGGTAAGATTCAAATTGAAATTTTCGAAGCAACTGTTGAAGAAAAGCTAATTCATCCAACATTTGTTACTGAATATCCAACTGAAGTGTCTCCTTTGGCAAGGAAAAATGATAATAATCCATTTATAACTGATCGATTTGAATTATTTATTGGTGGTCGGGAAATTGCAAATGGATTTTCAGAGCTTAATGACTCTGAAGATCAGGCACAAAGGTTTCAAGATCAGGTTGCTGAAAAAGATGCTGGAGATGATGAGGCAATGCATTACGATGCGGACTATATAAGAGCTCTTGAATATGGTATGCCTCCAACTGCAGGAGAAGGTATTGGTATTGATCGTTTAATTATGTTATTCACAAATGCTGCATCAATACGTGATGTTTTGCTTTTTCCTCATATGAGACCAGAATTTGAAAAATAATTTTAATTTTCCTTAATATGATTCCAGTCTTAACTATTGATGGACCTAGTGGAGTTGGAAAGGGGACTGTTGCTAGCGTTATTGCTAATAATTTGAACTGGCATATTTTAGACTCTGGTGCAATTTATCGATCTTTAGCATTGGCAGTAACTATTAAAAATATTTCATTAGATAATTTAGATAAGTTGTTAGAATTATCATCTGAACTTGATCTGAGATTCGAAACTAATAATAAGACAAAGCATCTTAATATATATCTTGATAATGTTGAGGTTTCAGCCCAACTGAGAACTGAGAAAATTGCTGCTATTGCTTCAAAACTTGCCATGATTGGGCCTCTTAGAGACTCATTACTAATTAGACAAAAAAAATTTAAAATGTTGCCAGGATTAGTTGCTGATGGAAGAGATATGGGCACAGTTGTATTCTCAGATGCTCCATTTAAAGTTTTTTTAACTGCAAATGTAGAGGAGAGAGCAAAAAGAAGGTTAAAACAGTTGCATGAACAAGGCATTACTGGTAACATTTCGCAAACTTTGGATGAGGTAAAGAAAAGGGATGAAAGGGACGTAAGTCGAAAGCATTCCCCCTTAAAACCTGCTAAAGATGCATTAATAATCGATACATCTGATTTAGATATTAATGAAGTCATTGCGAAAGTAATGGCGCTAGTTAAGGCTTAAGCGGTTAAGTCTTTTATTTTTAACTAACCCGATAAGAATTAAGCAAAAACCGATATAGCTTAATAATTAGCGGCAAACATCGAGATTATATGTCAGAATCATTTTCCGAGCTATTTGAAAATAGCGAAATACAACAAAACGTAAAACCTGGAGCCCTACTAATGGGAACAGTTGTCAGCATGAATCGTGAAAAAGCGATTATTAATGTTGGTCTTAAATCTGAAGGTTTTATTTCATTAAACGAATTTAAAGATCCTAAGGGCGTTCTTGAAATCACAGAAGGTGATGTAGTAGAAGTTGCACTTGAGTCTATTGATGATGGTTTAGGCCATACATTATTGTCCCGTGAAAAAGCTAAACGTATTAAGATGTGGCAAGAGCTGGAAGCTGCTATGAACTCTAAAGAGGTTGTAAAAGGTATTGTTACAGGTTCAGTGAAGGGTGGAATGACAGTTGATATTGGTGTTATCAAGGCATTCTTACCTGGCTCATTAGTTGATGTTAGACCTGTTAAAGATTTTGATTTTCTCTTAGGTCAAGAAATTGAAGCCATTGTTATCAAAATGGATGAAGTAAGGAATAATATTGTTATTTCTAGAAAAGCAGTCATGCAAGAAGTTAATTCAGCAGACAGAGAAGCACTAATTGAAAATCTAGATACTGGTAAAGAAGTTGAAGGAATTGTTAAAAATCTTGCTGACTATGGTGCTTTTGTTGACCTTGGTGGTGTAGATGGACTTCTTCACATTACAGATATTTCTTGGCAGCGTGTTAATCACCCATCTGAGAAATTAGCAATAGGTGATAAGATTACAGTTAAGATTCTAAATTATGACAAAGAAAAAATGAGAGTCTCATTAGGACTTAAGCAGTTAACTCCAAGTCCTTGGGATAATATTTCTGAACGCTTGCCAATGGGTAAAAAAGTCTCTGGTGTTGTTTCTAATCTAACAGATTATGGCGCGTTTGTTCGAATTGAAGAGGGTGTTGAAGGCCTTGTGCATGTTAGCGAAATGGACTGGACCAACGCAAATGCAAGACCTTCTAAGTTTGTAAAACTAGGCCAGGAAGTTGATGTTGTTATTCTAGATGTTCAAGAATCAAAGCATAGAATTTCATTAAGCATGAAGCAAGCAAAAGAAAATCCATGGGAGGCTTTTGAAGGCTCTCATAATAAGAATGATACAATAAACGTAACGATTAAATCCATTACCGATTTTGGACTTTTTGTTGGACTTCCAGGTGGAATAGATGGGCTTATTCATTTAGCTGATATTTCTTGGGAAAAGCAATCTCCTGATCAAATCGTGTCAACCTTTTCAAAGGGACAAGAGCTTGATGTAGTTATTCTTAATATTGATGCTGAAAAAGAACGTATTTCATTAGGTATTAAACAACTTACATCAGATAATTTCTCTCAATATGCAACATCGAATCCTAAAGGATCAGTGGTAAAAGGAACTATTCATGAAGTTGATGCAAGAGGAGCAGTTATTGAACTTGCTGAAGGGATAACGGGTTATCTTAAATCATCTGAAATCTCTCAAGATAGAGTAGAGGATGCATCAACAGTTTTAAAGCAAGGTGCAGAGGTTGAAGTTGCTATTATTCTAATAGATAAAAGAACAAGAAAGGTTTCTCTAAGTATGAAAGCCAAAGATTCAGTTGAAGAAAAAGCAGCAATGGAAGATTATAATAATCAATCTTCACAATCTGCAGGGTCTACTCTTGGTGATCTTTTAAAAGAAGCAAAAGATAAATAAACCTTAATTTTGTTTCTATGCTTAATTGCGTTAGTCTTTTTTTATGAAAAAAACAGAACTTATTGAAGAAATCTCAAAGGCAACTAGCATTTCTAGATCTGATGCTAAAAACTCAATTGATATTATTCTTGAAGAAATAAGTAAAGCAATAATCTCAGGAAAAGGTGTCGAGATTCGTGGTTTTGGTGGCTTCAAAAAAAGACATCGTAAAGGCAGGATTGGTATAAATCCAAAAACTGGTCAAAAGACTGAGGTATTAGAAAAATCTGTGCCGTTTTTTAAGCCTGGAAAAACTTTAAAAGAGTCTGTAAATAAAGATTAGTTTTACGATTGATTAATACATTTGAGTTCAGTATAATTTCTCGTTTTTATATGGGGCGTTAGCTCAGTTGGTAGAGCATCGGACTTTTAATCCGCTGGTCGAGCGTTCAAGTCGCTCACGCCCCACCATATACATAAGGGTTTCTAGTCAAGGAAGCCCTTTTTTGTAACATAAATCTTAGCATTTCGTGCAAATTTCGTGCACTTAAGTGGAGGTTTACCGTGGCAACTATACAAAAGATTCTCAATACAAACAATTCGTCCTATCGTGTGTTTATTCGTAAGCAAGGACTCAAGACATTAACCAAAACATTTCCAACGAAAAAGTTAGCTAAAGAGTTTGCTTTAAGGATGGAAAGTGATGTCTCAGCTATGCATTCAATGCAAGGCAAGAGTAGTGTTACTTTGTTCAAGGACTTGGTAGCAGAATACCTATATAAGGAGTATAGGGGTTCGAGGCTAAAAGAGCAGGGTAGGAAGCTAGGATATTGGTCAGAAATGCTAGGTGAGAAGCTCATTATTGATATTACCAAAAATGATATTTATGATGGATTACAACAACTACCCAATCATTTTTCTAATGCAACTATTAATCGCTATAAGGCAGCTATTAGTGTTGTATTTAGTTATGCTTGCAGAGCCTTTGATTTACCCACAAACCCTGTCCGTAAAATCCCTTCATTACCTGAGAATAATGAGCGAATTAGGTTCTTATCAGAAGCTGAAAGAATGCGTCTATTTACCTCTTGTAGAGACTCTCATTGGGATAAATTGTACCTAATAGTAATGCTTGCCATAACGACTGGAGCACGCAAGGGAGAACTCACTCAACTAAGGTGGAATGATATTGATTTTGATAGGAGAACCGCTTATGTCTCAACCACTAAAAACGGTCAGCCTAAAGTTCTGCCTTTGACTGATTCTGTAATTAAAGAACTACAACTATTTAATAAAAATGAGAGTCATTTAATCTTCGAATCTAAAGTTAAAGAGAATGTTGCTTATTGCTTTACTAAGCCTTGGAAGAGGGCACTCGAGGATGCTGATATTGAGGACTTTAGATTCCACGACCTTCGTCATTCCTGTGCTTCCTATTTAGCTCAATCAGGGGCATCTCTCTTAGAGATAGCAGATGTTCTTGGGCATAAACAGATTAGTGTGACTAAACGCTATGCTCATCTATGTATAGAGCATAAGTCAAGTCTAATTAACAGGGTGATGGGTTATATTTGAATTATAATCCTATTATGAAAAAACTACTCTTAATTTTACTTTTAACATTAAGTTTTCAAGTATTCACTGCTCAAAATACAAATTATTACGAAATAGATTTTACTTTAAGTGAGTTCTGTGACGATGACCCAAAAGTTCAGTATAGGAATAATTATTCTCAAATATTTTTACCCAATCAAGAAAAAGGTATTTCTGCAACAAGTATATGCGTATTTAAAGATGGATATGGGCAGTATAGTTCAAAGGGTGATTACCTTGATGGCAAGAAGGTTGGAAGGCACATCGCTTGGTGGAGGAATGGACAAAAATCTTTTGAAGCTAACTTCATTGATGGAAAGCCCGAAGGTAAATGGCTAAATTGGTATGAGAATGGAAAGAAGCGATTTGAATACAATCATAAAGATGGCAAAACGGAGGGCAAAAGTTTTGCTTGGGGCTTAAAGGGCGAAATACTTAAAGAACACTTTTATGAGAACGGGCTAAAAGAAGGCAGAGCATTTTTACGTTCTCCAGGCTCTACCGTTGAAGGGAATTATAAAGCAGGGATGCCAGATGGTAATTGGACTTGGTTTGCTGGAGGAAGTATATGGAAAGAGGCTATTTTTTCTAAGGGAAAACTTTTGGGAGAGTGTAATATTTTGCTTACTGAGGACAGGTCAGATAACGTAAGCCTTTTGACTTTTAGTATTTTTAAAAATGATAGCTCTGGATGTGACATTGAATCAATTAAAGTTAACACCCCCTTCCGAACGAATGATGGTAGATGGCTATGAAAAAAATAATTCAAATTCTTATTTTATCGATTCTTCCTTTTAGTTCATATGCAACCTATCTAATTTGTGATGCTGGTCCTCAGCAATGGATTGGAGAGGCAGATTCTGGAGAAAGTATTGGAGATGCTTTTGAAGTTCAATTATTTGAAAACAATCGGGCTACACTGGATGGACTTCCATTCTGTATGGCAACTCCAATTAGTTACTACACAACAGATACTCATGTGCATATGATTTGTAATGAAGTTGATAGAAAGAGTGTTTACAAGGGCTCTGTATCGATATCAAGAATATCTGGCTTATATTCCTATGATTTTAAAATTACGTATGATGGAACAATTATTGCATGGTGGTTACAAAAGGCAAAATGCTCTGTAGCAGAAAAAAAACTATTCTAATGAAAGAACCAAAGTATTTAATTAAAAATTATGAAACTAATCTTTTGATTCGTCGTTTTTCTTAATTAGCTTTTCAACGTATTCTTTAATGTTTTTATGACGCATTTCTTGATATTCAATAGATGGTGGCGGGGCACCACATGTAATATTTTCTAAGAACTTTATGGCTTCCTCTACTTGAATAATAAGCTCTTTATCAAATTTAGTCATAAACAAACACAAATCAATTGAACTAATCTAATTGTAACACTAAAATAATCATATGTTATAAAGTCAGTAAAAAGCCTATTCTAGAGGGCTTTAATAGCTATAGGGCTTGACTTTTAAGTCAAAATGTTGTATAATGTCACCCCTCAGAAACGCACAAAATAATCCCTTCAAAAATGAATCGGGAATCGGCATGCTAAGCCACTAAATCAGTTTCTGTTGTCACACAAAAAGCTTTGGTTTCTACGACCAATAAATCATTTAACTACACCACTAGTTATCGGAGGAGAACTGTATGCAAGCATATCTAACGGATGGAACATTACCTACCTATTTTGACAATGGTAAGAAATCGGGAGAAGTAACTTATAAAAATAGTCAGCGCCATGGACTATGGACGAAGTGGTACGAGAGTGGGCAATTAAAGTCAGAAAAAAGGTTTAAAAATGGTGAGCGTCATGGAAAGCACATTTCTTGGCATGAGAATGGTCTCTTGAATAGAGAGCAATTCTTCAAGGATGGTCAGACAGATGGTAAGGATTCTTTATGGAGTGAGGATGGCACGCCTATTGATTTAATAACATGGAAAGATGGAGAAATGCATGGTGAGTATATAAATTGGTACTCAAACGGACATAAGAGATGTGAACATCACTACGAGGATGGAAAGCCTCATGGAGTTTGTATAACTTGGCATGAGAACGGTCAAAAGGAGACTCACTCCAATTATGAATATGGAAGACGAGAGGGTAAGACTATGGGTTGGTATGAAAACGGTCAAATACAATATGAGGACAATTATGAGGATGGTCTTCTAGATGGGTACAGCGTTACTTATCGTGAGAATGGTAGCAAGAAAAAAGAAGAGAACTACAAGCATGGCTTTTGCTGGACTAGAACAAACCACGTGGAGGGTTAATATGAATACATTTAATTTAAATGAAATAGCTAATCTAAAAGATGCAGATTACTCAAAAATCAGCTCAAGAGTCAAGGCTTTTTGCTCTACATACGAGACTGCCCAAATACTCACTGAAATTGTTAAGGACGAGGTAGGTCATGTAATTTTTAAGGCGCATGCTGTGGTCGATGGCACGATTAGAGGTACAGCTCATGCTCACGAAGTTGAAGGCTCGAGCAACATAAATAATTCATCTCATTATGAGGCCTGTGAGACCATTGCTGTAGGTCGCGCATTGGCCTTTATAGGCTACTCAAAAGCTGATAGCTTGGCTTCATATGAGGAGATTGAAAGCTCTAAATTACAGGAGTTTAAAGTCGCTTTGCACAAGGAGACTTTAAAAGTTGCAACAACTTACATGTCTTTAGCATTTAAAAATGCAATTGATGAGGAAAATGAAGAGAAAATAGTAGAGTGTCAAAAAGATATGCGAGGTAATGACCCATTACGTTCAGCAGTTAATGCTTCACTTAGTGATGAGCAAAAAGAATTTCTGATTGAACGTCAGAAACAAATGACAGCAGATAGAAAAGCTAAATCTGAACAAAAAAATGCACTATGGAAAAACTAAATGGCTAATAATTAATATATCTAATATGAGGCGCTAGTTAGATGCTAGCGCCTTAATATTTAGAAATTTATTCATAGCTCCATAAAGTAGCAGAAATGATGGATAACTGTTAATCACTTTGACTGTATTTAATGCTGATATAATTTAATAGTTGAAGGCTTAGTTCCCCTTAAGAACCAGGTATTTGTTCCATATTGTGTACCTTAGGATTTCCCTTAAAACACTAAAAAGGAGGTAGGTATGTCATACCAAAACCAATCTAATAAAGACCACTTAGATATCATCATAGGACCACCCGGACAGGAAGAGCTTATTGATTCAGTTCATTGCTATGCAGAAAAGCACAATATGAACATTGATGAGGCTTGGTCTGAGTGCATACGAAACACAGCTGATAACCTTATGAAGCCAAATGAAAATGGCTTTAATAGCTTTACCAATCTATTCACTGATGTTCTAGGTGAGGAGGTGTATGTGGAGGATTACTTCTTAAGCCACTACTTTGGAGCTTTTTCCACTAATGGAATGCTAATGGCTAGAATCAAAAACCCTGAGGAAAGACATAAGTACACTGCACCCGCTTTAAACTTTCAATCCAAGAATTTACTTGATGGAGAACGCAATCCCATTGATATTAGAAGATTTGACTCTACTAAGAGACAACAAATCCAATATCTAATCACTTATTTATTGGATGTGAGCTGGATTCATGTCACAATTTCATATGGTTTCGTTACAATGAAAAATTAGGGTTAAATAATGCAAATCGATAAAAACACACAAGCAGATTTTTATTTTTATTTAGACATGGTTAAAGATAGTCCTGATTCACGTCCACGTGGTGCAGAAGCTGAATGGTTTTGTAATCTTTCGGAAGCTGACAGACAAGTAGAAATTCAAAGACACATCGACAGCGTTAACGAGATGACTGAGTTTCTAGAAGCTGAACATAAAGCTGACGTTAAATACTTACAATCGTTTGGAGACTTTACTGAAAAGCAATTATCTTATTGGGATTGTATTTAATTAAACACTAACTTACTGGGGAGGCACTAGCCTCCCTTTTTTTAATCATCCCATTGAACATTGCATGCAGATGTTCTAGGGCATAAACAAATAAGTGTTACTAAACGTTATGCTCATCTATGTATTGAACATGAATCAAGTCCTATTAATCGGGTGATGGGTAGTATTTAGTTTCAGAATAAACTACAATACTTTTTATGAGAAGTATATATGACACAGCACTAGGAGTTATTAATGAAATACTCCTAGAAGAGCTAAATGAGATTCATCAAAACATATCATTTATACAAAAGGAACTGCCTGAAATTGATTTATCAGACGATAGTGCAGATATAAAAAAACTTAAACAATTCATAGAAGATTCTTTAACTAGGTTTAATAAAAAAGTTTTCTGGAATATTAAACCTGAATTAGAGCTTATCCTTAGTATGATAGAAAAAGATGAAAGCATTGAAACCCATGTTATTCAAAAAAAGATTGCAGCTACTGTGATTAGAATGAAGAGTGAATTTCTAGTTATGGATGCAATAGCCAAAAAACTAATAGATTCACCTGATGATAGTATTTCAGATAACTGTAAACTATTAAGAACTCTTTATATCGAATCACTTACAAATATGCATAACTGTAATCATGCAATATTTGATGCGATTGATAAATTAACTGATGCTAGCTAATTCAGACACTAATATTGAAGATGTTGCATCTATTATTTTGGGCCATAACTATGATGTAGCCTTTCTAGTTCCAACTGAAACCGGTTTGAAAAAATCAATTCTTGATGCACATCAATCTATTAAGGCTCTATTTCAAAGAGAACAGTTTCATGATTATGAAAACCAAAGACAAGGGGATATTTATAAGGCAACCGCTCATTACATTACCAGTAATGAAATCTTTGATAAAACTGTTAGCTTGTATAGACCAAATACCAAAAAAGGTGACCCTCGAATATGGATATCTGGACTTAATAGGCTTGCAAAAGCAGGTAATTTAATTGCTCTTGTTATAGCTAATCAAGACTTATATATCATTAACTGTTCAGATAAAAAAAGTCTTAATTACGCTCTTGAGACAGGGTTACCTAAAGTTAAATTAGATACAAGTGAAGTGGCTAATGAACTTCTAAATAAGCTTATAAAAGTGTCACACAAAGGCTTTATTAGAACTATTAAGGCTGGAGATACTGGCATTGGAATGACTATTGAGTCTGAACTCGGAATTATTGCAAATGCCAGCAAAAAACCAGATTACAAGGGAATTGAACTTAAATCTACTCGTGTAGGTCAAAAACTTTCTCAAAAGAATAGAAGTACTCTCTTTTCTTGCGTTCCAGAGTGGTCTTTAAGTCCATCAGCACCTAAAGAAAACCTTTTACAAAAGCGAGGATATTTTGACTCAGATGGGCTATTAGCACTTAGACACACAATAAGTGGTTTGAAGCCTAATTCGCTTGGTTTATTTTTTGATTTAGATTATGTCAATGGTTATCTAAGACAAATGTTTAAAGATGTTAATTTAAATGACTTTAATGCGGAGCATGATACTACTTGGCTAATTTCAGAGCTTAAGAAGCGTCTTCTAGATAAACATAAAGAAACCTTTTGGATTAAAGCAGTTTGTCAAGGAGATGGTATAAATGAAGAGTTTCATTACGTTGAAGCTGAGCACACTATGAATCCATATATATCTAAATTTGAAACTCTAATAGAAACAGGCATTATTACGATGGATTATACGATGCATATCAAAGAATCAGGAAAGTGGAGGGACCATGGTTTTTTATTTAAACTTAAACCTAATCAATTGCCTGCATTATTTCCAGAGGCAATAAAGCACGACCTTAGGTATTAAGCTCTACTTAGTAAGTAATTGATTGAAGTGCTTGCCGACCTCAAAAGCAAGCTTTACAGGAACTGCATTTCCGATTTGAGTGTACTTAGGAACTTCTCTTTCAAAGTTTGATTCACGAGGGTTACCAGCTCTTCTGATGCCTCCTGTAGTTCTTTTCCCAGCAAACTCATACCAATCAGGGAACGCTTGCAATCTTGCCCATTCTCGCACTGTAGGACAGCGAGCCTGTGAATAGTGAACAAAATCATCAGGTAAAGAAGTTACAGTAATCGTTGGACCTTTTTTACCCCATTTTCTGGGTAGTAAACGCTGTGCAAATTTCTTAGTCTTTAGATGCTCAGGTATTTGCCCCTTGTTCTTAATCATATGGCTGAATCTTTCAACGACTTTATCTGAATGCTTGCTGTATTCCTGCTCAGTCAATACATGCCCTTTTTTCATTAATAAGCCCGAATGGTTGTTTGTACGATAATCTTCTTGAAGGTTATTAGATGGTTTCTTAGAATAGGCAACTGATTCCCCACCATATTCAAAGCCCTCATCAATTAAGTCCGACAAGATATCTTCGAGATTAGGGTAATCATTAGTAGGCTCTGGCAGAAACCCTCCTTCTAATGCATCCATTGTTGAATTTGATTTAACTTTGATATCTTTCCTAATGCCAACCACCAGAACTCTAGGTCTATTTTGAGCAACACCATAATCCTTAGCCTTTACCAGTTTAAACTTAACTGTATAGTTTTTAAGATTCTGAAAGGTTTTTAAAACATCCTTAAAGATTTCTCCTTGTTGACCTTCCTTTGTCCATCTTGCAGTCAATAACCCTTCAACATTCTCAAAGAGAAACATCTTGGGTTTAACTTGATTAACTACAAAAGCCATATCTTCATAAAGATGATTCGAAGGCAATTGTTTTTTATCAACAGAATAAGACCTTCTTATGCCTATTCCAGAGAAGCCTTGACAAGGAGGACCTCCAGCAACTAGGTCAACAGAGTTTTCTCTAAAATCACGCTTAAAATCCTTTTGAAAGCTATCCAAAAGATTCTTAAAGTAGTTTTCCTCTAGAACAACTTTTTTAATATCAGATGAATTGTATTTCTTACGTAAATGTGGATACTCTTGGTCCCTGTTGATTAGGTAAGTTTCTAATGCATCTGAGTTTAATTCATTAACGTAAAGAGGATAAAAGCCAGATTGCTCTAAACCTAATGAAAGCCCACCACATCCAGCAAATAAATCAATAAAAGTTAGTTTATTATCGAGATTTTCATTCATTATTTAGTGAGATTTTTAACTAGGTTTCAATACATTATAGTTTTACCATATCCCAATGATATTTAATATTTATAAGTGTAGGCAATATGTTTTCTTAATGAAGTTATGGTGTAGATTAAACCATACTAATTAAAAGTATATATACTCGGCTCTAAGTTAATTTTGTTGGGAATCTGCAATTCCAAATATAGACTTAATAATATTTATAGTTTGGTCCATCTTCCTTTTCGCAGGCTTTATTCTTGTTTGGGGTCCAAAGTATCGTAAGCTTGCAATTTTCCTTCTAATTATAGGTCTAGCTCCATACATTAACTTGGGTTATGTACTCTATTCAATCATAGATGCGTGTGAATTTGAAGTGTGGGAATATTGTTTTCAAGATATTCTCTGGGATACCCCTTGATTAACTTTCTCAATTCAATTCCGCTATATCCAGGATGGTTATTTCTATTCTTTTTTGGACTATTTTTCATAAAGCTTACAAAGCATCGTAAGCTAGGTAAAGCCATCCTTATCATATTCTCTATCCCTATTTTGTTTATCATCGCCTCAATGTTTTTTGGGATATGGTTAATGGAGACTAACCCAGGAGTTTTTCCAGGTGGGGAGGCTTATACACCTTGATTAATTCATTATTATTTTTAGGCTTTATATGGCTTGCAGTGCCTCAAGAAAATAAGAGGGTAGCTGATAATCAATATCTTTTAATAATCATATTATTTGTCTTACTAATCTTGTTAAGCATCTTTATGAGTTTTAATTTAGCTAATTGTGGTGGAGACTGCTTATGAAAAAAATACTATTAATTATTACAATTCTACTTACCTCATTGTCTTATGCTAAAGATGATAGTTATCTAATAGATGATAGCCTTGCAATGGCTCGACAGGGTGAATTTGTCCGTGCATCAAACCTAATAGTTGATTTAGCTAATAATGGCAATCCCAAAGCACAGTATGTGCTTTCAATGTACTTCAGAGACCCTAACGCTCTGAATATTCCAGAAGTAGGAGAAATGTGGTTAATGAGAGCCGCTGAAAATAACAATGCCAAAGCTCAATATGACTTAGGTTGGCGACTAGCTGCTGGTTGGAAGAATGACTCAGTAGAAGATATTGTGGAGATGATATATTGGTTTGAAAGGGCAACCTTTAATGGAAGCGAAGATGCTTATGCGAACTTGGCAACATTGTATGAGAACGAATTCAGAGATGTATTGGCGGAAATGGAAGTTGCTGCTAATGATGGCAATGCTATGGCTCAGTTTAATTTAGGGTGGATAAATGCTAGAGGGCTTTATAGTTCAGATGGATTAATGCAAGATATAGATGTTGCTAAAGATTGGTTTGAAAAGTCTGCAAAGCTAGGATTCAAAGATGCAGTAGAAGTGCTCGAGAAGAACTTTTAAATAATGAATGCTTCAGAAAAAAATGCAATTGAAAAAAAATACTGGGTTACCTGGGGGCTTACTGCCGGACTAGGAATTTTTATTCTTTTGATACAGCTAGGTATTTACAATTACCGCCCAATATGCTCACCAGTGGTTGGCTGTGGTTATGAAGTTCCGTTAGGTTTAACAATTCTTATTTCAATCTTATTAATAATTACTCGAGTATTTAGAAAGAATAAGTTAAAACTAATAACGCCTTTAATGCTCGTGGTCTTTTCAGTTCTTATTCTTATCTTTACTTTTTCTTCAGAAAAGAGGTTTAATGAAAGTATGACTGCACTTGCTAAAAACATTCAAGAGTTATGTATTACAAATGAACAGTGTCCAATAAAATTATCTACCGCCTTTGATGATGTAAGGCTAGTTAAAGCTGACACCATATTTACTCTAAAAGGCGAAGAAGATGAAATTATAGAAAATAGAACTAACGTTATTGCCGCAGGATATATTAGCTCAAGTTCTTATAGATATAAGTTAAAGCCTTACTATGGCTTTATGTCCTTTGACTATAAAGCAACTGGAAGTAACTTTAAACTTGAGTGGGTATCAGGTGAGGCAAAGGTTATAAGAGCTAGAGTTACTAATGATGAGAGCCCCAAACTTCTTTTAGAGAACTACTGTGACCCTGGCGGGGAGACTTGCTATGAAAATGAAATTGGAACATCCTATTTATAAGAAAGGGCTTTAAATGAAAAAAATACTTAAAGTCATATTTATTATCCTCTTAGGACTTTTTGCTCTGCAATGGATAGTAATGAGTATATTTGCAAATGCAGAGTTAGAGGAATTAATAAGGCAGGGTTACCTAGAAGAGGATTACACCAAACAAGATGTAGTAAAACTGTGCAATCCTCAAACTGATATTGAAAGAGAGTTTAGTAAAGGAGCTAATGCTATGTTTAGTTGTGTGACAAAGGGAAACTGGTAAATGTCTATTTGGTTTTTCTCAATAGCTGATTCCATCATTAACGTAGTTGTTAGCTTCTTTGCTTTAATAATTATGCTCTGGACTTTTACTATGGCTGGTATATCGCAAAATGAGACTTATAAGTTACAAACTCAGTATTTAATTGATGAAGGTTATATTAATACTAACTTCACTGATAAGGACTTAGCTAAAGCTTGTCATTATTACTATAACGACTTTGAAAAAGACCTTACAGATGTTTGTTTTTGGTATCTGTAATAAAGAATTCTTATTAGTTCAAATTGAAATATAATAAAGTTATGAAAAAAATAATATTACTATCAATTACGTTATTAATTTCTTACTCAGCTTCAATTCAAGCAGAAGCTATGAAATGCTATACAAAAAATGAAGTTGGTGAAATGTCATATGGTGAGGATTACATATTTGAAAGAACTAATAAGCTAGACAAATCAAAACCTTCAATACTTGACTTTGATGAGTTGAAGATAATAAATGCAGATACTGGCAAGTTTTATAGTATGACTAAAGAAAGCAATAACCATTTCAAGTCTGGCAACTATCACTACCTGACAAATAAGAGAAGGTCTGTTGTAGTTGAAATAAGTTTTAATGAAGCCACTAAAGATGACCTTGTCTTTAGCAAAATATTATTGTGCGAATCCTTTTAAAGCTCCCTAAATAATGATTTTTTCAATCGTCATAGCACTTCTAATTTTCTGGTTTATTATTAATTTCCCTGACATTATTGGGAATCTAGTTATTATATTTCTTACTGGTGTTGGAATAATTATTGCCATTGGTGTCGTAGTTCTTGTTTTTGTATATTCAGACCTAGAGTTTTCTGATTTAACTGAGTTTTTTAAAATTGTTATTTTTGGTGCTATTTGCCTTCTAATAATTGGATTTATTTTTAATGGACTGAATAGAATCCTTACTAGAATTACTGGTCTTTGGAGGAAGTTTTATGACATTAAGACAATTCTTAAATTCCTTATATTGCAATTTATCATTCCAGGGATAACTGATAAGCAAAAGATAAAAAAAATAAAAAAAATAAATAGGTTAGTTGCTTATGGAGATGAAAAAAAACAATTAGATAACGAAAAAAAATACAAGAAAAAAATAGAAGAAGAGGAAAAGAAATTAGAAGAAGAAAATATAAGATTAGATAATTTATATTTGAAGTGCGGTAAGAATTTTTATGAGTTGTCTAATTTAATAGATAAGGAATTGTCAGTTTATATTGATTCTGATTATATTAATTTAGAATATATAGAGCCAACTAGAGAAAATATAAATGGATATATTCATATAAATACTAAAATAAAAAAATCTATTATCAAAGTTATTTGCAGGGCTCGTTTATCTAAATATAATGATTCTTTTAGAACTTATAAAATCATTTCTAGTCAAGGGAAGAATGGTGGCTTCGAAGCAGATAGCATATCATCAGCATCAAAAGGTACTAAAAAAATCCTCTTAAATTATTTTAAATTACATCCAGAAGAGATTGGTCAATAAATCAATGGTAAATAAGTGCTTTTAATAATCTTCATAGCCCTTTGGGCATTCAGCCTCTTTTACGGCATCAGCTTAATACGCACTGACCGACGTAAGCTAGGTATTAGGTACTTAATCATTTTCTCAATACCATTAGGTATATTTGCTTTAGCATTTTGGTTAATGGACTATGAGTACCTTAACTGTATGCTTAATGGCTCATCAGAGATGATGGAGAACTGTTAAATATTATGAAAAAATATATCTATCTGTGTGCATTTTTATTCTCAATTAATTCTAGTATGGCGGGATGCAAAATCGATAAAGATGGTATTAATCGCTGCACTGATAATTGGCTAGAATCTTTTTTTAATAGCCCTAGCAAAAATAATTCTAACAGTAGCGAGTGTAAGATTGACCAATATGGAATTAATCGATGCTCTAGTGAATCTTACAACGATACACAAAATTCATTCGTCCAATCCTCTGAAGCATTGCTTACTAAAGGATACAATAAAGCACTTGCTGGAAACTATGGAGAAGCATACAGAATACTTGAGCCATTAGCCTCACAGGGCTATGCTGAAGCACAATTTAACTTAGGTATGATGTTTCAAAATGGAGGAAGTGGACTTCAAAAGAACAATGCTAGCTCGGCATATTGGTTTAACTTAGCTGCAAATCAAGGTGACCAGAGTTCACAATTTGAATTAGCAGGCATTTATTACAGAGGACTAGGGGTAAAAAAAGACTTAAAAATAGCAAAGTATTGGGCTAAATTAGCTTCACAGGGAAGCAATCCAATAATTGCGAGTCGCTCAAGAGAGTTTTTAAAGAATCAGATGTCCTGGTGGGAAAAACAAAAGCTAGGAGCCTCTTCAATCTTTGGTATCTTTAGTGGAAATTAGTATGAAAAAACTACTCCTATACCAAGTAATATATTCTTAGGTCGAAATAAAAGAATCTCTTATGGTCGATGACCATACGATTGTTTAACTAAGACTCACTATGATTAACTTAGAATTGGCTACTATTAATATTAAACTTTAAGTTAACTAAGCTGCTATACCTAGAACCACTCAGATAAAGATACATTGAACCAATATATAGTAGTATATATAAATGATAATCAGTAACTTTGTATATATTCTAGGAATTAAATATTCATTTTTAGATATGAATTCTTAGAATATTCTAAAGATTATTTTTATGTATTTATAAACTATAAATTATTCAACTTTAGAGTGCTTCTAAGAGCGTCTAAAAGATATTCATATTATACCATATATTAGTGCTTTTGTCCATGGAGAATTGGTGTTTTTTACTAATAAATATTACTTAAATAGTTTTAATATTAGTATTAAAATCAATGACTTATATTATCACTAGAATTAGCCATATTTATAGCCTCTCAGAGCTCCAAATTCACCATCCTAGAGTACTTAAAATACTTAGAAAGTAATGAACTTATTTAGTACTAAAAGTGGGTCAAATTAACTGATAGTAAGGTATAGTTCAATAATGGGATTTATTAGAATAATTTGTAATATTGGTGCATTATTAATTAATGGGTATTTTTTATATTTTTACTTTTTTGATAATATAAACCTTGAGGGTTTTGTATTTTATTTAGTGGCATTTTTATTTCTTATATTTCCCTGGATAGCTATTCATTTATTCTTTAAATTCATTGAATTTTTGAAGCCTAAAGTTCAAAGTCAGATTCAAGATGTCCAGCACTCTAAGTCAGTTAAAGATAAAAACTACTTAGTAGCCTTTTCTGAGGTAGAAGAAAACAATGTGCAAAATAAGGAGCTTTGGGCAAAAGCTTTTGCTCAATGTGAAGGTGATAGAGAAAAGCAAAAATCAATCTATGTTGAATTGAGAACAAAAGAGCTTTCTAAAAGGTAATGTTTGGTCCTTTAGAAATAATTATCATAATTGCTCTTCCAATTCTAATTGTTATATCCCTTGCCTCAAGAGCTGAAAAAGAATATAAAGTATTTAAACATCATACAGATGGATATAAAGCTGTTAAAGTTGGCTTAGCTTGGGTTGCTGGTACTATTTTTATGCCTATATGGTTTCTATTTAGGGGCTTATGGTCATATTTCTTCTTGTACTTGGTTTTGCTAGTAATTGCTGTTTTAGTAGAAAATGAGCTATATGGTGAATTTGGCTCGATTGATTTCAATAATGCTTCAGATACTGAGTGGATTTGGTTAGGTATTCAAATTATAGTTGCCTTCATACCATTATTTAAAGGCAATGACTGGACAGCTAAAAATCTAATTAAGAAAGGTTATTTATTCCAAGATTCAGTTCATGCAGTTAGTAAAAAGAATGCTATTGCAATAGTTCTAGAAAATAAAATTGATTCTAGTTACAACAAAAATGATACTCAGATAAGGCCATCAAAAAGGATGATTAGAAAGAAAGTAGTCGTCAAATCAAAGTCATCTAAGAAATTAAAGAGGAATGATAAAGCAGCAAAAGAATTTGTTATGCAAACTATTCGAGACCTTGATTATGTAGTCATAAGAGAGTCACTAAATATATATATTAAGTCAGAAGAAAATGCTAAAAACCTTTATGCATTCCTCTATGGCTTGGCTTTATTTACTTGGAGTATCCATAAAGTTAAATTGAAGTATGAGGATTTTGAGACTGTTTTTGATATAGTTGATAGTGGACTAAATGACTCTGGAATAGACATCCCAAGGCATCTTGACCTTGATGAAGATTATGATGAAATTAGTTCAGGATTTGTTGATATTTATACTGAAAGTATCGGATGGGATAAAATTAATTCTGAAGAGGATTTAATAAATTCAGTAAACAAAGATTTTCAGTCAATTGGAATATATTACGCTAGAGCCTATAGCAGAGATGAAAATGATTTAAAAAAACTGTATTTTGTAAAACTTGTAAATACTATTTCAGAAAATACATAGGAGTAATTAATGGAAATCACTAATATATTCGCAGGATTAATTATAGGAGTTTCTTTTATGTGTTTTTGTTCTGCTTTTTTTGATAAAAAAGATAATAGGATGAGTATGTTATGGGGTGGATTATTTAGTCTAACGATTATTGTTATGGCAATAGAAAATATTGGTGCATAGTATAGCTTTTAAGTTATCTCTTTTAACAAAGTACAGAAGCTCAAAATGAAATATAATAAGCCTATGAAATTATCACTTAAATTAATAATACTACCCATTTTTTTCCTCTTGCAGAGTTGCAGTCATCCAGTTGGAAGTGCAATGTGGCACAAAAAAGCTCCTAATGCAGATATAACCAATTACTATAAAGAAATGTGTCTAGGTTTTGGGTATAAAACTGAAACTCCTGAATTGATACAATGCATACAAACTGAAATTGGAAATGGAATGGATAGGGCTGATGCTCAAGTAAGTCAAATGATTAAATCGTTACAGAATATAGACCGACCAAGAAATAAAGTTAAAACAAATTGTACAACTTGGGGTAATGATATTAATTGTACATCCACATATTAGTTAATTTCAAAATTTCATATCTAACCCGGTTTTCTCGATTAACTAGTCATACGAAAGGGGTGGGGTAGGGGTCTATTTTGAGTCAATTTTGGCCTTAGCATTTCGTGCAAATTTCGTGCACTAATCGTGGAATTTTGGTGGAATTAGCCTCTTTTATGCTATAATTACATTCTGTATAAAATGCCAATATTGTTGTTGCTTTGGGAAGTGTAGAGCGTTACATCTCTACTTGTTGAGATGTATGGCGAAAGCCGTCGGACTTTTAATCCGCTGGTCGAGCGTTCAAGTCGCTCACGCCCCACCATATACATAAAGGCCTACATTGATTGTAGGTCTTTTTTTCGTCTGCTAAAAAATATCGGGGTCATACAGGGGTCATGTTTTGCTAGAATGGATTAACCGCTCCCTCACACATCAAAAAATTTGTACTTTAGATCCCACGACCTTCGTCATTCCTGTGCATCTTATTTGGCTCAATCTGGAGCATCTCTCTTGGAGATAGCAGATGTTCTAGGGCATAAACAGATTAGTGTGACTAAGCGTTATGCCCACCTCTGCATCGGACATAAATCAAATCTTATTAATCGAGTGATGGGTAGTATTTAGTCTCAGAATAAACTACAATCATTAATATTAAGTGAATAAGCATTTGAAGAGAAAATACTTTGGCAATATTTCAAATATACGATAAAGAAGATTCAGGGCCAGTAGCTGTTAAGCAAGGGTTTAATTTCAATGCTTTTGTTGCTATATTTATTTGGGCTTTGTTTAAAAGACTCTGGTTAGTAGGAATTACAGGAGCTATTTTATGGATTACTTATCAAAGTTATCAAGCTCAATTCAGCATTTTTATTTCCAGCCTATTAAACAATTTATTACATCATGAGAGAAGAATCTATGGCAAACAAAAATTCGATTAAAACAAAAGGTGCTGCAAAAACCGGAGATCAGCCTACTATTAATGTAGCTATTGAACAAAATTTTCCTAAAGAACAGCGAATTATCGAAGATAATCTTGCCGCACAACTTTATTCTGGTATGAATCGATTTTGGATTAATATTACAAAGATCGCCATACTGAGGAACTGGATAGTGAATATGACAGAAAAATTTTTACCAGGAGGTTGGAGCTGCTTTTTAGTTCGTAAGCGTTATATTGACGAACGACTTATTGAATCTATTACCGAGAATAAGATTAAAACCCTAGTAAACCTAGGTGCTGGGGCTGACACACGTCTTTATCGTCTTTCCGAAGCTCAGAACATCTCTGCATGGGAAGTTGATCAGGCTGTAAACATTGATGCTAAACGAAAGGCAATTGAAAAAGCATTAGGGTCATTCCCCAGTAATGTGAAACAAGTAAGCATAAACTTCATTAACGAGGAGATTGAAGACGTGCTAAAACGACATGGGTATCTGGGAAATGAAAAAACCTTCTTCATCTGGGAAGCAGTTTCACAGTACATAAACGAAGCTGCAGTTCAAAAGACTTTTGATTTTTTTTCAAAAGCCCCAGTTGGAAGTCGATTAGTGTTTACCTATGTACTAAAAGATTTTATTAAAGGTGAAAATCTTTACGGACAGGAATGGGGTTATGAAAAATTCGTCTTAAAAGATAAAATTTGGCATTTTGGATTTGATCCTAATCAAATAGAAGCTTACCTGAACAAAAATGGATGGAAATTAATTGAAGATATTGATTATGCTGAATTAGGTGATCGTTATGTAAAACCAACAGGGAGAAGCTTAGGTGTGCTGGATATTGAGCGGATGGTATATGCTGAGAAAATATAATTTCATATTTTCATTATCAATCTTAATTTTTTAATTAATTCAAATGAGTCAGTTAGTTTTTATTAGTATTTGTTTTTTCATGGTTTGTATATCAATTATCTTATGGATTAATTGGAGAAAAATTGGCTATCCATTGATTATTCTTATTATTATCTCTTTGGCTGTGATTTCTTTTGGATCTGGAAAATTATTAAACGAATCAATAAAATTTAATTTACCTGCTTTTAATAGTAGTTTATCTATATCAAGTTTAGATGATGATTCACAATTTCTGAGTAGAGGCAAAAAAATACTTAATTCACTTCGTGGTTGGAGTAAACAAATTAGAGGTAAGAAACCTATTTATTCTAATGATAATGGCTCTCAAATTATAGTTGACTCAATTGGTGAAGAAAAATCAATAAAAATTATTAAAAATTTTTAATAAAAACAAACAAGTGCTTAAAAAAAAATCACAATATTAATCCAAAAAAGTATAAACTTTAGTAAGTCCTCATTTAAATTTGATGGATTTATAATTTTTTTTAAATATTAAGGAGAGAAATATGAATTATTTGCCAAAATCTTTGGCTACAGGTTTCGTATTGGTTATGTTTGCTTCAACATCTGTATTTGCAGCAACTCATCCAGTAACCGGCGAAACTCTGGCTGATGATCAGACATTTACATACAGTTTGTTGGATGAATTTACTTCAGTAGATCCACAGATTGTTGAGGATGTATCTGGATCTGATATTGTTCGCGACCTTTTTGAAGGTCTTATGAATCAAGATGCTGATGGTAATCTTGTTCCTGGTGTTGCAACTGGTTTTACTACTAATGATGCTAAAGATGTCTATACTTTTACACTTAGAGATGACGCAAAGTGGTCTGATGGGAACGCAGTTACAGCGCATGATTTTGTCTATGCATGGCAGCGTCTTGCTGATCCTGCTACTGCTTCACCTTATTCATGGTTTGCTGAAATTATGGCCCTTGAAAATGTTGGAGCTGTAATGTCTGGAGATGCTTCACCAGATACATTGGGTGTTACTGCGATTGACAATCATACTTTAGAGGTTAGACTGACTTCATCATTGCCGTATTTTGCTGCAATGACAACTCATGCTTCTACGTATCCTGCTCCTGAATGGAGTGTAAGTGTTTGGGGTAATGATTGGACTAAGCCAGAAAACATCATTTCTAATGGTGCTTATGTTCTTACAGAGCATATTCCTAATGAGCGTTCAGTTCGTGAGCGTAACCCTATGTATTGGAATAATGATGCTACAATCCTAGAAAAGGTAGTTGCCTTAGTAATTAATGATGAGAACGTTGACTTTACTCGTTATTTAGCTGGTGAGTTAGATAAGGGAACTGTTCCTTCAGGACAATTTATTCGCCTGAAGCAGGACTATCCCAATCAAGCAACATCTTTCCCAAGGCTTTGTAACTACTATATGACATTTAACTTGTCTGATAGTGGTCCTGAAGCATTTAAGGATGTAAGAGTTCGTCAAGCGCTTGCTTACGCTATAGATCGTTCAGTAATAACTGAAAAGATTTTACAAGCTGGACAAATTAATGCCTTTACCTTTACTCCAGGTGCTACAGCAGGCTTTGAAGTGCCACCAGTTGCATTTGGTCAAATGTCTCAAGATGAGCGTGAAGCTAAAGCAAAAGGCCTTCTAGCTGATGCGGGTTATGGACCAAGTAATCCACTAAGTTTTGAGTACATTTACAATACTTCTGAAGGTCATAAGAAGATTGCGATTGCAGCTCAGCAAATGTGGAAAGAGACTCTTGGGGCTAAGGTTACACTTGCCAATCAGGAATGGAAAACATTCTTGAAGACTCGTGGTGCTCAAGGTTTTGAGCTTGCACGTGGTGCTTGGTGTGGTGACTACAATGAGGCTTCAACGTTCTTAGACTTACTTACTTCACCGTCTGGTTATAACGATGGTAAGTTTAATAATTCTGAGGTAGATAGTTTAATGTTAGATGCTAGAACTTTAGATGATGCATCAGCAAACTACACACGTGTTGAAGAGATCTTGGCAAATGAAATGCCAGTGATTCCTATTTATCACTACGCTGGTGTATTTATGCTTAAGACTAACGTCAAAGGCTGGCCTTATGACAATGTAGAACAGAACTGGTATTCTCGTAACTTATATAAAGTTGCTAATTAATATATAGTTCTTCAAGAAAGCACCGTACAAGATATTGTGCGGTGCTTTTTTATTTGTGGGGTAAAATTATTCTATAAATTCCTGGCCGGTCAATTTCGGATATGATCAACTACATAATTAAGCGAATTGGTATAGCAATTCCAACATTACTTATTCTAATAGCAGTAAGTTTTTATTTGATGCATGCTGCTCCTGGTGGTCCGTTTACATCAGAAAGACCACTCCCACCTCAAGTCCTTGCCAATATTGAAGCTAAGTATGGCTTAGATCAACCAATTTGGCGCCAGATGTTTAATTATTTATGGGGCGTAATTACTGAATTTGATTTTGGACCCTCGTATAAATACCATGATAGATCTGTCAATGAAATTATTGGACAGGGCTTTCCTATAACCTTAAAGTACGGTTTTTGGTCATTTATTGCGGCCATTGGGGTAGGAATTCCTCTTGGTGCAATAGCTGCAATTAAGAAAAATACTTGGATTGATTATTTAGCAGTTGGTGTTTCAATTGGTGCACAAGTACTACCAAATTTTGTAATGGCACCGTTACTTATTATTATCTTTACTTTATGGCTTGGTTGGCTTCCTGGTGGGGGTTGGAATGGCGGTGCTTGGCAATACTTAATCATGCCTGTAATCGCTCTTTCAACTAGCTATATGGCATCAATTGCTCGTATTACTCGCTCATCAATGCTTGAGGTTTTAAATACAAACTATATTAGAACAGCAAAATCAAAGGGATTACCCACAAAAACTATCTTCTTTCGCCATGTTTTTAAACCATCACTTCTTCCAGTAATATCTTATTTAGGACCAGCATTTGTTGGATTAATTACTGGCTCAGTTCTCATAGATATATATTTTTCAACAGGAGGTATGGGATATTATTTTGTTAATGCTGCATTTAATCGTGACTATTCAGTAATGATGGGAATAACAATTGTTGTAGGTGGTCTTACAATCTTATTTAGTTTGATAGTTGATCTTCTTTATGCATGGGTTGATCCAAAAATTAGATATTAAAAATGATTGTAGCAAATAAAAATAAAATAGTTGAAACGGCAAATAATATGTCTGAAATTAGTGGGACAGGCCGATCTCTTTGGAAGGATGCTAGAACTAGATTTATTCATAATAAGGCTGCAACCATAAGTCTATTTCTATTATTAGCAATTGTTATTTTTTCATTTGTAGGTCCTTATTTTGCAGTTTGGAGTAATGAGCAAATTGATTGGAATGCAATGGGATCAGCTGCTAAAGTTGGAATGCCTTCAATAACAAGTGGCCACTTTTTTGGTACAGATGATTTAGGACGTGATTTATATTCAAGAGTCATCCAAGGTACTCAAATTTCATTAATGGTTGGTGTTTTAGGAGCAACTGTTGCGGTTGTTGTTGGCACACTCTATGGAGCAACCTCAGGATATTTAGGTGGCCGTACAGATCAGATTATGATGCGAATTGTAGATATATTAATGTCAATACCATACATGTTTGTTTTAATTTTATTACTAGTTGTATTTGGTCGCTCAATAGGTATGCTTTTTATAGGAATTGGACTACTTTCATGGTTAGATATGAGTCGAATTGTTAGAGGTCAAACTCTGAATCTAAAAAATAAAGAGTTTATTGAGGCTGCTAAAGTTACTGGTGTAAGTGATTTCAAAATTATTTTGCGCCATATCGTGCCAAATTTATTAGGAATTGTTGCTGTTTATGCAACCCTCTTGGTTCCAGGAATTATTCTAGCTGAGAGCTTTATTTCATTTTTAGGTTTAGGCGTTCAAGAGCCACTTACAAGTTGGGGGGCCTTGATTAATGAAGGTGCTAGAACTATACAATATGATACTGAGTGGCAATTACTCTTCCCCCTCGCTTTTTTTGTTGCCAGTCTTTTCTGTTTTTATTTCATTGGTGACGGCCTTCGTGACGCGCTTGATCCAAAGGATCGTTAGTAGAAATGAGCTTACTAGAAGTAAATAATTTAGAAGTTAAGTTTGATACTCCTGATGGAGTTGTTAATGCGGTTAATAATGTTAGCTTTTCATTGGATGAAGGAAAAGTTTTAGCTATTGTTGGAGAGTCTGGAAGTGGCAAAAGTCAAACTGTATTTGCAATGACAGGACTTCTTGATCATAACGGCAAAGCTAGTGGAAGTGTTAAATTTAATGGCCAAGAGATTCTTAATCTGCCAAATAATGATTTAAATAGTATTAGGGCAGAAAAGATTGCAATGATCTTTCAAGATCCAATGACAAGTCTTAATCCATACGTTCGAGTATCAGATCAGATGGCTGAAGTTCTTATTCACCATAAGGGTATATCAAAAAGTGATGCTATCAAGCAATCTATAATTATGCTTGATGCTGTAAAGATTCCAGATGCTTCAAATCGAATTAGAATGTATCCTCATGAATTCTCTGGTGGTATGAGACAGCGCGTAATGATAGCAATGTCTCTATTGTGTCATCCAAAATTATTAATTGCTGATGAGCCTACTACAGCATTAGATGTTACAGTTCAGGCTCAAATAATGCACTTAATGGCTGACATCCAAAAAGAATTTGGCATGTCAATTATCCTCATTACTCATGACCTTGGTGTAGTTGCTGGTAATAGTGATGAAATGTTAGTAATGTATGGTGGAGAGGTTATGGAGATTGGTCAAACTGATCGTCTTTATGAAAACCCGACGCATCCATATACTCAAGGCTTAATGAGTGCAGTTCCAAGGTTAGATGATTCATCTGAGAGGCTTATTACTATTCCTGGAAATCCTCCAAATATGATGTTAAAACCTATTGGATGTCCATTTTCACCTAGATGTCAATTCACACAAGAGAGTTGTTCTTCTCAAATGCCTGAACTACTGATGGTTGATAAAAATGTTCATTATAGAGCCTGTCATGTTGCTGTAAAGGAATTGACATGAGTAATTCATTATTGCAGGTTGAAAATTTAAAGGTTAGCTTTGATGTTAGCTCTGAAGGCGATATGCCATGGACTAAACCAAAAAAACTTCAGGCAGTAAATAATGTTTCTTTTAATTTAAGTTCAGGAGAAACTCTTGGGATAGTTGGAGAATCAGGATGTGGCAAGTCAACTCTTGCAAGAGCAATTGTGAAAATGGTTCCAACAGATTCAGGGAAAGTTTTATGGCTTGGTAATGATCTATTGAGTTTAAATAAATCTGAAATGAGAAAACATCGAAAGCAAATTCAAATGATCTTCCAAGATCCTTTGGCCAGCCTTAATCCTCGAATGAATATTGGTGAAATTATTGCTGAACCTTTGAGAACTCACTATCCTAAAACACCTGAGGCTGATGTCCAAGAAAGGGTAAGTGATGTTATGAAAAAGGTTGGACTATTGGGTAATCTTGTAAATCGATTTCCACACGAATTTTCAGGTGGACAATGTCAGCGTATTGGTATTGCAAGGGCTTTAATTTTAAAGCCAAAACTTATTATTTGTGATGAGCCAGTATCAGCCCTTGACGTATCAATTCAAGCCCAAGTTGTTAATTTATTAATGGATCTGCAAGAAGAGATGGGGCTAACCCTCATTTTTATAGCCCATGATTTAAGTATCGTAAAACATATAAGTACAAAAATTATGGTTCTGTACTTGGGTAATATGGTTGAGTTTGCAAATAGCAGATATATCTATGAAAATCCAAGACACCCTTACACTCAGGCATTAATTTCTGCAGTACCTATTCCAGATCCACGTATAGAGAAAAACAAGAAATTAATACTAATTGAAGGTGATTTGCCTTCACCAGTAAATCCACCTTCTGGATGTGTTTTTAGAACTCGATGTCATAAGGCAAAAGAGATATGCTCAAACGAAAAACCTAAGTTTAAAGAGGCAGCAACCGACCATGAAGTGGCATGCCACTTTAACGATTAATATAATTTACTTAACGCCAGATAAGATTTCCTTCATATTTTTCTTATTTTCAAATATTTCTTTTTCAGTAAGTCCATCCATCTCATGAGGAAAAACTAACCACTCATCTGTTTCATGAATGAAGTAATCTGGAACTACTTCAATAATATTTCTTTCAGGTTTGTACCATGGCATTGCCATACGAATATCATGAGGTAAATTTTTTCTCGATTTTTCCTTAAGTGTATCCAGAATAGCCTTGATGCTTCTTCCAGAATCAAATACATCATCAACGATAAGAAGTTTATCTTCAGCATTCATATTACTGATAAGGTAGTCAATACCATGAACCCTAACCTCTTTTGATTGCTCATTTATTCCATAATATGATGAAGTTCGAATAGCAATATGATCAGAATCATTCCCAAGATATGCAAGGATTTCTTGAATGGCAATGCCAACGGGAGTTCCACCTCTCCAAACGCCTACAATAAAGTCAGGTTTAAAGCCACTATTGTGGATCTGAACTCCAAGTTTAAAAGAGTCTAAAAGTAGCTCATCTGCAGTAATATATGTTTTTGCTATTGTCATTTTATTTTCCGATTAATAATATTTTAAATAAACTTTAAGTATAAATTTTATAGAGTTTTAAATACTTAATTTATAAAAAAATCTGAATCAATACTAGAATTTTAAAATTTTATCTATAAGTTTGCTTTTTGTCTCAGAATCTGCAAATGAAGCTTTCATAGCCATTAGTGAAATATTCTTAAGATCCTCAATGCTGAGTTTAAAGTTTTTTGCACTATTTTGATATTCTTGGCCAACACTAGTCTCAAAAAATGGTGGATCATCTGAATTTAGGCTGACACTTATTCCTTTAGTCATGATAAATTTGAAAGGATGAGAGCTCCAACTAGGGTAGATAGATAAAGCTAAATTACTTCCGGGGCTGATTTCCAAATGAATATTACGTTTAATTAGTTCGCTTAAAAGCTTATCATCTTCAATGCTTCTAACACCATGACCAATTCGAGCTATTGGTAGATAATTGATTGCATCCCAAACACTCTCTGGGCCAGAGATTTCCCCGGCATGAACCGTACATGGATAATTTGCATTAGCAGCAATATTAAATGCAGGTTCAAAATCCTTTAAGGTAAATGCTAATTCATCTCCTCCCATTCCAAAACCAACAATATAAGGATGAGGATTATCAACCATTTTTTGGGCTACATCAATTCCTTTTTTTGGACCTAAATGTCTTACACAGGTTACAATAATGCGCCCAATAATACCAAAATCATCCTCTGCATCATCAATACCCTCAACGCATCCTAAGATCATATCATCATAACTTATTCCGCATTCAGCTGCATGATCTGGTGAAATAAATGTTTCCATATATATAACATTTTCAGAGGCACAGTCTTTAAGATACTGATACATAATATCTCTATAGTCTTTTTTATTTTTTAGACAGGAGCTAGCCCCATCATAAGCAACTAAAAAACTAGGAAAGTCACTCCAAGCGTAACCCCCTTTATCATTAAAGAGGTTCTGGTCAAGTTCAATTCCATTTCGTTGAGCAATTTGATGAACTAAATGAGGCTTAATAGTTCCCTCGAGGTGGCTATGAAGCTCTACTTTTGGAAGTTTAAGTATATGTTCTCTCATCAAAAGATTATAACTAATTAATTTAAGTTACAAGCTTTACCATTATTAAGAGCTTTAATTCCTAAATGACTTGCAATTGTTTGACCCATATCAGCAAAACTATCTCTTTTGCCAAGATTATTATTTTTAATAGATTTACCATAGAAAATAACCGGAACATGCTCACGTGTATGATCATTACCAGGCCAGGTTGGATCACATCCATGATCTGCAGTAATAAGAACAAGATCATCATTATCTAATCCTGATTCAATTTCAGGGATTCGCTTGTCAAATTGCTCAAGTGCCAATGCATATCCAGCCACATCACGACGATGACCAAATTTGGTATCAAAGTCAACTAGATTAACAAATATTAAGCCATTTTTAAGCTTTATCATCTCCGAGAGTAATTGGTCGACAAGGCCCATATTATTTTTTGCTTTAACCGTATAGCTAACTCCTTGATTAGAAAAAATATCACCAATTTTTCCAACCGATACTACTTGACCATTAGCATCTTGAATATGATCAAGAAGCGTTAAATCATTTGGAGGTGTTGTAAGATCTTTACGATTAGCTGTTCTTTCAAAACCATCTTTAGAGTTTCCTGTAAATGGTCTCGCAATTACTCGAGTAATCTCCAGTGGATCGACCAGTTTTTTTGCAACTCTGCATAATTTATAAAGCCTCTCAAGTCCAAAGTGTTCTTCATGGGCAGCAATCTGAAAAACTGAGTCTGCAGAAGTGTAGCAAATTGGAAAACCAGAGGCAATATGCTCTTCACCAAATTCTTCGATAACTTGAGTACCTGATGCATGTTTATTAGCAAGTGTTCCTTCTATCTGACCCTGCTCCATTAGATCTTTAAGCAGAGAGGCTGGAAAGCAGTTGTCAATCACTGGAAAGGTTCCCCATTCAAAGGGAACAGGAAGACCACAAATTTCCCAATGTCCACTTGGAGTATCTTTTCCAGCACTAACTTCCTTTGCATAACCAAAAGCACCCTGTGGCTCAACTCTTGTAATTGGAAGTGGTTTATTACGACTAGCAATTGCTGCTTCTCCAAGACCCCAACGAATTAGGTTAGGAATTAAAAGAGGGCCACTTCGTTCGCTATTATCTGCGTTACTAGAATCACATTCTTCAATAATATGACCCAAAGTATCAGAGCCAGAATCTCCATAAAGATGAGCATCTTCACTAGAACCAAGACCCAGAGAGTCTAAAACTAAAATAATCGCTCTTTTCATTAATGACCTTCCTTTTTTGAACTAATTATTTCATAAATTAAGCTCGGGGTTGCTGGCCTATCTTTAGTAAGATTAAAAACAGATGGAAGAGTTTCTTGTAAGTAACTAATCTGACTCTTATCCCTAACATGTCCCATAGCTAGGGGCTCTCCCTTATCAACCCACTGACCGATATTAACTATATTGCTTAAGCCTACCCCATGATCAATTGGATCAATTGATTTTGTTCTTCCAGCTTTAAGTTTAATCATGCTTAAGCCAATATCCCTTGCATTCATCTCAGAGATATATCCTGATGAATTTGATACTATTGGAGTGATAATAGGCATTGGTGCCAAATACTGATTAGTCTTGTCAAGAAGATCTTTAGGACCTCCAAGAGAATGAATCATTTTTTCAAATATAGAGGCAGCTTCTCCAGAAGATAAAGCCTCATTAGATTTTTTCCTGGCAGTTACTAGATCAGTTTCAATCCCACTAAGATGCAGCATATGCGCTGCTAATTCAATAGTAAGTTCCATCAGTTTATGATTGGCGTTGTCAGGATTAACTAGAAAATCAATACATTCACTGACTTCAATTGCATTTCCCACGCTATGACCCAGTACCTGACTCATATCCGTAATAAGACAGTTTGTTGGAACACCAGAACCTGCAGCAACATCAGCAATACTTTGTGCAAGCTCTTTGGCCATTTCAGGCTTTGCTGCAAAAGCACCATTACCAGTCTTAATATCCATTACTAAGGCATCAAGACCTGAGGCAAGTTTTTTAGATAATATAGATGCTGTAATCAAGTCAATTGATTCAACAGTAGCTGTTACATCACGAGTTGCATAAAAACGTTGATCAGCAGGAGCTAGTTTTGCAGTTTGACCTATTATTGCACAGCCAACCTCTTTCACTAATGATTGGAACTTTTTATTATCTGGCGTGCCATTATAGCCAGGGATACTCTCAAGTTTATCTAACGTCCCACCAGTATGTCCTAAACCTCTCCCAGAGATCATTGGAACATATCCACCACAGGCAGCAACAATAGGTGCAAGCATTAGACTAATTTTATCGCCTACTCCTCCAGTAGAATGTTTATCAACAACAGGCCCATCAAGCTCAAAATCATGCCATTTAAGGGTATCCCCAGAGTTCATCATATGAGTAGTTAGGCTAACACGCTCATCCATTGTCATCCCACACTGATATACAGCCATTGCAAATGCTCCAAGTTGGGCATCTGTAAGGCTTTTATCACTAATTCCCTTAACTAAAAATCCAATCTCTGGATCAGACAGAACAAGACCATCTCGTTTTTTTCTAATTAGCTCTTGAGGGAGGAATAAATTATTCATAAATAAAAGGATTAGTCCCCGTATGGCGTCCAAATATTTTTAACTTCTGTTGCATTTCTTAAAAACTCTAGGCCCTCTCCTTGATTAGAGTCAAGCCAATCTCGATCTCCATCAATATGAACCCATAGACGTTTTAGATCCATCGCACTAATAGTCTCAACTTTTGCAATATTATTACTATCAGACCAGCACCACACTCCATCAACCTCTACATGACCCACTAACTGATGAGATAGTTCACTCTTATTACCTGTAACAATATTAATCACTCCTGGAGGAATATCTGAAGTCTCAAAGGTTTGAACTAACTCTAATGCCACACTTGGAAAGCTATCACTAGGAATTAAAATTACTCTATTTCCCATAGCTATCGCTGGTGCAATTAAAGAAATTGTTGTAAGGAGTGGCTGATTCTCAGGAGCTACTTGAGCCAAAACTCCAATAGGCTCAGGAAGTGCCATTGTAACCCCCCTATAAGGGGCGCTATGAACTGCACCATCGTATTTGTCAGCCCAAGCAGCATAACTAAATATTCTACTTATGCTTTCATCAAATTCTGCTTTTGCATTCTCATTTGAGATCCCACATAATGTTTCTAAGCGCTCAATCCACTCAGACTCTCTAACAGCGAGGTTTTCTGCTAGGAAATAAAGAATCTGCGCTCGACCATGACCACTTTGAGAGCTCCAAGAGGTAGCTTTTACAGCAGCATTTACCGCATTTCGAATATCTTTACGATTACCTGAACCAACAACAGCAGCAAGAGTTCCATTAGCGTTGAAGGTTTCTATACTATGGCCACCATCTGGTCTGACCTGCTTACCACCAATATAAAACTTGAGAGTTCGATCAATTGACTGATTTTTATTACTATTAGTTTTTTTAGACCTTAAATTTTTTACTGGACTTAAATATTTGGGTTTTAAATATTCATACAGTCCTTCCTTACCTCCTTCTCTTCCAAATCCAGATTCTTTAACACCACCAAAGCCACAAGAGGCATCAAATTGATTGTGACAATTAATCCATAAAACTCCAGCTTTAATTTTCGGAGCAACATCCATAGCACGATTTATATTTTCACTCCAGACACTTGCTGCTAATCCATAGCGACTATTATTTGCTAATGCCACTGCCTCAGATTGAGTTCTAAAAGTCATGGAAACAAGCACTGGCCCAAAAATTTCTTCTTGAGCTAACGGATGACTTGAGTCAATATCAGTAATAAGGGTAGGCGGATAAAGGTTTTTTTCGGCATCAATGTCACAAGCCTGAAAGGATTCACCACCATGTTTAAGACCATCATTTACCATCTGGCTTACTCTTTCAAATTGTGTTTTACTAACTAAGCTTCCTAAATCAATTGATTTGTCTAAGGGTAATCCCAAGCGCAGTTGTTTAATTCTAGCCTTAATTTTCAAGTGCAGCTTTTCAGCAACTTCCGCTTGAACTAATAATCTAGAACCCGCGCAGCATACTTCCCCTTGATTAAACCAAATAGAATCAACAAGGCCTTCAACAGCGGCATCTAGATCTGCATCCTCAAAAACTACAAATGCAGATTTTCCTCCTAGCTCTAGTGTTAATTTTTTACCTTGTCCTGCAGTACTTTTTCTAATGGACTGGCCAACTGCCGTTGATCCAGTAAAGGCAACCTTATCAATACCTTTATGGGCTGCTAATGAGGCACCAACAACACCATCTCCATTAACCATATTGATAACACCTGATGGGATTCCAGCTTGCTGACATAGGTGTGCAAAATACATTGCTGTAATTGGCGTTTGCTCAGCTGCTTTGAATACAATGGTATTGCCCATTGCAAGGGCTGGAGCAATTTTCCATGACAACATTAATAGAGGAAAATTCCAAGGAACAATCTGAGCAACTACACCAATCGATTCGTAACTTTTAAACTCCTTTTCTTGAAGTTGTGCCCAGCCAGCATGATGATAAAAATGTCTTATTGCAAGAGGAATATCAATATCCCTACTTTCGCGAATTGGCTTACCATTATCAAGAGTTTCAAGAACTGCAATTAGTCGAGCGTTTTTTTGTATCAATCTGGCTAAGGCATAAAGCACTTTTGCTCTTCCGTGGCCACCAAGAGCCTGCCAATTAGGTTGTGCTTGTCGTGCCGCTTTCACTGCAGTATTTAATTGAGAATCAGAGGCAATCTCTATATTAGCTAGCAAATCTCCATTTGAAGGATCTAAGCTAGCGATTATTTCTGCATCTTTTTGGCTTATGAATTTGCCATTTATAAATTGCCCAAAACGACGACCATTATCCTCAAGCCATTTTTGAGCCTCAGAGCTACTTTCTAAAGCTTCGCTATAATCAAGTTTGTCAAATGATTCTAATATTGTCATAATATAATCCTATCCTAAAGGGTGACGATAAGAGGCAGAATAATAGCCGCTAACAAAGTGATCCAGTTGGCGTTCAATATCACCAAGTAAGCTTGAGGCTCCAAAGCGAAATAAATCTGGTTCGAGCCATCTTCTTCCAAGTTCTTCTTGAATCATTGTCATATAAGTTAATGCCGTCTTGGTATCACTTATTCCACCAGCCGCTTTAAATCCAATGCGAATTCCAGTTTCATTATAGTAATCTCGTATCATTCGGACCATTACAAGACTAACGGGCAAAGTAGCATTAGTTGACTCTTTTCCAGTAGAAGTTTTAATAAAATCAGCGCCAGCCATCATGCAGATTTGAGAGGCTCTAGCAATATTACTAAGATTTCCAAGCTCCCCAGTTGCCAATATAGTTTTCATATGTGCGTCACCACATTTTTCACGAAACAATTTAACTTCATTATAAAGTTTTTGCCAATTGCCCTCTAATACATGACGACGACTAATTACTATATCAATTTCATTAGCACCAGATGCAACTGAGTATTCAATTTCTTGAAGTCGCAATGGCAGGGGTGAAAGTCCTGCAGGAAAGCCAGTTGATACTGCTGCTAAGTTAATATTTGATTTACCTAGATTTTTTTTAGCAGCTGCTAACATATCATGATAAACACATATTGCAGCAACATTTATATCTAGTGATTCAACACCTAGAATTGAACTTAAAGAGGAGTTTAAGGGTTTTTTTCCTTTACTACAAAGTCGTTGAACTCTCGCTTCAGTATCATCTCCAGAAAGTGTCGTTAGGTCTATTAATGTGATTGCCTTAAGTAACCATGCAGCTTGTTTGTCTTTTTTAATGCTTCGACGCACTCCATAATTTTTACAACGACGCTCTATTGCACTTCGATTAATTGAAATATTAGAAATCTTGTCGAGTCGAAAATCCATTCCTGGATTTCTCTTAGCATCAGCATGATTTAAATTTTCACTCGTTATATAAGAAATAATCTTCTTATCTTCAAGAGGTTCATTATTATCAAAAGCTATATTTTTATTGCTCATATAAATTAAGATTGACCTTCAAGGTATGAAATTAATAAATGTTCGACAGTATCCGCTGCTTTGCTTGCAAAAGCAATTGTTTGCTCATGACTTAGAGCTGTTTCACTCATTCCAGCAGCATAATTAGTAATTACTGAAAGGGCGCACAAGGGTAGATCTTGATGACGAGCTAAAATGACTTCAGGAACTGTAGACATGCCAACAGCATGAGCGCCTAATATTTTTACAGCTTTTATTTCAGCAGGTGTTTCAAATTGAGGGCCACTAAACCAAGCATAGACTCCTTCATAAAGCTTAATTTCTTTTGATTTTGCTGCTTTACGCATAGACTCACTTTTTGAGAGATCATAGGCATTACTCATATCAACAAAACGCTTATTACTTTTTGCACCAAACAGTGGTGAAACTCCAGTCATATTAATATGATCAGTAATAAGCATTACACTTCCTGGAGAGGCTTCTTTGACTAGACTTCCTGCGGCATTAGTTAATACAAGGCTATTACATCCTATCGCTTTTAGAGTTTGAATTGCAACAGCCATTACATCTGCCTTACCATGCTCATAATAATGGGCTCTACCTTGCATTATAACTATATTCGTTTTACCTACATTCCCAAAAAGTAAGCGTCCTGCATGTCCTCCAACACCAGCTTCCGGAAAGCCAGGAAGTTGATTAAAATCAATACTCGCTTTAATTTCTACGTTATCACAGAATTGGCCTAATCCTGAGCCAAGGATAAGCCCAACCTCAGGCTTAAAGTCATCTATATTTTGATTGATTATATTAATACAATCATCAACTTGACTCATTAGAGATGCTCCGGTCCAAATGAGTTAGGTAATAATTCAGCTAGATTTAATTGGGTCTTTACACCATCTGGAGAGCACATCATAATTTCAGTATCTTCATCAGAAAACTCTCTAATTCTTTGTCTACAACCACCACAAGGAATACCACCTTCGTCGTTTTTAGTCATAACATAAATCGTTTTAATTTTTCTCTCACCACCCATAACCATTGAGGCAATAGCAGAAGCCTCAGCACAGTTTCCAAGAGGGTAGCTTGCATTCTCAACATTACAACCTGAGTAGGTATTTCCTTTATCAGTAATTATCAAAACCCCAACTGGATACTTGGAGTAGGGCACATAAGCCTTACTCATAGCCTTTTTAGTAGCACTAATATAGCTATCCTCGTGCATAGTTATAACTCCTTAATATATGGTTGAGCTGAAGCCTTTGGAGGGACAGCTTTACCAATGAAACCCGCTAACAAAATAATCGTTAAAATGTAAGGTGCTGCATCAATTAATTGCACTGGAATTTCTCCAATAAGTGGAATTTTTACCTCCTGAAGTCTAATTGATAGGGACTGTAAAAAGGCAAATAAGAAACATGCTGCTAGTACTCTATAAGGATGCCATTTTCCAAAAATTAAGGCAGCTAACGCAATAAAACCAGCTCCAGCAGTCATTTCTTTAGTGAATTGCGCGGTATATGCAGTTGAAATATAAGCACCACCAATACCACACAAAATACCACCAACTAATAATGCTCTATAGCGAAGACCTTCAACTGATAAGCCTGCAGTATCAACTGCCTTAGGATTTTCACCAACCGCCCGAAGGCGAAGCCCAAATCGAGTCCGATAAACAACCCACCATACTATTGGAACGATTACAAAGGCTAAATACACAAGGATATTATGACCACTAATTAATTCCCTGTAGATAACTCCAAGAATCGGAATATGATCAATAATATCAACACCAGGAAGAGTAATAGATAGAAATCTTTCGTCATTTTGAAGTGTTGGGGTAATACCACCTCTTTTAAACCAGGCTAAGGTTAGAATCATCGTAAGTCCAGATGCTAAGATATTTATTGCAACACCACTAACAATCTGGTTGCCTTTATAGGTAATGGAGGCAAAACCATGAATCATTGCTAATACAGAGGAGGCAAGCATACCTGCAATTAAACCAAGCCAAGGCGATCCAAAAACACTTGCTGCACTGGCAGCAATGAAAGCCGACATTAGAAGTTTTCCTTCTAAGCCAATATCAACAACACCAGAACGTTCTGCAAATAAGCCAGCCATAGAAGCAAAAATAAGTGGAACACAAATTCTCACTGAAGCATCAAATGTCAATACAGTAGTTAAAAAGAAGTCACTCATTCTGATGCCTCAACTGGCGCTAAATAGCGAATTAAAACGGGCCTATATAAATACTCTAAGCCACCACAAAATAAAATAACGAGTCCTTGCATAACAACAACAATGTCCCTTGATACGTTTTGTAATTCAAAGTCTAATTCTGCACCACCCTGATAAAGTATTCCAAATAAAAATGCAGCAATCAGGATACCAACAGGATGATTTCTACCCATTAATGCCACCGCAATTCCACCAAAGCCATAACCGTAATTAAAATTTAAAAATAAACGATGCTGAACTCCCATAAGTTCATTAATACCGACTAATCCAGCTAATGCACCAGATATACACATAGTTACAACGATAATTTTTTTTGGATTAATACCACTATATATAGCAGCTTCATTACTTTTACCTGCAGCACGAATTGCAAAACCCCATCGGGTATGCCATAGGAAAAACCAGACTACTACTGAAAAGAATAACGCAACAAATATCGACATATTAAGAGGTGACTTTGTAACTTCAAAGCCAAAATTTGCCAATACATCATGCATAAAAGGAATCCATGAGGCTTCAATAAAGTCTCCACTTTCTGGGGACATTTCACCCACCTCACGAAGCACATTAACCAAGATATAAACCATTAATGAGGAGGCTATAAAATTAAACATTATTGTTGTTATTACAATATGACTACCTCGATAGGCCTGTAAATAGGCTGGAATAAGAGCCCATAAAGCTCCAAACAATAAGCCTCCTGAAATGGCTAATGGGATTACAATCCAAGCGCTCAAAGCTGGATTCATATATAACGCAACTAAGGCAGTTCCAAGACCACCAACATAAGCCTGACCTTCTCCACCAATATTGAAGAGACCTGCATGAAAAGCAACCGCTACCGCTAGTCCAGTAAATACAAAGTTTGTTGCATAGTAAAGAGTGTAGCCAAGGCCTTCATCATAGCCAAGAGCGCCATAGATTAATATCTTTGTAGCTTCAATTGGATCTACACCAATAAATATAAATACTATACCTGTAGCTATAAACGCAGTTAAAACATTAAATAGTGGCAGTAATAAGCCATTTATCCAAGATAACTTTCTATCGCGTGTCATGCTCGAGCTCCCTTTAATTCATCTTGAGATTCAAGAGCATTGGCCATCATCATTCCAAGGGTAGCTTCATCTGCATCTGCTCCATTAACAGTTCCAGTAATTTCGCCATCACACATCACTATGATTCTGTCACTAAGTGACATAATCTCCTCTAATTCAACAGAAATTAATACTATTGCCTTACCAGCATCGCGCATTTTAATAATACGTTTTCTGATAAATTCGATAGCACCAATATCAACGCCACGAGTAGGTTGACCAATAATTAAGACTTCAGGGTCACGTTCAAATTCTCTAGCTAAAATAAGTTTTTGTTGGTTTCCACCGGAAAAGTTTGAAGACATAAGATTTGGATTATTTGGACGAACATCAAACGCTTCCATTATTGATTCACAGTTGGCTTTAACTAATGATCTTTTGAGCCAGATTCCTTGATTAAGTTTTTTATCATTGTGATAACCCATTAGAGCAGTCTCGCTGGCACTAAAATCTGCAATCATGCCCATTTTTTGACGATCTTCAGGAACATGAGCTACACCAAGATTACGTAATTGCTCAGGGTTTAATTGACTTTTAGGGGTAATAGTTTCACCCATAATCTCAATAGAACCCTTTGATAATGGAAGTATTCCAGCTAAGGCTTTTAATAGTGTTCCCTGACCATTACCAGTTACCCCAGCAATTCCAAGAATCTCACCAGAGCGAGCCTCAAAGCTAACTTCTGAAACTCTCTTCAAACCCTGTTCGTTATGAATTTCAAGGTTGTTTGCAACCAGAAGTGGTTTACCAATCTTTGCACTTGACTTTTCAATATTCAATAATACTTTTCGGCCAATCATTAACTCAGCTAACTCTTCAGGATTTGTTTTACTTGTCTCACGGTGAGCAACCATCTTTCCTGCACGCATTACCGATACATGATCTGTAATGTTCATGATTTCGCGCAGTTTATGAGTGATTAATATAATAGTAACACCTTCATTTTTAAGGGCTTCAAATATTCGAAATAATTCATCAGACTCCTGAGGAGTTAGAACCCCTGTTGGCTCATCAAGTATTAATACTTTTGCGCCCTTATAAAGACCCTTTAATATTTCAACTCGCTGCTGCATTCCAACTGATAATTCTTCTACCGCAATATCAAGCTCAACTTCTAAACCATATTCTTTTGCAAGTCTCGTCAATTCAATTCGAGCATTTGCTAGGCTTTCAGTTATCAAAGCCCCACCTTCACTTCCCAAGATAACATTTTCAAGAACAGTAAAATTATCAACCAACATGAAATGCTGATGAACCATGCCAATTCCAGCTTCAATTGATTGTTTAGAGCTGGTAGCTCTGAAATCTTTATTGAAGACTTTAATTTGCCCAGAATCAGCCTGATAAAAACCATATAAGATGCTCATTAAAGTAGATTTACCAGCACCATTCTCACCAACAATGCCATGAATTGATCCAGCTTCAACGCTCAGATTAACCTTATCATTTGCATGAACGGCACCAAAATGTTTATCAACATTTATAAGTTCAATAGCAATATTTGACTTAGCCATAGAGAATATTAATATAAAAAATATGTATTAATTATAGTTGTATGAATTTGTAACTTTAATATATAGTTTTATAAAAAACTCTATATTAAAGTTTAAAAAAAACATCCGACCCAAGAGCCGGATGTTTTTTAAGAATAAAAACTACTTCTTATAAAGGACAGGTATTGTCACTCATGTAGTCATGAACTACAATAGAGCCATCAATAATTCCAGCTCTTGCAGCTTCTACAGCAGCAAGCATATCAGCAGAAACTAGATCAGCATTGTACTCATCCATAGCAGCACCAACACCATCTTCAGCAACACCGTTTACTTTAAAGCCAGCTTCCCAAGTACCGTTCATAGCAGCTTCAAAGCTCTCATAAGCAGCTAATCCAACTTTCTTGTACATAGAAGTAAGCATTGTTCCTGGTTGAATGTAGTTTTGGTTTGAGTCAACACCAATTGCTAATACACCCATATCAGCAGCAGTTTGATAAACACCCATTCCAGTTCCACCTGCAGCAGCATAAACTACGTCAGCACCATTTTCAACTTGGCTACGAGTAATTTCACCACCTTTAGTTGGGTTACCCCATGCAGCAGGAGTAGAACCAGTCATCTGAGCTAGAACATTCATAGAACTATCGGCATGAGCAACACCTTGCTTATAACCACACTCGAAACGACTAATTAGTGGGATATCCATTCCACCTACAAATCCTACAGTACCAGAACTTGATGCCATAGCTGCCATAATACCAACAAGGAATGATCCTTCTTGCTCTTTAAAGACAACATTTTGAACATTTGGAGCATCTACAACACCATCAATGATAGTGAATTGAGTATCAGGATACTCTGCAGCTGCAGCAGCAACAGCATTAGCCATTGTAAATCCTACAGCAACAACTGGGCTATAACCACGTTGAGCAAACTTCTTAAGACTTTGCTCCATCATAGCTTCATTTGTAGGCTCTAGTTCAGTAACAGCGATACCAGTATCGTTACCAAACTTCATAATGCCGTTATAGACCGCCTCATTAAAAGACTTGTCATTTTTACCAGCAGTATCATAAACCACAGCAGGTTTAATATCAGCCGCTTGAGCAACTGATGCTGCCAATACAACAGTACTAGCAAAAATTGCTAAGCCTGTTTTTTTGATCAATCCACTGAAATGTGAATATTTCGCATTTTTCATTTTGTAATCTCCTTAGTTAGTAATATGAAATTTTATAAATAGTACGAAAACCATCATTAAAAAAAAGATAGTTAAAACACCTTCTATTTTTTTAACTCAAGTTTTGGTTCTTTTAAGTATATAGAAATTAAATACTCGAGTTGTGATTATTCTATTCTTGAAGAGACCCTTTGTCAAAAATATTTCAACTTATTTATTAAATTTATTAATTCAAAATTAAATAAACTATTTACATATTGTTGACAATAATTGTTAACAATATTGACGTGTACTTCTAAAACACTTATACTATAGGAAAAAAAATAAATAATGCCAACAATTACCCAAAAAAACCCAGATAAAGTTGTCGATCTTGTGTTTGAGTCAATCCTCAAAAATAGACTTAAACCTGGTATTAAGCTTTCAGAAATTTCTTTACAGGAAGAATTTGGATGGAGTCGGGCTGAGGTTAGACAGGGCTTTGATAAGTTGGTAGACTCAGGAGTGCTGATACATAAAAAAAATCAGAGTGTTCGAGTAGCTAAACCTACAGAAATTGAAACTAGACAAATATATGAGGCTCGTAAAGCTATTGAAAATAGTGTCATCATGATCCTCGTTCAGAAGCATCAAAATAATGAACTAGACCTTAGAGGCATTGACTCCTTAGTAAAAAAAGAGAAGTCTCTTCATCAGGATACTGATAATGCAAAGCTAGCAAGGTTGTCTTGTGATTTTCATTTATCTTTAGCAGAGCTTTGTGATAATAAATTTATAGTTGAAAGCCTTAAACCTCTTATTCCTTTATCAGCTCTTGCTGCTTCAATTTATGCTGATAATGAGTCAAATTTTTGTTCTTTTACTGAGCATTTTGAATTAATAGATGCTATTAAAAGTAATGACCTTCTTAAGGCATCAAAGGCAATTAACTCTCATCTTGATCGTTGCGTTGAATCACTCAACTTTAATTTAAAGGCAACGAAAAATCATAACAATAGTCACTTATTTAATTAGCATTTATTATGGATAAAAAAATTATTGAAAGTCTTAAAAATTACCCTCGAAATATGACCGGTTATGGCAAGGAGTCAATTCATCCTCATTGGCCTAATGAGGCAAGAGTTGCCATACAGTTTGTCTTGAATTATGAGGAGGGAGGAGAGAATAGTATTTTGCATGGTGATAAAGCTTCAGAATCTTTTCTTTCAGAAATAGTTGGTGCAAAACCATATGAGGGTGTAAGACATATGAGTATGGAGTCAATATATGAGTATGGATCAAGAGCAGGTGTTTGGAGAATATTAAGATTATTTAAGGAATTTGATATTCCTATAACTATTTTTGCAGTAGCGCTTGCAATAGTTCGTAATAAAGAACTTGCAGATTACCTAGTTGAACATAATTATGATATTTGTGCCCATGGTTTGCGCTGGATTGATTATCAATATATAGATGAAAAGACTGAGCGAGAGCATATCAAAGATTGTATTGCACTTTTAACTGAGCACTTAGGTAGAAGACCATTAGGCTGGTATACGGGAAGAAATAGTCCTAATACGAGGCGATTAGTTATGGAGGAGGGTGGTTTTCTATATGATAGTGATACTTATGATGATGACCTCCCATATTGGACTGAAGGGTCAAAATCTGATAATAGACACTTAATTATTCCTTATACATTAGATGTCAATGATATGAGATTTGCTTCTCCTCAAGGCTTTAACTCTGGGGATCAGTTTTTTAATTACTTAAAGGATACTTTTGATGCGCTTTATTTAGAGGGAGAGACACATCCTAAAATGATGTCAGTTGGTATGCATGCAAGAATTTTAGGTCGTCCTGGAAGGATAATGGCAATGAGGAGATTCTTAGAGTATGTCAAAACTTTTGATGATGTTTGGCTTTGTACCCGAAACGAGATTGCTGATCATTGGTATAAAAATTTTTAAAAAGGAAAGGTTTAATGAAATCACCAACAGAACTTGCTAGAGCGTCTTCTGAAGAATACTTAAAGGTTTTTAGTAACCTATATGAACACTCTCCATGGTTCGTAGAGAAGTCTTTAGATGATGTTTTGGCAGATGAGAAATATAATGATTTAGAGAGCTTTCATCAATTATTGTCTTCAATTATGTTGCATTCAGATAATGATTTGCAAGATAGTTTGATTGTTGCTCATCCAACACTAGCAGGCAAAAAAGCTCAAACTAATCAACTTACTGATTTTTCAACAACCGAACAAAAATCTGCAGGGCTTAGTGATTGTAGTGACTCAGAAATTAGACTCTTTGAGAGTCTCAATGAAGAGTATTTTTCTAAATTTAACTTTCCTTTTATTATGGCAGTAAAAGAGAAAAATAAAACTGATATTATTGCAAGCTTCAAAATACGAATTGGAAACTCAATGGCTGATGAAAGATCAAACGCATTAAATGAGATTAATAAAATTGCTTGGTTGAGAATAAAGGAGATTTATGGAATATAAAGATCAAATTGATGTTGCAAATTCTGAACTTGGTACTAAGGTAGTTTATTGTAGTGATGAATTTTTTGCGGACTCTGGTCGTATGTTGCAACCCACTGAACCTGTCTATATTGAAGATAAGTATGATGCAAATGGTAAATGGATGGATGGCTGGGAGAGTAGAAGGCGTCGCGATGGGAAAAATGATTTTTGTTTTATTAGGCTTGGGTCTCCCTCAATTATTGAAAACTTTAATATCGATACCACGCACTTCACTGGAAATTTTGCTCCTGGAATATCAATTCTAGGTTGTTATGTTCCAGGAGGGACTACTGATGATAGAGTTGTTGATGGATCAGCTGTATCAGAATGGTTTGACCTGCTGGATAAAAAAAACCTTGATGGGGACTCCCATAATCTTTTCTCATGCAAATCAGATAAGCCCTTAACACACTTAAAATTAACACTTCATCCTGATGGAGGTATCGCTCGATTTAGGGCTTTTGGAAATAAATGGTTTGACCAAACTAAGTATGAGATCACTGGTACCAATGTAATTTCTAAAAAGAGTGGGGCAAGAGCAATCTATGCAAATGACGAGCATTTTGGTTGTTTGAGTAATGTCCTTGAAAAGCATGAGCCGCAAAGTATGGCAGATGGATGGGAAACTAGACGTCGACGTAAAGCAGGTAATGATTGGGGATTAATTGCTTTAGCACAACCTGCAAAAGTGCATGAAATCATTGTGGATACAAGTTTTTTTAAGGGTAATTTTCCAGATACTTTTTCTATTTCAACAGCTAATATTAGTAATATTGATGATAATACTTTGCTTGAAGTTAGTAAAACTTGGGATAAAATAATTGAAAGGAAAAAACTTGGAATGAATAAAATCAATATCTTTAAAAAGGAAGACTTGCTTCATGAGCAAGAAATTACTCACATTCGAATTGACATATTTCCAGACGGTGGAATTGCTCGATTAAAACTCATTGGAGATTTTATATAAAATGACCACTATAAACCTTACTCCAGAGCCATTAACAGCAGAAAATTTCAATCAATTTGGTGATGTACTTAGTATTGAAAATAAAGATTCAATAACGATAAATGATGGTTTTGCTAATAAGTTTGCAGACTTAGCAAAAATTGATACCCAAGAAGAGTGCGGCGAGACAAGTGTTCATATTTTTGTAGCTAAAAAAAGACAATTCCCACTGCAAATCACAATGTTGGAAAAGCATCCTTTTTTTAGTCAAACATTTATACCTAAAGGAGAAACACCTTTTATTGTTGTTGTCTCTCCTCCTGCTGAGGATCCTATAATAGAAAATATAAAAGTTTTTATAAGTAATGGTGATCAAGGAATAAGTTATTCAAGAGGTGTTTGGCACTTTCCTTTAATTAGTTTAAAAGATAACGCGCAATTTGTTGTTATAGATAGAAAGCACAATATTGACCAAGACACTATAAAACAATGTACTGTTAGAAAGATTGAAGATGTTGATATTAATGTAGAGTTAAGCTTATGATGCAAATATATCTTATTGACTGGCTAAGTCTTGCTTTGAAGCTTCTTCATGTAATTGCTGGAATAGCATGGATTGGAGCATCATTCTATTTTAATTGGCTGGAAAATAAACTCGATCGATTAAATAATAGGGACGAGATTGCGGGAAACCTTTGGGCGGTTCATGGCGGTGGCTTTTATCACTTAGAAAAATATAAAAAATATCCTCAGACTCTTCCAGAGCCTTTACATTGGTTTAAGTGGGAGGCATACGTTACTTGGCTTTCTGGAATTTCACTGCTATCAGTTATATATTATTTTAATGCTAGCACTTATTTATTAGCTGCGAATAGTTCAATTTCTGCAGCATATGGCGTTGGTTTAAGTTTAGTAGGGTTGTTACTTTTTTGGCTCATCTATGATATTTTGTGTAAGTCAAAATTAGTTACAAAATCTGCAATTTTTATAGCAATCATTTTTATAGTAATTTCATTTTTTGCATATTTCTATAGTAATATTTTTAATCCTAGAGCGGTTTATATGCAAATTGGTGCCATGGTTGGAACAGTCATGGTTGCTAATGTTTTCTTTGTCATTATTCCAGTTCAAAAAAAGTTAGTTGATGCATGTGAAAACTCCACAGAGGTAAGTTTAGAGCTTGGAAAAACAGGTTATCTTCGTTCTCGTCATAATAATTACTTTACCTTGCCAGTTTTATTCATGATGATAAGTGGCCACTACCCAACAATATATAGTGGAGATTATGGCTGGCTAGTATTAATTGCTGTTATTGGAATATTAGTAATGGTTCGTCATTACTTTAATTTAAGAGGCGTTGGCAAAGCTAAAAATAGTTTAATTGCCATAATAGTAATTTCAACATTAGCATTGATTTATGCTCTAGCACCATCTCAAAGCAAATTACAAGTTCAAAATAAAGAGATCGTAACTATTGCTGAAGCTCAAGTTATTATTGAAAAACATTGCGTAAGTTGTCACGCTGCAGAGCCTTCAAACAAGGCATTTGCTATGGCACCAAATGGCATAATGCTTGATACTAAAGATAATATTATTGCCCATAAGAATCAGATATACAAGCAAGCAGTTTTATCTAAAGCTATGCCAATAATTAACACTACAAATATGACCGATGAAGAGAGAGCGAAATTAGGGATTTGGATTGAGGCAAATTAATGAGTGGATACAATCACTATCGAGGTTCAATTTACCACTGTATAGAGAGTGGGTCAGAGATAGAACCAATCTATATTGAGGATGGTTTAATGGTTGTTGATGTTGATTTGGGAACTATTATTGAAGTTGGAAGCTTTAATGAGCTTTTTCCAAAATGGCCAAAGGCTAATTCATCAACTCATTTTAAGGATAGTTTAATGATGCCTGGCTTCATTGATACTCATGTGCATTATCCTCAGTACAAAGTTATAGCTTCATATGGAACGAGTCTTCTGGACTGGCTAAATAAGTACACTTTTATAGAAGAACAAAAATTTTCTGATGAGGCATATGCGGAAAAAGTTGCCAATTTATTTCTTGATGAACTCATCAAAAATGGTACTACTACAGCGATGACCTTTTGCACTTCTCACAAAGAATCTGTAGACATTTTTTTTACTGCTGCGCAAAAGAGAAACCTCAGAATGGTAGCTGGTAAAGTGATGATGGATAGAAATGCCCCTGAAGGACTATGTGACAATTCAGATGATAGTTATGCTGATTCAAAAGAGCTTATTGAAAAATGGCATAATAAGGGAAGAATGACTTATGCAGTTACCCCTAGATTTGCTCCAACATCTTCCTCTGAACAACTCAAGCAGGCAGCTAAGTTGTTAGATGAATATTCAGAGGATAATGGAAGTAAAGGGGTGCTCTTGCAAACCCATCTAAATGAAAGTATTGATGAAATTGACTTGGTAAAAGAACTTTTCCCAGACTCAAAAAACTACTTTGATGTCTACGATAAGTTTAATTTATCTGGCACTAATTCAGTTTTTGGCCACTGTATTCATAATACTGATGAGGAGTATCAGCGCCTTGCTGATTCGGGCTCTAAAGTATCACTATGTCCAAGATCCAATTTATTTCTTGGAAGTGGTTTATTTGAGATTGATAAATTAGAGGCTTTTGGAATAGGTGTCGCCCTTGCATCAGATGTTGGCGGGGGTGATAGCTTTTCAATGTTCCAAGTTATGAATGAAGCTTACAAAATATGCCGGCTAAATGACTACAATTTAGATCCTGTCAAAGCTTTTTATCTGACAACATTAGCTGCAGCTAAAGTACTCAATATGGACGATCGTATTGGTAATTTTGATTCTAATAAAGAGGCAGATTTTATTGTCATTGATTTAAAAGCCACAGAATTGATAAAGAATAAACTTGAAACCTCAAATAATATTAGCGATATATTGTTTAATTTGATGACGCTTGGAGATGATAGACTAATAAAAGAGGTCTATATTCTTGGTCAAAATATTTACCAGAAAAAGGAAGCATAATGGGACAACTAACAACTCATATATTGGACACTTCTGCAGGAGTTCCTGCAAGTGAAGTGGTTATAAATTTATATCGAAGAGAGGGTACAAACTCAACACATATTAAATCAACAAAAACTAATTTAGATGGTCGATGTGATAAACCTTTGTTGTCAGAAGAAGAGTTTGATGAAGGTTGTTACGAGCTTGAATTTATAGTTAATGATTATTATGAAGCAAAAAACATAAATTGCCCTTTTTTAAAAGATGTCATTATTCGCTTTAATATTAGTGAAAAAAGTGAAAATTACCATGTGCCACTTTTAATTTCTCCATATAGTTATTCAACATACCGAGGAAGCTAGTGTATTTCTTGCTAAATCAAAATTCTTCACCAACTGATCTTGGTGTAATTAATCCAAATACTACTGTTCTAGAGTGGTTAAGAAATAATCAGCTTGTAGGTACAAAGGAGGGTTGCGGTTCTGGAGATTGTGGAGCTTGTACGGCCGTTATTGGTGAAATTATTACAAAAAATAAGATTAGCAAGATTGAATACAAAAGTATAAATACATGTATGGCACTTGCTTGTGGTTTGGTTGGTAAGCATTTAGTAACTGTTGAGGGTTTAACTGAGGGTGATAAGCTTCACCCCTCTCAAAAAGCTATGGTGTTAGAAAATGGTTCACAGTGTGGCTTTTGTACACCAGGATTTGTTATGTCCTTATTTGCTTTGTATCAAAATAAAAATTCCGTAAATCTGCATCAAATAAACGAGGCACTATCAGGCAATTTATGCAGATGCACAGGCTATAAGCCAATAATTGCAGCAGCATTTTCAATGTTTGATGACAAAAGTGATGAGAACTTAGATTACTATAAAAAAAATCAGCAGCAAATTACTGATATTTTAGGAAAATTAAATAATCCTGAACACGTAAGTTTAAGTTATAAAAAAAATAATAAAACAATTAAATTTGATGCCCCTTCCACAATAGATGAGCTCTCTAATATTCTTATCAATAATACTTCAACTAATATTATTGCTGCTGGAACTGACCTGAGCTTAGAAATTACCCAGTCAATGAAAGAATTCTCGCATATTGTAAGTGTTAACCAGGTTATTGAATTAAAAGAGGTTAAAGAGGGTGCTAAAGAGATTGAGATTGGGGCTGCAGTTAGCTATGAAGATGCTGCCTCTTGTCTCATAAATAATTGGCCTGACTTAGGGGCTTTTTTGCAACGTTTTGCCTCTTTGCCTATAAAAAATTGGGCTACTATTGGAGGGAATATAGCTAATGCTTCACCTATTGGTGATATGGCTCCAGTTTTAATTGCTTTAGATGCTAAATTAAAGCTTCGAAAAGGCAATGATAGTCGAATAATTAATTTAGAAGATTTTTTTATTACTTATAAAAAAACAGTTATTCAGCAAGGTGAATTTATTGAAAGTATTATTATTCCTAAGCCAAAAGATAATCAGCGACTCATAACTCATAAAATGTCAAAAAGATATGAAGATGATATTTCAGCTGTATGTATGGCAATTAATATTTCATCTAAGAACAATAAACCAGAGTCATTTAAAATCGCCTTTGGCGGGATGTCAGGCATCCCTCAAAGGTCCCAAAAACTTGAACATTTTTTATTAAAGAATTGGCAGAATGAAGATATAGCCTCTTTAGCTTATAAGGTTTTAAATGAAGAATTTTCACCCTTTACTGATGTAAGGGCAACTTCAGAATATCGATTGCAAGTTTCTGCAAACTTAGTTAAAAAAACTATTTTGATGTATCAAGATGAGCCAATTGAGAATCTTGCTGAATTTTCTCAGTTAAATTAATTTAGGGAGTGATGAAAAATTAATAAAAGCACAAAAAAATCTTCTCAGCTAAAAGGCTCAGTAATTGGTGACTCTATTGTTCATGATAGTGCTCATATGCATGTTCAGGGGAGTGCAGCCTATATTGATGACATGCCTGTTCCAAAAGGTACTCTTCATGTTGCGTTTGCGTTGAGTGATGTTGCTTATGGAAAAATTAATAAGATAGATATTACAGTTGCCAAGAAAGCTGATGGTGTTCATAGTATTCTCTTGGCAAAAGATATTGAAAATTTATATATAGGTGCGATTAAACATGATGAGCCTATATTGGCTGATAAAGAGGTTTTATTTTATGGCCAAGCAATTGCTGCTGTCCTAGCCGATAGTCATGACAATGCAAGGAAAGCAGCACTCCTAGTTACCTCAGATGTAACAGAGCTTGAGGCAGTTGTGACTATTGATCAGGCAATGGCTAAAAAAAGCTTTCTTGATGAGCCACTAATAGTCTCTATTGGAGATTCAAATAAAGCAATTGATTCATCAAAAAATAAACTTAATGGTAGTATTTCGATTGGAGGTCAAGAGCATTATTATCTTGAGGGGCAGGTTGCACTTGCAATTCCAACAGAGGATAATGAAATGGTAGTTCATTCTTCTACTCAAAATCCAACTGAAGTCCAACATTTAGTAGCACATGTTTTAGATGTCCCACAGAATGCAATTGAAGTAGTTACTCGAAGAATGGGCGGTGGCTTTGGTGGTAAAGAGACAGATTCATCACAGCTAGCTTGTGTTTGTGCAATTTTCGCACAACAGACTAAGCTCTCAATAAAGGCCAGACTTTCAAGAAAAGATGATATTTTGATGACTGGAAAGAGACATGATTTCAAAGCAGACTATAAGGTTGGCTATGCTGATGATGGTAAGATTTTAGGAATCGAAATTGATCTTGCTGCAAGATGTGGATATTCACTTGATCTTTCAAAAGCAATAGTCTCTAGAGCTCTATTCCATGCTGATAACGCTTATTTTATGCCAAATGCTACTTTTAGAGGCTTCTTATGCAAAACAAATACCGCTTCAAATACCGCATTTAGAGGATTTGGTGGGCCACAAGGTATGCTCGTTATAGAAAATATAATTGAAGAAATAGCTATGAATATTGGTGTTGATCCTCTTGAGATTCGTAAATTAAACTATTATCAAAAGGAAACCAATAATGTAACTCCTTATGATCAAGTTGTTGAAGATAATATTATTAATGAGCTTTCAAGCGAGCTTGTAGAGGATAGTAAGTATTTAGCTAGAAGGCAGAGTATTGAGGATTTTAATAAGAATAATAAGTACCTCAAAAAAGGATTGGCTCTCTCTCCCGTGAAATTTGGCATTTCTTTTACTACTCAGTTATTAAATCAAGCGGGTGCATTGGTAAATGTCTATAAAGATGGCAGTATATACATAAACCATGGTGGAACTGAAATGGGTCAGGGACTATTTATTAAAGTTGCTCAGGTTGTTGCTAACGAGTTTGGAGTAAATTTAGAGCGCGTAAAAGTTTCCGCAACATCTACCTCTAAGGTTCCAAATACATCCCCAACTGCAGCCTCTTCTGGCTCAGATTTAAATGGAATGGCAGCAAGAGAGGCATGCTTAAGAATTAAGAAAAATTTAACTATTTTTGCTCAAAATTTTTATGGTGAAGATAATGATATTATTGAGTTTAAAGATTCATATGTTCATGTGGGTAAGAAAAAGATAGCATTTGATGAATTTGTTTCAACAGCATATTTAAATAGAGTTGAGCTTTTTAGTAATGGCTTTTATAAAACTCCAAAGATTTATTTTGATGCTATTAAGCAAAAGGGTCGTCCTTTTTATTATTATTCATATGGCGCATGTGTAAGTGAGGTTATAGTCGATTGCTTGACTGGTGAATACAAGCTTTTAGCAGTGGATATTTTGCATGATGTTGGTGCCTCGCTGAACCCAGCAATTGATATGGGGCAAATAGTTGGAGGATATATCCAAGGTATGGGTTGGCTTTGCTCTGAGGAACTTAAATGGAATGATTCTGGAGCATTACTAACGATGGGTGCTTCAACTTATAAAATTCCTGCGATAGGAGATACTCCCGAACACTTTGAGGTCAAAATTAAACCAAATATTTCAAATCACGAAAATACAATTCATAAATCAAAAGCAGTTGGGGAGCCCCCACTTATGCTTGCTATTTCAACTTGGCTGGCCATTAAGAATGCTATCTATAATGCTGATAATAATAATAAAACTGGGCTCAATGCTCCAGCAAATTTTGAGCAAGTCTTTTTCAGCCTTAATAAGAATTTAAATTCATAGATTATGCAGGCTTGGCTTAAGTCAGTAAATGACGCAATTTCTTTAAAAAATGACTTTGTGTTAATGACCGTTATAGATACTAAGGGATCAACACCTTGCATAAATGGCGACAAAATTGTCGTTGCTTCTGATCAATCTATTTTTGGCAGTATTGGTGGTGGCAACTTAGAGTTTAAAGCCCTAGCATTTGCTGCAGATTTATTGAGTCTTGATAAAAATAATGTTCATTTAGAAAAATTTCCTCTTGGAGCTTCCCTTGGCCAATGTTGTGGGGGATATGTCAAGGTTATGTTTGAAAGTTTTTTGCATTCAAATTCTTCTATTAATAATAATTCTTGGATTAATGTCGTATCAGAACTATTTGATCAAAATGAGGATTTTGTGGTTGCAACTATTGTTAATAACAATTCTGAATTCGAAGATAATAAGTTGGTTTATTCTGTTAATAATAACAATCATCTAATAAATGAGAAAGGGATATCAAGTTTTGTTGCACTTAGTGCAAAAGAACTATTAACAAAAACTGGAAGCCCTACTGTTATTCAATATACTAATAACTCTAATTCTGTAATTGAAATTTGCCTTGAAAAAAATACTCCTACCAAAGTTCAGTCACTAGCTGTATTTGGAGCAGGGCATATTTCTAGAGCATTAATGCCAATTCTTACAGATTTACCAGTAAATATTTATTGGATTGATGATAGGGTTGAGCAGTTTAATAAATACCAAGGGGATACTTCAAAAATAAATATTATCTGTGATGATTTCCTAAATGGGCTTATAGATCTACCTGATGATATTTATTGTTTAGTAATCACATATAGTCATCAAATAGATTATGAAATTTGTGAAAAAATTATTTCTAAAAACAAGTTTAGCTATTTGGGTATGATAGGTTCAGCTATAAAAGGAAAGAAATTTAGAGATAGATTTATTAATAAAGGATATCAGCAGGAAGTGGTCGAAAAATTCACATGTCCAATTGGAGAGAAACAAAAATTCTTAAAATCACCTACATCGATTGCTGTCACTATAGCCATGGATTTAATAAATTTTATTGAAGATAAAAGACAATCTGAGATTATATGAAATACCAATTAGAAGTATCAAATATTACAAAGTCTTATGGAGATTTAAAGGCAAATGATAATGTTTCTCTTAATATAAAGGGTTCAAGTATTCATGCTTTACTTGGTGAAAATGGAGCTGGTAAATCTACTCTTGTAAAAATTATATATGGCTCATTGGCACCAGACAGTGGTGAAATGAAGTGGGCAGATAATAAATATAGTCCAAAAAGTCCTTTTGAAGCTAGAGAAAATGGCATAGCAATGGTTTTTCAGCACTTTTCATTATTTGAATCACTTACTGTAGAAGAAAATATTATTCTTGGACTTGATTCTGTTGGTCTTAATGAAAACTTTTCAGATGAGATATCGAAATATTCTAAACAATATGGCTTGGATGTTAATCCACAGCAAGTTGTTGGTGACTTATCTGTTGGCGCACGTCAGCGTGTTGAAATAATTCGTTGTTTAATTCAAAATCCAAAGCTATTAATTATGGATGAGCCAACTTCGGTTCTGACTCCTCAAGAAGTTTCTGACTTATTTATTACTCTTAAGAGACTTGCTAAAGATGGATGTGCAATCTTATATATTTCTCATAAGCTAGAGGAGGTAATTGAAATATGCAGTGAAGCTACTATTTTAAGAGATGGTAAGTTAGTGCAAAGTTGTATTCCTCAGGATCATAGTCAAAAAGAACTTGCTGAAATGATGATTGGAAAAAAACTAACTGAACTTGCAAGAAAAAATATAACTATAGGTGAAGATATTTTTTCAATAAATAATTTAAGTAAAAAAAGTAATGATATGTATGGGGTTGAGCTTAAAAATATAGCCTTAAAAATGAAAAAAGGAAGTATTGTTGGTATAGCTGGTGTTGCTGGTAATGGTCAGGATGAGTTAATGGAATTATTAATTGGCGAGGTAACCTCACCAGTTGGAACTTTAGATTTTAATGGTAAAGATATTGGTCATCTAAATTCACACCAACGAAGACAGCTTTCAATTTTCTTTGTTCCTGAAGAGCGACTTGGTCATGGAGCAGTTCCAGATATGTCGCTTAATGAAAACATGTTGTTAAGTCGGCCAGATGAAACTGAAATGACAAAGAATGGTGTTATTGATTGGAAGAAGGTTGGTATGCATTCAAAAGATGTTATTGAAAAATTTGATGTGCAAACACCTTCTAGTAATATGTTGGCAAAATCTCTCTCTGGTGGAAATCTACAAAAATTTATGGTTGGTAGGGAGCTTATTCAAAATCCTGAGTTATTAATTGTTGCTCAACCAACTTGGGGAGTAGATGCAGGCTCTGCAAATAATATTCATCAAGCACTTATTGCTTTGGCAGACCAGGGTTCAGCTATATTGATTATTTCTCAAGATTTAGATGAGATATTAAGTTTATGTGAGCAAATTCATGTCCTTTCTGAGGGGGTTCTTTCAGAAGCAGTTGACATGAAAAAGAATGGGTTAGAAAAAATTTCTCAGCTAATGGTTGGAGGAGAAAACAAATGATTAAGCTAGTTCCAAGAGTTGAAAACTCAACTTTAATGATTCTTCTTTCTCCCTTGTTAGCTATGACGTTGACAGCTATATCAGCTTATCTCATATTTGTTTATATATTGGTTGATATTGACGTTTCAAGTGTTTTTTATACTCTATTTGTAGAGCCATTGAGAGACTCCTACTATTTTTCAGAACTATTGGTTAAGGCGGCACCCTTGATGATTATTGGGCTTGGCTTGTCAATTGGCTTTAGAGCTGGTATTTGGAATATTGGAGCAGAAGGTCAGTTTGTAATAGGCGGTATTGCAGGAAGTGCTGTAGGATTGTATTTTTATAATGTTGAGGCTTTTTGGATACTCCCTTTAATGACTATAGCGGGTATTTTAGGAGGTATGTTTTATGCTGGTATTGCTGCATTTCTGCGAGTCAAATATCAGGTCAACGAGATTTTAGTAACATTAATGTTGACTTATGTTGCAGTCTTATTTTTAAGTGCCATGCTTCAGGGGCCACTTCGAAACCCATCTGGATTTAATTTTCCAGAGAGTCGACTATTTCATGATAGCGCATTACTTCCAATAATTTGGGAGGGCACCCGACTACATATTGGTTTAATTGTCGCAATTATTCTATCACTTATTGCTTGGTTTGGTATCAAAAAGCATATGTTTGGTATGCAAATAAAAATATCAGGTAGTGCCCCTCGAGCTGCAAAATTTGCTGGATTTGATGATAACAAAACGGTCTGGTACTCCCTTTTAATATCAGGCGGACTTGCTGGTCTTGCAGGAATCTTTGAGGCAGCAGGGCCTGCTGGGCAACTTACTCCAGGTTTGCCCCAATTTTATGGTTTTACTGCAATCATTGTTGCTTTCTTGGCAAGACTCCATCCAGTGGGTGTTTTATTCTCAGCGTTGCTAATTGCTCTAAGCTATGTTGGTGGTGAGAATGTGCAAATTGAATACAATTTACCAAGTTCAATAACTCAAATTTTTCAAGGTATGCTTTTATTTTATTTTCTAGCATGCGATATATTAATTAAATATAAAGTAGTACTTTTTAAAACTAAAAACTAAAAATTAAATATTATGAATGAAAGTCTTTTTATTAGCATTATTATTGGAATAAGTATTGCATCAGTTCCGCTTATTTTTGCCGCTATTGGTGAATTATTAGTAGAGCGCTCAGGTGTTCTAAATCTAGGAGTTGAAGGCATGATGATTGTTGGAGCACTACTTGGTTTTGTAGTTATGTCCCATACTGGAAATCCCTATTTAGCAGTACTTTCTGCAATGCTTGGTGGGATGGCCATAGCATCTATTTTTGCTTTTTTGACTCAATTTCTGCTTACAAATCAAGTTGCAACTGGACTTGCTTTAACTCTTTTTGGTTTGGGTTTTGCTGCTTTTGCAGGTAGAGGATATACAGAAGAAACCATTCAGTTAATCACTGCAGTTCCAATTCCATATTTATCTGATATTCCTTATTTAGGCCCTTTGCTTTTCTCATTTAATCCTCTTGTCTATTTGGCATTTTTTATGGTTTACTTAGTTTGGTGGTTTTTATTCAAAACTAAGCAAGGTTTAATCTTGCGCGCTATTGGAGATAATCATGATGCGGCGCATGCAATTGGTCATAATGTTGTGCGATACCGAGTAATGGCAATTTTATTTGGTGGCGCCATGGCTGGAATTGGAGGTGCGTTTTTATCACTTGTTCAAGTTCCTATATGGGGAGAAGGTATGACTGCTGGAAGAGGGTGGATTGCTTTAGGTCTTGTTGTTTTTGCCTCATGGCAACCTTTTAGAATTATATTTGGAGCGATTTTATTTGGAGGAATTACTATTCTTCAGATTCATGCACAAGGATTAAATATTAATGTAAGTGCTCAATATCTATCTATGCTTCCTTACTTAGCAACAATTATTATTCTTGTTAGTCTGAGGATGAGATTAAAAAATAAAACAAATCGCACAGTCCCTAATTGTTTGGGTAGAATATTTCATTCAACAACTTAGTTTGCTGAATAAAGTTTTTTGTAAAAAGTAAGAAAGTAAGAAAAATTGTTAAATAATTAAAAGGAGAATAAGTATGTCTAATCGAAGTTTGTCGAGTGTTTTGAAGCTCTCGATATTAAGCGCAGTTTTAGCATTTACGAGTAATGTTTATGCTGATCCTGTTAAAGCTGCTTTCGTATACATTGGACCAACAGGAGATCATGGTTGGACTTTTGCACATGACCAAGGTGCAAAATATGTGAAAGAGCAAATGGGTGATGACGTAATCATAACTACTGTAGAGAGTGTTGAAGAAAACTCAGACTCAGAGCGTGTTATTACGAGTCTTGCTCGTAAAAATGACATTATTTTTACAACGTCATTTGGCTATATGAACCCAACTATTAAGGTTGCAAAGCGTTACCCAGATGTGAAATTTGAGCATGCTACTGGCTATATGCTAGAAGATAATGTGTCTGTATATTCAGCCAGATTTTATGAGGGAAGACACGTTATTGGTAAGATTGCGGGAAGAATGACAGAGACTAATGTTATTGGTTATATTGCATCATTCCCAATTCCTGAAGTAATCCGTGGAATTAACTCTGCTTATCTAGCTGCCAAGTCGGTAAATCCTGATATTGAAATCAAGATCGTATGGGTTTATTCTTGGTACGATCCAGGTAAAGAGGCTGATGCTGCAAATGCTCTAATTGCTCAAGGTGCTGACATTCTAATGCAACATACTGATTCAACTGCTCCAATGACGGTCGCTGAAGAAAAAGGTATATATGCATTTGGCCAGGCATCTGACATGCGTGAGTGGGGTAAAAATGCTCAATTAACTGGAATTATTGATGATTGGGGTCCTTATTACTTAGAGCGTGTTCAGGCTGTAGCAGATGGAACTTGGACTTCAACTGATGTTTTCCATGGAGTTGATTCAGGAATGGTTAAGTTTGCTCCTATGAATAATTCAATGCCTTTTGAAGTTAGAAATGAAGCTTCAAAAGCAATTATTGATTTGTCAATGGGCGCTATTCATCCATTTACTGGGCCAATTAACAAGCAAGATGGCTCACCATGGTTAGCTGAGGGTGAAACACCTCCAAACTATCCTGATCTTCTTACAATGGATTTCTATGTAGAAGGTATTGAGGCTAAGTACCCTAACTAATAATTTAATTAGTTAAATAATAATCGCATCCTGAGTTAATCTCAGGGCGCGATTTTTTTTGTTTGAAATTAAAATTTATTCTCTTATTTAAAAGGAAAGTTAGTATGTCCAATCGTAGTTTTTTGAGTATTTTGAAACTTTTAATTTTAAGTGTAGTTTTAGCATTTACTAGTAATGTCTATGCTGACCCTATTAAAGCTGCTTTTGTATATATTGGTCCAACAGGAGATCATGGCTGGACTTATGCACATCATCAAGGAGCCCAATATGTTAAGAAAATGATGGGTGATGACGTTATGATTACGGAAATTGAATCTGTTCCTGAAAATTCCGACTCAGAGCGTGTTATTACGAGTCTTGCTCGTAAAAATGACATTATTTTTACAACGTCATTTGGCTATATGAACCCAACTATTAAGGTTGCAAAGCAATATCCTGATGTGAAATTTGAGCATGCTACTGGCTACATGTTAGAAGATAACATTTCAGTCTACTCTGCAAGATTTTATGAGGGAAGGCACGTTATTGGTAAGATTGCGGGAAGAATGACTAAAAGTAACATTATTGGTTATATTGCCTCGTTTCCAATTCCTGAAGTAATCCGTGGCATTAACTCTGCGTATTTAGCGGCTAAGTCGGTTAATCCTGACGTTTCAATAAAGATTGTTTGGGTATACACATGGGAAGATCCGGGTAAAGAAGCAGATGCTGCCCGCGCTTTAATTGCCCAAGGTGCTGATATTTTAATGCAACATACTGCCTCTACATCACCAATGACGGTCGCTGAAGAGAAAGGTATATATGCATTTGGTCAGTCATCTGATATGCGTGAATGGGGTCAAAATGCACAGTTAAGTGGAATCATTAATGACTGGGGGCCATACTACCTTGAGAGAGTTCAAGCTGTTGCGAATGGAACGTGGGCATCAGCTAATGTTTTTGACGGCGTTCAACAAGGTATGGTTAAATTTGCTCCAATGAACCAAAATATGCCTACTGATGTTAAAAATGAAGCTATGAAGGCAATTATTGACTTATCTATGGGTGCAATCCATCCATTCACTGGGCCAATTAACAAGCAAGATGGCTCTCCGTGGTTAGTGGAGGGTGAAACACCTCCAAACTATCCTGATCTTCTTACTATGGATTTCTACGTAGAAGGAATTGATAGTAAATATCCTAACTAAGGTTTTAAATTTTTTGCTTCCAACCTGACTCTAAAATTTCACCTGAAGCAATTAAAATTGGATATGCAACAGAAGATAATAGACTATTTATTTTTTTATAATCACGAATTACATCTATATGCATAGAGCTGGTTTCAAGACTATCAGCCATTCCTTTTCCAATTCGTTGAAGATGCTTTGAAACAGATCTTTTCTCAAGTTTATGTAGTTCTTGTTTTTTTTCATAGAGAACTTTTGCAAGTTCACAGTCATCAGAAACAAAGGTATTAATAGCAAGATCATAATTAGAGCATACGACCTCATGAATAGAGATAATCTCATTTAATCCTTCTTTTGAAAAATGTATATGCTTGTCAATTTTTTTCCCAGAAATTTCCATTAAGCTACTATTGACAATATCACCAATATGCTCCATATTAGTTGTAAAGTTAAGAATATTTAAAGCTTTTTGTGTTTCTAAAGGAGTTAGTTCTTCTTGTAAGATTCTTGCAATATATAGTTTGATTGAATCAAATAGAGAGTCAACTATATCTTCATTTCTTATGATTTCATCACGCAATGAAATATTATCATCTTGTAAAACTGTTAGAGAAGATAGAACCATTTTTTGTGAAATTTCAGCCATATGGATTGCCTCTCTTTTGGCACTTGCAAGAGAGATAGCTGGCATCGAAAAATCTTTTAATTCTAAAAACCTTGGAAAATCTAGTTTCTTTTCTTCTCGAGATGAAAATAGTTTTTTTGCTAAGGTAATAAGATTTTTAGAAAAAATAATTCCAATGAATGCAACTATTAAATTTAGAGATAAGTGATATATAGCTGGAAATAATTCGATAGAAATATACTTCAAGGCGAAAATAGAAACAAAATCAACAAATGGGTAGAAGGCAGCAATGCAAATAACCCTAACAATAAGATTTGCCAATATAGGTGTTAACTCTAATATAGAAGCTTTCCAATTAGAAATAAGAGGTAATAAGCCACTACCTAAGTTTGCACCTAATACCAAATATAAACCCTCATTTAAGCCAATAACACCAGTAGCAAGGAAGCTAACTGATAATAGGACAATTGCTAAGCTTGAATATGAAAGATAGGTAAGTATCAAAGCTAGAAGAACAAAAAATACTGGTTGATTTTCAAAGATTAAAAGAAGCTCTGTAAATTGTTTAAATTCTGATAATCCACCAGCCGTTTTAGTAATTAAAGAAAGTGCAAAAAGAATTAATCCAAGACCACTTATTGCCCTGAAAACATTTTGCCATTTATTTATTTTAGAACCAATAAAACCAAAAACACCAACTGCCAATAGAAATGGTGCAAGAGTTGTAAATTTTTGCGATGCTATAAGAACTGCTACTGATGTTCCGACATCAGCTCCAAGCATAGTAATAAATGCGCTACTGACACTAATAAGACCTTGCCCAGTGAATGATGCTGAAATTAAAATAGCTGCAGTGCTGCTTTGCAATAAGGCGGCAACTAATAATCCAGATGTGAATGCTGGTAAAACTTTTCCTTCTGAGCGTCGTGCTAATCTCTTCAAACTATTACCATAAGAGCGCATAACTCCTGTTCGGACCATTCTTAAACCCCATAATAATAAAGCTATAGATCCTAA